>NZ_JAFCLX010000008.1:0-219322 GCF_018130205.1 Bradyrhizobium sp. AUGA SZCCT0222
CCCTGGAACAACTACCCGGGCAACAACTTCGACGGTCTCGTCGGCGGCAGCGGCATGGTCACTGGTGTGAACCAGTTGACCTACACCGCTCAGTTCGGCAACGGCATCTCGGGCACCGTGTCGCTCCAGGATCAGACCCAGTACTCTCAGGCCAACGTGATCAACACGAGTGCAGGCCTCGTCGCTCCCGCGGCCTTCGCAGGTGGCGGCTACGGCGCCAGCGATATCGGCGGCTCAAGGGTTCCGGATATCATCGGCGTGCTCAAGGCCGACCAGGCTTGGGGTATGGTCCAGTTGTCGGCAGTGGGGCATAACATTCACGCTGCTTACTACGGTGCCACTGAACCCACCGGTCATCCCAGCGACACGTGGGGCTGGGCTGTCCAGGGTTCGTTGCAGATCAAGAACATCCCGACCGGTCCTGGCGACACGATCAACATCCAGGCGGTCTACACCGACGGCGCAACCCGCTATAACTTCCAGAACCTTGCTCCGCAGGGCTTCGCGATGTACGGCAGCACCAACGTGCCGGGCGCCTACCAGAGCGTTGGCCTCGCTGCGGTAGCAGACGGGATCTTCGGTTTGGGAACCGGCATTTCCAAGGTTCAGACCTGGGGTATGCGTGGTGCCTTCAACCATAACTGGGATCCCTACTGGAGTTCGTCGCTTTACGGAGCTTACGCCCAGCTTAAGTATGGTAACGGCGGAACTGCTCTGCTCTGCGGCCCCGGCGGCGCTCTCACAGGCCTCGTAGGCGCTGCGGGTATCACCACCTGCAACCCGGACTTCAACGTCGCCCAGCTCGGTGTCGTCACCCGCTGGACGCCTGTGAAGGGCCTGACGTTCTCGGGCGAAGTTACCTATACCCATCTCGACCAGAAGTTTGTTGGCTTGATTGCTCCCGCGGCCCAGGCTGCTATCGCGAAGCCGGCAGCTACCTACGAGCTGAAGGACCAGGACACCGTCCAAGTGCTGCTCCGCGCTCAGCGCAACTGGTAATCCAGTTCGTCTGATCAACGTCTAGCTGAGCCCCCGGCGGGAAACTGCCGGGGGCTTTGCGTTGCGCTTCAAGAAGCTTCGGGGGGGAAAGTGGTTTCGGCTAGGCGTACGAGATCAACTTGAGAGTGAGTATTCGTTTTTTTAAATATCTCCCGAAGATGCCAGCGCGCGGTTGCCAAGGTCATGCCCAACTTTTCGGCGGCAATAGTTAAAGTATCTCCTTGAGCAAGAAGAGTGGTCAGCGCGCCTTGCCGCGGGGTCAAAAGAAGAGATTTAGAAAGCTCGATAGAATTGAAGTGGAGATTTGGTTTTACTTGCGGAAGAACAACCGGGTACCCAACTCGCGACGAACCATCAGCAAAAACCGCTGTAAAACAACGATTGGGGTGGTCGCGCCGTATGGATCCGTTCGTTTGACTGCTCGGTGGGGGGACCCCTGCCGTTGCGATCGTCAACTTCAAGATACCCGCTTTAACGATTCGTGAAATTTCTGCTCGGGTGGTGTAAATGTCGTCTTGCGATTTTTCCTGCTCGCTGTTTCGCAGCTTGACCAACTGCTCGATGAAGCCGGGGAGAACTCCACAATTCAAGAATTCAAAAAAAGAATTCTCGAAATCACCATAAGACCAGCCAAATCTGATACATCCGGTCCTTTCTACGACCGACTTGCAAATCAGGCTTTTAGAATTCCCGTTGCTATGAAATTTCACCGGGCTGTTGCAATAGGCGCACGTAGTAAGCCCGGCAAAGAGGTTCGTGATAAGTCGACCCTTGCGCCCTCGACCGATTGCCAAATTTCGCTGGCGGGCCTCCTGCGCGGCTTGGAATAGACTTTCCTGGATGACGGGTGGGTAATAGCCAGGCTCCGGATCTCCAACCGGATGCTCTTTGCCCTCTATAGTTTGCTTCCTTTGATATTCACCGATCGTTGCCCTGCTGCTCAGCATGTTGTGGATCGTCGATTGATCCCAACGCTTTGAAGTCCCAAATGCAGGAACCTTCTTTGAATTCAGCAATTTTGCGATCGTGTAGCCGCCTAAGCCTGCAATGCTCAGCTCGAAGATCTGTCTGACTATTTCGGCCCGTTCGGGGATGTAGACAAACGAAGTTCGGTCTTCAGACAAACCCAACCAGCCTGGAGCCTTCTTAATTTTCTTTGCCATCCGAGACCTACCGCAACGCGTACAGTTTACCGGACGGCCGAGAACGACGCGCGCTGGGAACGTGGCGAGCGGGGCGCACCGTCCATCGAGACGGCTAGAGGCGATGCCTGCCTCACGACTCTCAAATCAAGTGACCCATTCGCCAAGTCGAAGGGACATCCGTCACTCTAAGGCTAGAACAAAGTATGAAACGCCATGTTGCGACCGTGTTGCGTGGAGTGATTGGGAAAGGTTGGTAAGCCGTTGATTACGTTAGTATGCCCTTGCAACGTCTTGCAACACCAAAACAGGCAATAGAACGAAGCCATAACGGGCAAAATTGATTATTTGCCAATCACTTATGATGGCGCACTCGGAGAGATTCGAACTCCCGACCCTCGGAATCGAAATCCGACGCTCGGAACCTTGCAAGTATTCCATAACAATCGATAGCCGAATTTCAGCCGAGCGATCGATGCTGCTCGCGCCACGACAGCGGCAGAGATTTTGGGATCTGCTTCAGTTCAATCGTCGCATCGCCGTCCAAAGCTGCCATTGTCAGGTCAGGGGGCAGGAACGCCAGCCGCAGCCCTTGCCGGATTACCTTGGGATGGAGATCTGCTGCTGCGGCGAGCGCTTCGATGGATGCCTGGCGCCCGCTTGATAGGTCGTCGAGCCACGTATGAGCCCGGATAATCGATTTCACGAGCTTTTCATCGACCTTGGCGGTCGGTGGGGTATTTATTTCCGTCGAGCCCTTTGGCTTTGGAGTCCAAGGAATATCAATTGAGCGTTGTTTGCCTCTCGTCGGATTGAGCGCCAACCGGATCCGGTTGCTGGATACGGTGATTGTTTCGACCTGCTCAAGTATCTTGTCTGCTGGCAACCGGAGCTTTTCGCTGAGGGCGGTCTGGACCAGACCCTCAATCTCTGTCGCTGAAATTCGCGCAACAGAACCTGCCTGATGCTTCCGCCCGCGCAACGCCGTGCTGATATAGAAGCGATAGCGAACACCGTTCTTGCTTGAAAAGCTTGGCCCCATGCGATTGCCCTTGTCGTCAAACAGTTTGCCCTGGAGGAGGGCTCCGCTTTCAGAAAACGCGACCTTGCGCTTCACGGTGTTGGATTTGAGCAACTCCTGCACGCGATCGAAGGTCGATCCATCTAGGATGGCTTCATGCTCGCCCTTGAACCATTTGCCCCCGTAATGAGTTTCCCCAATATAAATTCTGTTCTTGAGGAAGTGAGCGAGGGGTCCATAGGTGAAGGGTATGCCGCCACGGTATTTTGCGACCTTCACGTTGCGTCGTTTGGTGACAATCTTCCGGCGGTCGAGTTCTGCAACAAGTTTGCTGAACGATCCTTGCTCCAAATAGAGCTTGAAAACCGCTCTTACCGTCTCGGCTTCCGATTTGTCGATGACCAACTTCTTGTCTTTGGTCACGTATCCAAGCGGCACCGTGCCGCCCGTCCATTTCCCCTTGCGCCGGCTGGCAGCCACCTTGTCCCTGACCCGCTCTGCCGACAGCTCCCGCTCAAACTGGGCAAATGACAGCAGTACGTTCAATGTCAGCCTGCCCATGGACGTGGTCGTGTTGAACTGCTGGGTAACAGCGACGAACGAGACTGACCTGGCGTCAAAGGCCTCGACCAGCTTTGCAAAGTCGGCGAGCGAGCGGGTGAGGCGATCGATCTTGTAGACCACGATCACGTCGATCTTGCCGGCGTCTATGTCGGCCAATAGCCGTTTAAGGGCCGGGCGGTCCAGGTTGCCCCCAGAGTACGCCGGGTCATTGTATTGCTGGGGCAAGGCCGTCCACCCCTGAAACGCTTGGCTCTTGATGTAGGCTTCGCAGGCCTCGCGTTGAGCATCCAGCGAGTTGAACTCTTGCTCAAGGCCGTGCTCGGTGGATTTCCGGGTGTAAATGGCGCAGCGAAGGACCTTGGCGTCATTTGCCATCGGGAGCCTCCTGACGCGCTGAGCGCAGCCCGAAGAACCTCGGGCCGTTCCATTTTGTGCCGGTGATAGTGGAGGCGATTTCGGAAAGGCTGGCGAACGTCTTACCGGCATGGAGAAAGCCATCAGCCGTCACGGTGACCCGATACGTCCTACGGTTCCATGTCCGCACCAGTTCGGACCCCGGTTTGATCCGCTGGGGCAGCTCCAGACGGCCGGCGGGCTTGGCAGAAGCAGCTTTCACCAGTTGGTCCAGCAACCGCCGTGTAGGCGAGAGAAGGCCGCCGTAGGCCTTCTCCTGAATCGCGTGAGCAATACTGCGCCGGAGCAAGTCCGGGCCGAAAGCTTTCGGTGGTTCGGTCCGGAACAGTTCGCGGTAGCGCTTCCGGAGGTCGACAATTGGCATTGCCGGTAGCCGATCCAGCTCCGCTTCGACGGCTGGATCGGCCTCAAACATCCCATTCTGGGATTTCACGAGGCTGCGCCCGATTTGCCGATCCGGTAAACGCGCGTGCTGTCTACCTTTTCCGAAGTGAGATTCAACTTAAGCTTCTTCTTCACCACTCCAGCAAAAAACCCGCGCACGGAGTGTTGCTGCCAATCGGTCGCCTTCATGATTGTATCGATTGTCGTGCCATTGGGCTGCCGCAGCAGGGCGAGCACCGCTTCCTGTTTGGAAGAACCGGCTGAGGCGTCCTTTGCCTTTGAGGCTGCAGTCTTGGTGGGCGCTGATGTCTTGCCGGGTTTCCCTACTTTAGGGGCCGATTGCCGAGACTTAGATTTCGAGGATTTTGATTTTGTCTCGGCTTTGTGGGTGGCCATTTAGCTCTCCATCGTTTCAACGACAGCATCGGGTGCTGCCACTGACACGAGCCCGGCTCTAGAAGCCGGGCGTGAGGGAGCCGAAGTAATCTCAGTCCTGGGCCAGCCTGTTCAATAGCGAGGCTGCGTCGTGAAGCCGCCCGGCTTCATAGATCAATTGCTCGATGTCCATCGAAACCGTGACCGCCTCAGAGAGGCTGCCGGCGCGTGCGCAGGCCTGGGCGGCCTTCGCTATTTGGGTGGCCTCGGATAGCCGCGAATGCACCTCATCAAGGCAGGCGATAACCGCATCGTTGAAAACCGGCTTGACCATCTTGTCCTCCAATTCACGAGGACAGTGACGCTCTGGTGGCCGCAGAAGTCGAGCGAATTCGACGCACCACGGTTGGCAATAACAAGGCAGATTAGCCGGCTTTTCGCCCGGTTTTAGCGGGCTTTCCGGCGGCAAAGTCGCGGAAGAGCCTGACCGGATCGGCGCCTAAGGCCCGAGCAATGGCGATGAACTCAACAACATCGATGCGCCGCTCGCCACCCTCATATTTTGCAACGAAGGACTGGGGTCGTCCGAGCTTTTTGGCCAAAGCATGCTGGCGAACGCCAGCGTCTTTTCGCACTGCGACAAGTAGCGCAATTAAGCGGGCGTATTCCGCCGATTTCAGGGACTTCTGCATGCACCGCCAGGCCAAAGATTCGGCGGCAGGCAATTTGATCCCGAAAGAGGATTATCCCAAAACTGGATAATCCGTGTTTCCTGAGCTATCAGAATCCCCGCAGAGGTAGAAGGAGGGGGATTTGGCTAGTTATCATTGTCGAAGCTGCGGTGCGGCCGTTACCCGAGCGGCTGTGTTTTGCTCCGAATGTGGTGTTAGAAACCCGGCAGCGGCCAATCCTTTGTCAGGGTTCGAAGGGTCGCAGCCGCCAAGGCCGCGTACTGGTGCGCCCGGCCCACGGAGAGGAAGTCAGGGCTTGATCCTCGGCGTAATTGGCTGCTGTCTCGGCATTCTCGGCATCTTCACGCTTGGCTTGGTATTCGTGCCGCTCGCAGTGCTATTCAGCCTCATCGGCTTGATGGTGGGGTTAGGAAGCCGAAGCACATCAGGCATCATAGCCGGCATCGGCGGTCTGACACTTTCGGCGATCGGATTTTTCTCATCCCCGAGCCTTATGTTGGTTGCCAGCGGCTTGCTTGTTGCCTCACAGACTGGCACCGGCTCGTCGGACAGCGCCCAAAAGCGGGCCACATCGCAGCCAGTCAATCCATCGCGGATTCCAGAGCAAGAGCAGCGCTTCTGTGACATTACCGCGAATGCATCCGCCAAATATTTTAGCCTCGCCGCTGACATGAAAAAAGCTCGCGACGAGAAGAACGGGATACTGGAAAAGCGTATTGAAGAGGCGATGGCTGCGACCAAGCGGGATCGAGACGCAGCAATTCTCAAGCTCGCTCGAGATCGCAATTTCAAAATTGACGATTGGAGCGTGCGGATGCTGAAGGTGGGTACCCCAAGCAGCAAGCGAGTGACGTTCTCAGTAAGGCCGCTCTGCTCAAATATCGTTACAATCCACCTGACGGCTTCTCCTAATGGAGACATTTTGGAGGTATTGGCCGCAAAGCGTGCGGGAGACGTCTTTCTCGTCTCCGGAGCGTTTGCGGGATCGCGGACCGATACCGACGATCCCTTCGTCGCCCCCGAGGCTGGCCGGCTGGAACAAAGCATAACGGAGCGAGGGGCAATGGAAGAGCCTGAGTACTGGGCGCTATTAAAGTACCAGAGAGAAGCAGGTTAGCGTTATGACATATGCAGGGCTAAAAGCCCTCACTGTCACCGAGCGAGACCGCAACTCCATAACAGAAGGTGTCGAGCAGATCGTCTTCGCGATCGCTGTCTTTGTCGCCGACGCGAAAGCTCTCCACCTGATCGAGCAGGTGATTGCGCGACTTGTTCTTGTAGACCGAAACCTTGTTAAATGCGTGTTCGGAATATTTCACCTTTCCCTGGTGCACATAACCGGACACCGAGATCGCGCGCTCGTCCTTGCCCAGTGCGGTCAACTTTGAATCGATATCTGTTACTGGCAAGCCTCGACGGCGAGCCTGCTGTAGAAGAATTGTCCCGGAATTCTTGTCTTCAATCAAAGCGCCGATAGATCCACCTCGTGCACGGCAGAGTCTGGCCAGTTCTTCCAATCGCTGAAAGACAGAGGGGAGCCACGTCTCTAGGGTCGCCCCTTCGATTTGGATGAGATCCCAGTCCAGGATGGTGAGCGGGGAGCCTCCCGAATAGGCGTTGTGGGCGAAGTATGTGACCGCGGTCGCGTCATGCTCGGTGCCGGTCTTTGAGGCTGTATCAATGACAGCAAAAACGACGTCGCAGGTGGCGGGGAAGGGTACAGGGTGGCCCTGCTCGAGCAATTTCTCGCGGCTGAAGAAGGCGACGCCCGACCAATCTACGAATTCCGCCAGATACTCTTGAGCATAGACGAGCGGATCGTTGTTCTTGATGAGGTCGACTTGAAATAGCTCCTTGCGCGCCGACCAATCTTCGATGCCCTCGTCCTGGAGGCGTTTCGGCAGGAGGGGATTGTCCATGGTTCGAGCGTGGTATTCTCTAAACCCGTACTGAGGATCCGTGCAGATGTTGTAGAAGAAGTTATCGGGATTCTTGCCGGCTGAGTTCGAGCAAACCAGAGCCTCACCGCCATAGTCGTAAAGGGTTGGCTTGATGGCCTTTTCCCAGATCTCCATGGCGGAGCCGTCGGCCTTATTATCGCCGTCCTTGGCGAACGCGGCTTCGTCCATGACGATCCGATGATAGCGACGACCGCGACCGGCGATCGCATTCTCCAAAGACCAGAAGTCCAGTCTCCCGCCGGTTTTTAGTTTTATTTCGCCAGCCGTCTTGGAGGTATGCTCAATGATGCCGACCAATGCCGACGTCGTCTCCGAATACACCTCCGCCCAAGTCTTATGCTGTGGAGCGAACCAAGCGCATTCGAACCCCTGAACAAGTCCTTCCTTGATCCAGGTTTTGGCCAAGTCGGTCTTACCAAAACGACGGCCGCACCGCAGTGCTTTGAAGCGGGAGCCGCGAAGAGCCAGAAAGGCTTTCACCTGTCCGGCATGGAGCGTTCCGACCGATAGTTTTTGTGACGACGTGTGGATCCTTCTCGACATCTGCGTACTCAATCTCTACTAAGCCGGTCCGCGGCAGGCTGGGACCACCACTCAGTCGGGGCAACGTTCCGCTTTCGTGCAAAATCGCGCGTTTTTTGCTCCGCGGTCTGACCGGGATAGTCTGGCAGCCAGTCCTCGACGACGACGCGCTGCTTGCCAGTCTTGCTACGCTCGGCGCGAATCCAAAGCCTAAGCACAGTCATTGCGGCATCGACGTCACCACGTACTCCCCTTTGGACAAGCGCTGTCAGATTGAGTTCCCACGCCGGGGTGGTTTTTTCCTCTCCACCCTCCCGGTGACGAATGGGGGACTCAAGAACGCCCAATATCACCAGAGCCAAGTCGGACGGCTCGGATTTCGGCCGCCCTCTTGGGTTACCTGAGACGCCGGACTTGAATTGCGATGCCTTGGGCGGTTTCCCGTATCCGATCTCGTAGTCAGACATTGTCGACCTCTCCCGAAGCTGCAAAGGCCGTCGTGTAGTCGTTGTCGACGAACACGACCTCCAGTTCTGCGGCGCTGTTCCGCTTTGCGAACTCCTCGAACTTTTGTCGGGTGCGCTCGGCCTTCTTGTCTCCGGCGAGCGACCTCTGCACGAGCTGAAACATGATTGCCTGCAGGGCAGGCATCCTTTCGGGCTGCCCATCCTTTACGGCAGCCACGGGCGCGCGAAGGAGCCGCTCGATCACCGATAGCTGGCTCTCGTCAGGCTTGTTTCGTGCCCGATCCTTGCGGGAATTGCCTTTTTTGCGCTTCTTTGGCGCACGAGGGCCGGCACGGTCGTCGTGCTTTGTTTCAGTCATTTGCGGCGCCCCGCCTGGATTTCACGAAATCGAAGCTCTCTCCGAACTGGCTGTGGGCCTTTCGTCCGGTCATGTGCTGCCAGCGCTCAACTGCCGTATCGACGTAGAGTGGGTCGAGTTCGACACCGAAGCAGCGACGACCCACGCGCTCTGCGGCGAGGAGTGTCGTTCCGCTGCCCAAGAAGGGGTCAAAGACGATGTCGCCACGGTTAGTCGAATCTTGAATGGCATCTGACACCATCAAGAGCGGCTTAACCGTGGGGTGCAGTTCGAGGTTACGTTTTGAGCCTTTGCGCGCGAAAGAATTACCACCGGCGTAGTTCCAGACGTTGGTCCGGTAGCGCCCAAACTTGCCAAGCTGAATATTGTTGAGGTGCTGTTCCGGTCCGTTTCTGAAGACAAAGACCAGTTCGTGTCGGGACCTGTAGAGCGAACCCATGCCGCCGTTGCTCTTGACCCATACACACAGGTTCAGCAACTCGCAGCCGGATGCCTGTCCCGCGGCAAGCGTTTCCGATATGTGGCGCCAATCCATGCAGACGTAGATCACGGCGCCGGGAACGGTGTGCTGGCAGATCTCGGATAGGCTTGATGTTAGAAACGCGGTGAATTCGGATTGAGACATCTCCCCCGTGGCCATCGGAAAATCGCGATGGTGGACGGTCCCCTTGCCACCAACGTGTCCGTCGATCTTAACGTTATAGGGAGGGTCAGTGAACGCCGCGACCGCCTTCTCGCCGACGAAAAGGTTGGACACGGCGGCCTGATCCAGAGCATTGCCGCACGCGATACGGTGGTCCCCCAGCTGCCAAATGTCACCTAAAGCGGAAACTGACGGACCAGTGGGAAGCTCAAAATCGTCACCCCGGTCAATTGCATCGAGATCTTCGAGTGACTGGATCCGGAAATCAATCTCGGGAGGCTCGAAGCCCGTCGCGTCGATGTCAAAGCTCAGGGCGAGCTCAGAAAGTTCCTTAAGCTGGACGGCTAGCGTGGCGTCGTCCCAAGTAGACCGATCTGTAAGTTTGTTGTCGGCCAGCATATAGGCCTTGGCTTTCGCCTCTGACAAGTGATGCAGAAAAATGACCGGGACCTGCAAAAGACCCAAGAGTTTCGCGGCTTCAAGGCGGCCGTGACCTGCGAGAACGTTTCCCTCTCCATCCACAAGGATAGGGGCATTGAAGCCGAAGGCGTCAATGCTTTTGGCGATCGCCCTGATTTGGGTAAGGGAATGCTTGCGGGCGTTGCTCGGATGAGCCTTTAGATCCGCAGGCGACTGCAACGCAATTTGAGGAATTTCGACAGCGGGATCTACGCCTGACCGTGCGCTGTCGTGATTGTGCTTGTTCATCGCGGAGAGCTCCAACTCACCGCAAGACTGTAGAAAAATCGCTGTTTCCGGAATCGAGTATAATGTGCGCGTTTAGATGCGAATTATTTCCGTAGAGAAAACAAAGACATCTCGATGTCGAGTTGCCGGCGTACCTCATGCCGCAACCTGATCAGCGAATCGTCGCCATTGTCGTCGAAATAGCTCTTCCAGCCGAAACGCCTAGTGTTCCCCCAGCCTTCCAAGGGGAGAAGTGACGTCCACAGCTCCGTTGCCGCGTCATAGAGCGCGGTCTTTGAAGGCGTACTGAATCCATTTTCTGCAAGGAACTGTGCCGCTTCCATAATGATCGCAGCGCAAACATATCTAGCCGGCGGCAGGGCACCGGGGAGACGAGCCCTACCTGCTCCGGATGGGACCTTCCCATGTTCATCGAGCAAGGTTTTGCGTGCTTCGTGAGTGGCGACTAGAATTTGGAGCAAAAACGGCTCGAACTGATGTCTTAACCCCTCACTCTGTGGCGAGTGCGCCGTTAGAAAGTCGGTAACAAACGGCTGCTGCAAGAACTCAAAAAGCCGTCTGGCATCGTGGTTTGCCGCGGCATTTGTCTCGAAATGTTGTTTTCTCGTAGGCGAAAAGGCATCAACGTGATTCTGCGTTTTCACGTCAAAGGAAAAACGCGAAAGAACCGCTATCAGGCAACTCGGCGCGGGTGAGGTCAGACATTCAGCAGCGCGCCTAATTCGGGCGCGGTGCGTTTCTTCAAGGCGTCTGTTCGCAGGTAGTTCTACGACAGAGGTGATTTCTACACCCATGAGTTCCTCACAAATGCTGTGCTCAGCAGCATCAGAAACCCTACCGGCCCGACTGGGAAGCCCAAAGCAGGAGCTTTTCCCCAAAGGAACCGACAATAGAGGATAAGCGCCGAATTCGCGTAATGAGCGTTTATGGAACGGCGGCTTCTGGCGCAAAGCTGCCGTTCAGCGCATTGCCGGCCGCCCATGACTACCATGATCAGAAGACGCTATTCTTGGTTACGCTCCGCCACAACTCAGACATCCAGTAGCCGATCACGCCATTCTATCCAAGGTTCGGCCTGCCAGTCGTGTACAAAACATCCGATCGGGATCCCGTCGATGACACGGTCACAGCCGGCGAGGCGCCGGAAGCGGGTACCTTCCAGCAAGGGCGCAAAATGATCGGGGTAGATCGGCGCCACCACATAGAATCGTAAGTTCGGCTCGGTGGCCCAGAGCATGTAGTGGCTGTTCTGCAATGCGTTCATCGCCGGATTCAGTCCGCGCCGTTCGCCCTCAGGCACCGTGAACCTGGACATCAATGAGGTATATCCATCCATCAGTTCTTGCCCCAGCACGTCCCGGACGGCGGATACCACCGGGTCGATGGCAGCACTTTGTTCGTCCAATCCATCGAGCCTGAGGATCTGAGTAACTCCGCACAATTCGCCGTATCGGCGGTGTGCCGTCAGAATCCGCGTTGCCTTGTGGTGGCGCCAGTGATCGAACAGCCTGCGTTCGGCGGGCGGTAATCCCGCATCCCGCAAGCGCGCGATGCCGTCCGCGTCGGCCGCTGCCGCTGGCTTAACCGAAATGCTGCCAAGCGCGGCAAAGTTGAAGAAGCGCTGCATCACGGAGGAGCGGCGCTCGATGTATTGCAATTCAAAGATGCTGTGCTGGATATTCAAGCCGCGTTGCAACTGCCGGATCAAGTGCCGATTGACGGCGTGTTGAAGCGCGCGCGAACCCTCCGGGTCTCGCCAGCGCAACTCCTCATCGATGGCGTCACGCACAAGCTCGTGTGGCCAAACTCCTTCCGGAACGGCGCTGACATAGCTCTGCTCTAGAAGCCACTCGAACAGCATGACCGCGCTCGATGCATCAACCACTTCTGACAGCAAGGAGACCGTCGTGGTACGCGCGCGAGCACATGCCTCAAGCGCAGCGCGGTGCAGCGCTGTCGGCGCTTGTGCGACACAACGCTTAGTCAACGCGCGCACTAGATCCGGGCCCAATTCCGTAGGGACTCGGCCAAGCCGCCGTACCTCGTCGGCAACTAGCACCAACGCAAGCGGGTGGCCGTGGCAGAGGTCAAGCACGCCGGAATGCGCGCCGGCGGCAACGCCATGAGCATCCAGCAGACGGCTGGCTTCCGGCTGCGAGAGCGAATCCAGGCCGATGCAGTGCATGGCGTCGCACCACAGCGGGTGCGCTGTCCAGCGCGTGTCAGGCACTCGGCGGCCGGCCAGTACAACGGTGACTTGCGAAGGTAGCGCTGGCAACAGCGTGTCGCGTACCCAGCCGCTCATCGGTTCCAGGTGTTCAAAGGAATCGACGATCAGCACGCTGCGGTGCTTTGAAAATCCCGCCACCAATTCCTCAATCGCGCCTGCGGGTTCGTTCAGGCCAAGAGCGGTCGACAGGGTAGCCAGCATGGCGTTTGGTTCGGGCGATACGCCCGTGGCGTCAATTCTCACAAAGACGGTCCCGTTGAGCGCAGCCTCTGCTCGCAGTTGCTCCAAAAGGGTTGTCTTGCCGATGCCGCCTGGACCGTACAACAAAAACAGCGGCATACCCGGCTCGTTCGGCGAAATCGCCTCGCGAAGGAGGGCGAGTTCGCTCTGTCTCCCGACAAAGCGCCTCGAGGCCCTCGCACTCAGGCGATCACCAATACTGGCCAATCCTTCCCGCGGGGGAGTTCCGGGCTTGCTCTCGTCGGGAACGAGCATATATCCGCGGCGCGGCAAGGTGCGCAGTGTTGTTCGCCCAGCCTCGCCCAGAGCTCTGCGAATGTCTCCAATCGCCTGGACGAGAGAATCTTCGGTTACTTCGCAGTCGGTCCAAACCTCATCCATCAGTTCGCTCTTGCCTACCAGCCGCCCGGCATGAAGCGCGAGAAACCTGAGCACCAGCCAGGCTCGCGGCCGCAGCGGAACAATAAAGCCGCCGGAATCGATCAGTGCCTCGCGGGATAGGTCAACCGCATGGCTTCCGATGACTATCGTCTGACGAGATGGGCTCATCTGGTTTCCGGCCGCCAGGATACTTTCGGAAAATTTCGGAACAATTTCGGGACGCGCCTCGTAATATGCTCCAAAAACGTCCCGAGGCCGTGCGTTCAGGGCCTCGAGATCTTCGAGATTATAGGGCTTGCATCATGAAGCTTTCAATGATCTTCGCGGCCGCCGCGATCCCGCTTTCGGTCGGCTTTTCGTCCGATGCCGTGGCGCAAAAAAACTACGGCCCGGGCGTTACCGATACCGAAATCAAGATCGGGCAAACCGCGCCCTATAGCGGTCCGCTCTCGTCGCTGAGCGTCTTCGCCAGGATTGAGGCGGCCTATTTCAGGAAGATCAACGAGTCCGGTGGCATCAATGGCCGGAAAATTACCCTGATCTCACTCGACGACGCCTTCTCGCCGCCCAAGACGGTCGAGCAAACGCGCAAGCTGGTCGAAAGCGACGAGGTTCTGGCTGTGGTCGGATCGATCGGAACGCCGACAAATCTCGCTACGTCAAAATACCTCAACAGCAAAGGTGTGCCGCAGATACTGGTTTTGGCAAGTACGCCGAAGCTCGACGACCCCGACAATTTGCCGTGGACCACAACGTTCATGATGTCTCAGCCGGCCGAAACCAGCATCTATGCGGAATATCTGCTGAAATCGAAGCCGGACGCGAGGATCGCGGTGATCTACCAGAACGACGACCTGGGAAAAGGCAATCTGGGCTGGTTCAAGGCGGCACTCGGAGCCAAGGCCTCGACCATGATCGTGAGGGAGGCGGCTTACGACGTGAATGAGCCCACAATCGACTCGCAAATTGTAGCTCTGAAAGCATCTGGTGCCGATACCCTATTCCACGCATCCAATGCACGGTTCGCCGCGCAGTCGATCCGCAAAGCCCATGAGCTGGGATGGAAAGTTCAGCATGTGCTGCTTTCCGGCGCCAGCGTTATTGCAAGCGTACTTCGGCCCGCGGGGTTAGAAGCGTCGACCGGCGCGGTAACAGCCGTCTGGCTGAAGTCGACTGAAAACCCGCTTTGGGACGACGATCGGGACGTGAAAGAGTATCGGGCTTTCATGAAGCAATGGGCGCCTGGCGAAATGATGGAAGAGTCGATCTTCGCATATGCCACTGCAAAAATGATCGTCGAAGTGCTGAAAAGATGCGGTGACGATCTCTCGCGCGATAACCTGCTGAAGCAGGCCACCAACGTGCGCGATCTGCAACTGCCCGCGTTCCTTGACGGCGTGACGATCAATATCTCGCCCACCAGCCGCGTCGCATGGCGGCGGGCCAGTATGGCGCGCTTCGACGGCACCAAATGGGTGCTGTTCGGCGATATTGTTGGCGGCCCCGCTGACAGCCCGGCGTCTCGTTAAAACGCGCAGACGGATCGACGATGACGGCGATGCTCGCCTTTTCGGACGGACGCAATGACCAACAAACTTCAAATCGCTATTGTGGGAGCCGGGATCGGTGGCTTGACCGCTGCCCTTGCCCTAAGGGCGCGTGGCCTGGGCGTGACGGTTTTCGAACGGGCGGATTCACCCCGCGAGCTCGGTGCCGGGGTTTCCATTCATCCCAATGCAGTGCGCTTGCTCAAGCGCATCGGACTCCGGGACTGGCTCGAGAATATCAACACCAGGAGCGTCGGTATTTCACTGCGGACGTCGCGCGGCGAACCCGTTCCAACGCCGATAGCCACTGCCGATAGTACAACCTACCAGGTCCATCGCGTGGAGCTGCTGGAAATGCTGAATGATGCGCAAGCGGACGCTGTGGTTCGCTATGGTCATCATTGTACCGGGGTGAGGGAAACGGAAGACGGTGTCCGGCTTACCTTCGGAAATGGCGTTACCGCCCGTGCGGACGTCGTGATAGGAGCGGACGGTATCCACTCGGTCGTGCAGCGCGAGATAGGGCTGACCGCGCATCCGACAAGTGAAGGGATCATGGCCTACCGAGGCTTGGTCCCGTCGGAGAAACTTTCATGGGCGAAGGACCTTCGCGGATTGAATATGTGGATGGGCTCGGGCCGGAGCTTCATTTGCTTCCCGATTTCACAGGGGCGCGTGATCAACATCGTCGCTTTCGTGCCAACCAACCTCGAGTCGGAAGAGTCGTGGTCGGCACCTGGGGATCTCAGAGCTCTGGCCGCTGAATATGTCGGTTGGGACGCCCCTGTGGTGGAAGCGATCGCCGCGCTCGACGAAGCCTTTCGCTGGGGCATCTACGATCGGGCGCCATTGCCCTACTGGTCGACGGCGCGGGTGACGCTGCTCGGGGATGCCGCTCACCCGGTAGTGCCGCATTTTGGCCAGGGCGCCGGGCAGGCGATCGAAGACGGTTTTGCGCTGGCTGTTTTGCTTGAAGATGCAAAGCCGGCGGACGTTCCGGTGCGGCTGAAAGCCTATGAGCAATTGCGATTTGGACACACCAGCCGGGTGCAAGCCGCCTCGCGTGACGCGGGCCGATTCTATCGATCCGAAAGCGAGGATGTGGCGGAGCGAAACCGGCGCATGGGCAAATGGATGTCGGCGGCAGGATGGATATTTCAGTACGACGTGGAGCAGGCCGCTGCGGCGTTGCTGTAGTGTTCACTGAAGCGATTTTGCGAAGATCAGTTCTCGGCTTTCCTCGAATAACCGAGCTTATCGGCATGTTGGGTCAATCAGGAATCACTTCAATTCTGAAGTGTTGTTTTCAGAGCACGATTAGGTCGTCAGTTCACTGACGCCTCTCAATGGAAAGCTTCGCCGAAGAGCGCTTACGAGGTGTGTACATCGCTAAGGAGTGGAGCGATGCCGATTGGAAGCTTTTTGCTCACGGGGCGATGTTCAAAACGGGTCAAAGGCACGACGCATGCACATTCCACTTGCAATCGATATGATCGGACAAGCAAAAGCAAAAACGAAGGGCTTCCGCATGGTGTGGCTTAAATCAGCTGTTGTCGCCGTAACGTTAGTCGTGGCCTGCTTTCAACCCGCGTCGACCCAGCAAAGTCCCATGCCGGAGGAAGTCGCTGCCAAGCTGCAGCAACTCGGCCGGGTCGTCGATGCGTCAAAGACCGGAGATGTCTATGCGCCGCTGCAGGAAAAAGAGCCGTACCAAGGCGTCAAGATCGAGCGGGACATCAAGTATGGTGCGGACGATCGCAATCTGCTGGACGTCTTTGCACCGGAATCGCGTTCTTCGCCTCGGGCAATCCTGATCTATATCCATGGCGGCGGTTTCGTACGAGGCCCCAAACGCGCCTCCGGCAGCCCCTTCAACGACAACGTCATGCTATGGGCGGTCCGAAATGGCTACATTGGCATCAATGCCATCTATCGGCTTGCGCCTAACGCCATTTGGCCGTCGGGAGCGGAAGATTTGGCCGCGGCGGTTCAATGGGTTTCAGATAATATTGGCGCGCGTGGCGGAGAGCCCGCACGCATTTATATGATGGGCCATTCCGCCGGCGCGGTGCACGTTGCCGATTACGTGTCGCGCCCGGAATTTCATAAGGTGAAAGGCGGTGGTCTTGCCGGTGCGATACTTGTATCAGGCATCTACGATATGCCGGCGACATCGGTCAACGATTACCGGGTTTATTTCGGCACCAATGCCTCACAGCATGCCGAGCAATCCTCGCTGTCGGGATTGCTGACGACCAAGACGCCACTGATGGTGGTTGCTGCGGAACTGGATCCGCCCGGTTTCGTGCAGCAATTCGAACTCTTAAAGCAGGCGAGCTGCAAGCGGCTGAGCGGATGTTCGCGCGCAGTCATGTTGCCGCAGCATAGTCATATGTCGGAAGTGTATTCGATCAACACAGCGGATACGCGCCTGACCGGCGAGATTATCGATTTCATGAACACGGGAAAATAACGCGACTACTCGGGAGTCCGTCTTGGGTTCAAGAGCCGATCTGGAATGCATGTCAGCTTCTGGCGCACAGCGGACATTCGTGACACTGACGATGTCGGCTAAGTGCCAATTTTGTCGCAAAAGTCGGTTGAGGCAGGCGACGAACCGTGATTCCGTTACGTTGACGCGAATCTCGGCGAGGTCGATCCATGATGGGCCGTCTGAAGAGTGACCAAGGTCAACTGTTCTACGAGTTTCATCTTGGCGACGCAGTCCCCGAAGATCATCTGGTGCGGAAGATCGGTGCTGCGCTCGATCTGTCTTGGCTTCGCAACGAACTTGCACCTCACTATTCGTCGATGGGGCGGCCGTCGATCGATCCGGAACTGATGATCCGGATGCTGGTGGTGGGGTATGTGTTTGCGATCCGCTCGGAGCGATTGATCTGTCGTGAAGTGCAGGTGAACCTGGCCTATCGCTGGTTCTGCAAGCTCGACTATTGAGGATGCTGTCCCGGATCATTCGGCATTCTCGCGTGCCCGGAACGAGCGTTTTCGCGAGGGGGATATTTTTCGCCGGGTGTTCGAGCGGGTCGTCGAGGCGTGCATCGCGGCCGGTCTGGTTGGCGGCGAAGGCTTCGCCGTTGATGCGAGCCTGATCCAAGCCGACGCCAACAAGCAGCGCTCAATCGCAGGTCAGGATTGGCGCAGGGATCGTGATCCGGCGAGATCAAGTCGCGCGGTGAAGGAGTATCTGGCGACCCTCGACGATACGGCGTGGGGTGCGGCCAGTGACGTTGTTCCGAAGTTCGTCTCGCCGTCCGATCCCGCAGCCCAGTTGACCCGGGCGCACAAGGGACCAGCATTCTTCGCTTACTCCGACAATTATCTCATCGACGTGAAGTATCGGGGTCATCGTTGACGTCGAGGCCTCCCGCTCCATTCGCCAGGCCGAGGTCGGAGCGGCGAGGACCATGATTGAGCGAACGGAGGAGCGCTTTGGTCTCAAGCCGGAGCGGCTTGTCGGGGATACCGCTTACGGGGCTGCTCCAATGCTGAACTGGCTGGTCGAGGCGAAGGGCATCGCGCCACATACCCCCGTGTTCGACAAGTCGAAGCGAGATGACGGCACCTTCTCGCGCAGCGACTTTCGATATGATCCGACCAGCGACGTCTACCACTGCCCGGGTGGGAAGCAGCTCGGAACGAGCGGCACGGTGCACGAGGGCAAGACACTTCTATATCGCGCCAGCAAACTCGACTGCGATGTATGTCCACTCAAACCGCAGTGCTGTCCAAAAGACCCATCGCGCAAGATCCCGCGCGACATCCATGAACGCGCCCGAGACGTTGCCCGGTCGTTTGCTGATACCGAAGGCTTTGAGAAGTCACGACGTGAGCGCAAGAAGATCGAGATGCGGTTCGCGCACCTGAAGCGCATCCTGAAGCTCGGTCGGCTTCGACTGCGTGGACCACGAGGCGCGCAGGATGAGTTTGTTCTTGCTGCCATCGCCCAGAACCTGCGGCGGCTCGCGTCGCTCGCCGCTCGTCCACCACCCGCTCAGGCTCTGTGTGTCGCGTAGCGTTCGAGTTGGGAGAGCGTCAGGGCCGGCGGATCAAAGCCGGTCGCCCCTAGCGAAGTAGCCGAACTGTCCATCGTAAACAGCCGACTTTTGCAACAAAATCTGCCAATTGCAGACATGCCGCCAACGGAATTCACGTTCTTGAGCGGCTGCACCTCCCGTCACTGATCGAGGCGCCCGACACACGCTGCTCCCGCCAGCAGCGCCGCCTCTGCGGGCATCACAACCTCGTTGAGAAACTTCGTGGCCCCTCCGGGAAGGGAAGAGGCGGATGCCAGTGCGATCACCAGGTTGCGGTCCGGAAAGTTCACAATGAGCTGGCTCTGCGAGCCGGAAGCAAAATAGGCCGGCGACCCGTCGCGTGTCGGCCTTGTCCACCACAGGTATCCGTAACCGGCGTGGATCGGCTCACCGCCGTCGATGTGCTTGCGCGTGGAATCGAGGACGTAGGCCCGCGATATCAGCTGCCGCTCCCGCCACCGGCCTTGTTGAAGGTAAAGCAGGCCGATCTTCGCCATGTCCCTGCCGGTCAATGAGAGGCCGATATGTCCGGGCAGGTTTCCATCCGCATCGACAGCCCACTGGTAGCGATCGATCTGCAGCGGCGCGAACAGTTCGTTCCTGGCAAACTCTGCAATGTTGCCGCCGACCGCACGCCTCAAGATGATCGCAATCAGCTTGGTGCCCTCATCGTCATAATAAAAATGCGTCCCCGGCGGATACTTGACCGTGCGCCTGATCATCCAGACGCTGGAATTCCAGATACCCGGCACCTCTGCCGTCTCGTGCGGAGCGAAGCCCGACGACATCGTCAAGAGGTCGCGCAGCGTGATATCGGCCGCGCGCGGATCAATGGTTCCTTCCGTCGCTTCGGCAGCCAGTTCGGTCAGCTTCTGATCCAGCCGCAACAGGCCCTTGTCGATGGCAATGCCGACGAGAATGGACAACACGCTCTTCGTCACCGAATACATCGGCCATTGCGCATCGGGCGGATTGGAGGTGTAGTATTCATGAAGGATGCAATTGCCGCGCGCCAGTACCAGCGCCCTGGCCGACGGGTATTGCTCCGCGATTGTCGCCGAGAGCTTGGCAAGTGTTTCTGCCGTCGATGCAATGGCTTGCTGTGCGGTGGCCTGCCGGGCCGGAAACCCTGCGGCAATGAACGAGATGCCGATTGCCGCCATAAAAGGTCGCGCGCTGCCCATCGCCCTTCCCCCGCCGTTCGGTCCGTACCGCCTCTTGATTGCCGAGTTGGGTCAAACCGGCAAGGTTTATTATTTCAGTGAGCTTTGGAAGTCCCATCATGACGAGGAATTCCCGCCGCAGCATGTGCATCCTGTCGTTCAGCGTCGACTCCGATTAGAAGCTTGTCCCAGGAATGAAGCAAAACACGACCTCCCCCAAGCCAAGCTTCAAAATCCATGGGACTCGCCGACTGCAGAGGTGGCTGCGACCGTCAGGACTCTCGCGATCATGCTCGATTTTAGACGGCGGAACTACGGTCCAAGAGCCGTCCTCGCCGACTTTGCGAGCAACCCAATTACCGTCTTCAATCCTAGATTCTGCCGGCGAACAGTCTTGGTTGCTGCAACATGGCACGGTGCGTTTGTCTGGCATCATCCCGGTGGAATAAAACCGCTCATGGATGGCCTGATCGTGCGGTGGATGATGATGTTGTTGCGCTATGGCAGAGCTGGCGGCGAGAATGAGGCTGCTCCCGGCCACACCGGCAACCGCGCGCGCAACACAGGTGGTGCAATCAGGGCTTCGCATGGCGGCCTGCTAAGAACGCGCGCAATCGATGCCTCGGAACTCTAACACTTTGCGAGAGGAAAGCCACTCCAAACACATGAATAATCGACCCCGCGGGTCATTATGCGAAGTCTGTTGTGGGTCAAAAGCTGACTTGGGTTGAACGTCCGATTCTGGCGCGAAGCGGACATTCGATCAGGCGCCGACAACGCTTAGGCAAATAGCAGAGAAACTGAAAAATATTACCGCGATATGCGGGAAGTGTTTCGCGATTTGGCTGGCGTGCCGTCGATCCATTCGACGCCGGGTGCCTGCGCTTGGTGCAGGGTGGTCTCGACGAACTGGGTCAACAGATCGCGCACCGCGTCCGCCGCATTGGCTAAAGGAAAATTGCCGGACGAGATGATTGAACAGGTGAGATAAACCGGCGGTTCGATTGCCTCGGGCGCGCCGAGATCGTCGCCCGACATGTCGGAAAGATCGCCCCTCGGCAGCACCGAGCCGCCGACGTCCGCACGGACCGCCGCGATGATGTTTGCCACGACGTCGGCTTCCATTACGACGTTCGGCGTGAGCTTTGCCGTTGCGAAAGCGCGATTTAGCGCGGTGCGCGTCATGTTCGGAGCAGGCGGCAGGATCAGCGGCAGCGCTGCAAGGTCGGCAAGCTGCACTGGCTTGCCTTTTGACGCCGCCTGGTGACGGATCAGAAACAGCCGCTGCCTGAACAGCGGCATGCGTGCTAAGGTCGGCGTAAGCTCGTCCTCCAGCACCAACCCAAGGTCGAGTTCATGTTCGGTCACACGGCGCTTGATGGTCGGGCTGTCGGAGACCGCCATCCTGAGCACGACATCGGGCAGCGACGCCTTGCATTGCTCCATGAATGCCGCGGGCGCCGTCGTCACGAAGGTTGACGACATCCCGAGCCGGACGACGCCCTTTGCCGTCCCGGTGCCGGACCGCACGATGCCGGGAAGTTGCTGCAACCGTTTCAGAATGGAAGACGCCTCGCGATACAGCACCTCACCCGCGGCGGTCGGGCGAACGCCACGTGCACTGCGCAAGAGCAGGCTCACGCCGAGTTGCTCTTCGAGTTGCGCGATCTGCTGGCTGAGCGCCGGCTGTGCAACGTGGATCGTCGATGCCGCGCGCGAAAAGCTGCCCGCCTCGACCACGCTGACGAAATAATGCAGGTGGCGGTACTGCATCATGTGATCAGCTCCGCGCCTGGCCGCGTATTCCCTGCAATTTGATCCTCCACGAAGCGGATCAACACTTTTTTCACGGCTTCGCCCGCATGCGTGAGCGGGAAATCGCTTGAGGAAACCAGCGAGCACGTGAGGAAGATCGGCGGCTCGATCAGCAGCGGCTCGGCGAAAGCGCCCGGATAGACGTTGGCAAAGGTTCCGGCGTTGTAGATCGAACATCCGACCCCGGAGCGCACCGCGGACAGCTCGCTCAGCCCGGCATCGGTCTCGGCGATGATGTTTGGCGTCAGCCCCGCCTGCGCAAAGGCGCGGTCGATGACGGCACGCCGGTGCCTGGGGAGTGGCGGGAGGACGAGCGGCAGTTTAGCGACCTGCTCGAGGGGGACCACCCCCCGGCACCCTGCCAGTGGCTCACGTGCCACCAGGTAAAGACGTTGCCGGAAAATGGGATGGCGTGAGAAGTTCGGCACGAAGTGATCTTCGAAGACCAGAGCCATGTCGAGTGTTTGCGCCTCGATCCTGGCCTGAAGCTCGTCGCTTTCGCCGTCTGAGAACTTCAACGTCACCTTTGGCAGGGCTTTCTTGCATGCCGCGACGGCAGGGCCCGCGATGCCGCCCGCAAGCGCTACCGTGATTCCGAAGTTGACGATGCCCTCAACCTCGCCGCTGCTCGACCGTACAATGCCGGGAAGCTGCTCGAGCTGGCGAAGGATTTCGGAGGCCTCGCGGAACACGATCTCGCCAGCGGAGGTCGGGCGCACGCCGCGCGAGCTTCGGTCCAGCAAGACAAAGCCAAGCCGATCTTCAAGCTCTCCGACCTGCTGACTAAGCGCGGGTTGTGCGACATGTATATCTGCAGCCGCGCGCGAAAAGCTGCCGGCTTCGACGACCTTCACGAAATAGCGCAGATGACGAAACTGCATGACCGCGTGCTTCTCCGCCGCTTTCTTCTTCGGGCTTGAAAGCCATCTTCCCGCCCCCTTCGACGGCGGACCCGCCGGTCCGTAATTTTGCATACGGCAGGCGGCTCCGCACCTGCAAAGTTGTCGCGATATCGTGGAAGGTTTTGCAAACTGTTAGATGCGGGCGGCAGCCAGCGCGTGGTTCGGCCTCGGGCTGAGCCTGGAAAGGTTCAATCGAAGGGACATCACAACCGCTTGATGACGCGACCGGCCATATCGGGCGCCGATACCTGCATATCGAAGCCATATTTGTTTTTGAACTCGGCTTGGATCATTTGTCCGCCTGCGCTGGCGGCGAACCATTCCGGATTGCCCTAGTCGATCAAGGGGCACTTCAATGCCAAAGCTCGTTTACCGTGTTATCTCGGCCTGTGGCGCACTCGGCTATGGCTACCCGAAGGAGTCGCTGGAAGCGGCCCTGCAAGGGCAGGTCGACGCCATCATCTGCGACGCCGGCTCGATGGATGCCGGCCCGTACTACCTCGGCACCGGCACCGAATATTTCGAGGGCGAGGCAGTCAAGCTCGATTTCCGTCATATGGTCGAAGCCGGTGCAAGGATCGGCTGCCCGGTGATTCTCGGCAGCTGCGGGATGGCCGGAGGCGACCGCAATCTCGACTGGATGATCCGCATCGCCAAGGAAGTTTTCGCGGAGCTCGGCATCAATGGCGCCAAGGTCGCGGTGATCCGCTCCGAACTCGATCCAGAGATCGTCATCAAAGAATTTCGTGCCGGTGCGCTGCGCGCCACCGGAGCCGGTCCAGATCTCGATGAAGACGCGTTGCGCGACAGTACCATCGTCGGCCAGATGGGAATTCATCCCCTGATCACGGCACTTGAGAGTGGTGCCCAGTACATCCTTGCCGGCCGGAGCTGCGACGTCGCACTGTTCGCTTCCGACATGATCCGGCGCAATATCGATCCGGGATTGGCCTACCATGTCGGCCATGTCCTGGAGTGCGGCGCGCTGGCTTGCGATCCCGGTTCACCGTCGGACTGTCTGGTGGCGGAAGTCTATGACGACGGCTCTGCGACCTTTACCGCGCCGAATCCAGCCCGTCGCTGCACGGCTTATTCAATTGCGGCGCATTCGCTTTATGAGGAAAGCCATCCCCAGCTGCAATACTATCCGGAAGGCATTCTGGCGATGGAGAAGACGCAGTTCTTTTCCCGGGACAGTCGCAGCGCCGGAATTCGCAACAGCCGCTTTGTCCATTCCTCAAAGCCATGGCCGTGCTCAATCAAGCTCGAAGGATCGCGCCGGCTCGGATCGCGAAAGGTTTCGCTGATCCATATCGATCCGGCCGATCTGTCGAAGATACCGGCGGATGTCCTGCTCTATGGCCGCAATGGCGTGCAGCTGCAGCCGGTCGAGGGCGTGGAGCGCGAATTGGGCATCATCGTTGAAACGACGGCCAAGACCCACGAAGCCGCTGTGCTGCTGGCCAGCCTGTTGACGCATTATCTCATTCACTACGGCTATCCCGGCCGAAAGGCGACCGCCGGCAATATTGCCTATCCGCTGTCGCCCAATCTCGTCAGCTTTTCGCGTGAGGACAGCACGTTCGGTGCCATTGTGCCGAGTGGAACACGCGATCCCGTGTTCTTCGAGAACTATGCGGCGATCAAGGCCGCCGTGCTCAAGCTGATCGCAGATGAGTTTCCGGACGCGCTTGAGAACGCGACCTTCGTCATAACCGACGCGGACGCCTCGCATCCCGTCGCGCTGCTCCGCACCGTCGACCCTGATCCGGCAGAGCTGGCCCAGCGTCACCAAAAGGAAATCGACCGGATCAAGGGTCTTGCTGAGCCACAATCCGGCTCGCTGTTCAGCCTCGATGCGCCTGATGCCTACGGCTGGTCGCTCTATCACCTGCTGCAGAACGAGGACGTGATCAAGAACACCATGTTCCCGATTACTTACTTTGCGGCCAACGGAGGTGACTGGACGGAGCAGGGCTCGGAACGTCCGCGTTACTTCGACATCGGCGACCGCGACTACCGCGGCAATGTCAACGGCCGGACACTGTCGCTTATCGCGGATCATCCGCCAATGGGGGCTCCGATCGGTTCGCATCCGTTGCTCGACATGGCGGTCGTCATCCGCAGCAAGGACGCCGGCATCAACCGCCTGACCTTCGACATCATCTTCACGTCGGGCGAGAATTACGAGGCCGCGCTGCACGCCAACGTATTCACCCGCGGCAATGTCGCCGAGATTCTCGGGGTGCGGCCGGAGAGCGTGGTCGGCAGCTATTTCGTCGATAGCTGCAACGCGATCAAGATTTCCATCGACCGTCCGAACATATCGGCTTCGATGGATGAGCGGGATGTGTTCGGTGCGCAGCAGCAGGTCGCGATCGAACGGATGAGCATCCCGATCTATTCCGCTGCGCTGGCGAGGGCGTCGTCTTTCTAGCGCAGCTTACTGTCCCCCTCACAGCCCCTGAACCAAAGCAAAAGGAGATTGCCATGTTGAAATCTGTTGTACTGGCGTTTGCGGCAACGCTCGCGCTGTCGAGCGCAATGCCCGCCAACGCCGAAAATCTCGAGACGGCGTCGATCGATCGATGATCGTTCCGGTGTCCGACGGCTGCGGCCCCGAAGCCTGGCGCGGTCCGTGGGGTCATTGCCGCGACACGCCCTATTACGGCCGGCTGCCCGATGGTGAATGGAAGGTAAAGCCGAGCAACGGAAACGGTTGCCCTCCCGGTTCATGGCGCGGCCCGTATGGTCACTGCCGTAACACGCCGTTTCATGGCCGGTTGCCCAATGGCGAGTGGACCTGAGCGTTCCACACCGAACATGCGGTGCGCCTTCCGGCGCATCGCGATCACAAGTTGGCGGCAAGTCGAGCAAGCATCATGTCCAATCGAATAGCCGTCCGAACCCGCAGCGACAGCCTGTCATCTCACATCCTGCCGGTGTCGGGCACGATGATCGGGGTTTGCACCACCCTGATCGGGCTGGTGAAGCTCGCTGCGACCAAACATGGCGCGTCGCATGTCGATGAATACGCAGCACTTGTGGCGGTGATGTTTCTTGCAAGCGCCATGACCTCGTATCTGTCGATACGCTGGTCGTATCGGGCGCGGTTGAGCATTCGCATCGAGCGCCTGGCCGACGTCATCTTTCTCTGTGGCCTGGTCGGCATCACGCTCGTCGCGACATTGTTTGCCTATCAGGTGATCTAGATCGGCATTCCCGCATCCGGGAGGCGGAACATCGCATCCATGCGGGTGCGTGACGGAAACATCACGATTTAATAAAGGAGATGGAAATGTATCGGAATTCGCTTCAATTGATTGGCGTTGCGCTGGTTGCGTTTACGATCGGCGGTGGTGGTGCGGCCTTCGCGCAAGGCTCGATGCAACAGCAGAACGCATGCCGGCCGGACGTGTTCCGGCTCTGCGGCAGCTATATCCCTGATGTCGGCGAGATCGTCACCTGCCTGAAAGGCAACGAGGCGAGGCTCAGTGAGCCGTGCCACGAGGTCATGTTCCCCGATCATGGCGGCCACGAAACATACCGCAGAGCAACACAGCTCCGCTCCGGCGAGCAATGAGGCGCGACCATGAACGTTCCCGTGAAATTGAGTGCCGGCTGCTTGCGCGTCACGAACTATCTCGTCGTGCTGCTATCTGCGGTCCTCTGCCTTCTGACCGGCGCCGCCCATGCGCAAACGCCATTTTACCATGCGACGGCGCAGGAACTCGCCGGGCCTCCCGGTTCGTTGATCCGTTCCGAGCCGATGATGTTTGCGCCTGCGGGCGCGCAAGCCTATCGGGTCCTCTACCGATCCGTCGGTATGCAGGGTGAGCCGATCGCCGTGTCGGGCGTGATCATCGTTCCGCCCGGGCCGGTACCTCCGGGTGGCAGGCCGATCGTGGCCTGGGCGCACCCGACCACCGGCGTGGTGCCGCATTGCGCGCCGTCGCTTGCAATCTTCGTCTTTCAGCAAATGGCCGGATTGCGCCAATTGATCGAGCAGGGTGCTGTGGTCGCCGCAACCGATTATCCCGGCCTCGGGACGTCAGGTCCGCATCCCTATCTCGTCGGCGACAGTGAGGCGCGGGCAGTGATCGATTCGGTGCGTGCCGCGCGGAGCCTGCCTGATGTGGGCGACGGCAACAGCTTTGCCGTATGGGGCCATTCGCAGGGCGGACAGGCTTCGCTCTATACCGGGCTAATCGCAAAAACCTATGCGCCGGAACTTCGCCTGGTCGGCGTCGCGGCGGCAGCACCGGCGACTTCGCTCGTCACCCTGATGGGCGACGACTTCAAGAGTTCGGGCGGCAAGAACCTGACGGCGATGACGTTGTGGTCGTGGTCGCGCGTCTACGGCGCACCGATCGACAAGGTGGTCCTCCCCGAGGCGATGCCTACCGTTGAGCGGCTTTCCAATGAATGCATCGAATCGATCTTCGACATCCTCGAGCGGCGGCAGACCGAGAAACCGCTTGAGCAGCAATTCCTGTCGGTGCCGAACATCGCCACCGTCCAGCCATGGCGATCGCTGGCGATGCGCAACACCCCGGGTACGCTCGCGCCGCAGATCCCGTTGTTCCTGGCCCAGGGCACGACGGACAACATCGTGCGGCCGGAAGTTACCCGCGGCTACATGCAGCGGCAGTGCAAGGCAGGCGGCGAGGTCGCCATGATGTGGGTGCCCGGGGTCGGTCATGGCTTTGTTGCCAAAGACAGCGCGGATGCCGCGGTGTCCTGGATAATGGATCGCTTCGCGGGGCGCCCCGTACCCAATGATTGCGGCAAGGCCGTTGCCGCAGCGACGCTGGCCGAGGGCGCAGCGCAATAGACCGATCAAACCAGTTTTAGTCCAGCAACGAAATACCGAGGTCTTTCCATGAATCCCGCTTTTACATCGCGCGTTCGCCAAAACCAAAAAGCCTTCGGGCGCTCAACGCTTGCCGGCCTTGCCCTGCTCGGCCTCGTGGGCGTTTCCCCGGCGGCCAATGCGGCTGGGAAGCCGCCGCTCGCGCCCGATACGGTCGCACCCTTCAGCACCCATTCGCGGTTGTCGGCGTCGATCGAGTTCAGCCTGCCGGCGCTCGCTGCCGATATCGAGCGGGATATCCCGCAGCGGCTCGCCAGCATCGACGAGAAGATCAGCTGTGTGCATCGCCGCGTGCTGTTCTGGAAGGTCAACGCCAATTGCGACGTGTGGGGTTATGTCGAGCGGTCCGGCCCGGTCTCGCTGTATGGCCGCGGCGACCGCGTCTATGGTTCGGTCCCGATCCATGGCGCGCTCGAGGGGCAAGGCGCCAACCGGTTCACCGCGCGCATCCATGGCGAGACCGAAGCCAGCGCGACGATCGAGGCTTCCGCCCGTCCGCAGCTCGGCCGCGACTGGTCGCTCGACCTCGATTTCAGCGACGGATTCCGTTGGAGCGAGCCGCCGGTTTTGCGGGTGATGGGGCACGAGATTCCGCTGGCGAAATATGCCGAGCCTCGCATCCGATCACAGCTGGCGGTGGTGCGTTCACACGCACTTTCTGCTGCGCGCCGCCTCGACTTGCAGGACAAGGCCGCCGCAGCATGGCGACATGCATTCGAGCCGATCCAGCTTTCCGACAGTCCGGCCGTCTGGCTGCAGATGAATCCGCAGAGCGTATCCTTTGCCGGCATGCGGGCGAATTCGCGGACGCTGCGTGGCTCGATTGCACTCTCCGGGACAGCCGAGACAATCGTCGGACAAAATCCGCCGGCGATGGCCGCAACACCCTTGCCGCCGCTCGATCACGATATCAGTGCCCCCGGCACGTTTGACGTCATCCTGCCGGTACGGATCGGCTATGGAATGTTCAAGGACAGGCTGACGCAGGCGATTGCCGCGATGCCGCCGCTGCCAGGCATCTCGGTTCGCGACATCGACGTCTATCCGTCGTCGGGCAAACTCGTCATCGGGCTTCGCGTCGCCAGGGCGGCCGATACCGATGCGGTCGCCGGCAAATGGGTCTATCTCTCGGCTGCGATCCAGGCCGATGCGGATGGTCGTGCCATCAGATTGTCCAACGTCGGCATCATGACCGATGACGAGGGCCTCGCTCCGCTGATCGAGCCGATCGCAGCGCAGCTCGGATCGAAGGTGAATGTCGATTATGGCATCGCCTGTGACAATCTGCTTAACGCTGCCAACGCAAAGCTCAATCGGCCGCTGAACGACGGCTTCCGCATTGAAGGGCAGCTTTCCTCCGCGACGCTGCAAAATGTCTACTTGCCCTCCGACGGCATCGTCATCGCGCTTCGTGCCAGTGGCGAACTGAACATCCTGTACGGGATGTGAATCGAACCCGCCGCCGTGATCGCGTGGTCGCGGCGGCATGCCTGAAATCAGCATCCATTGAATGACGTGAGAGACCGATGACACTGCAAACCCTGGCCTGGCTATCGATGGTCGCGTACGCGCTGCACATCATGGAAGAGTATACGTTCAATTGGCGCGACTGGGCGAGGGCGGTCATCAAGCTGCCCGTGGAGTGGAGCGATTTCTACGTGACGAACGCGATCGTCGTCGCCATGGGCATCGCCCAGGCGCATCTGGCTCCGGCCCTGCCGCTGGCGCCACTGATATTTGCATCGCTGATGCTGATCAACGCCGTAGTCTTTCACATCCTGCCCTTCGTGCGGGAAGGCGGGCGGTTTTCGCCGGGCCTCATCACCGCCGTGCTGCTGTTCTTTCCGGCCGGAATAGCCGTCTGGTGGAAAGCAGCGCACGACGCTCCCCTGGAATGGTCTACGGTAGGGCTCGCGATCGCCGGTGGCGCGGCTTTGATGGCCTACCCGATCGTAATGCTGAAGCTCAAAGACAGGCCTTATTTTCGGCAGAGTTGATCTTCCGGCCGCGTGGCACGTGGTGCTCTTTCTGGCCGCTGACGAGCGGGCCTATTGGCCCGTCAACCCGGAAGGGCTAATAATTGCAAGCGCATCGCGTCTCCTGCCATCAGGCCGCTTTTGGCGCAAAGCGGACAGTCGGCGGATTGTCGGTGAAAGCCAGGGCCACGTGTTCCATCCGTTTAGAAGGCGCCTGGACCCCCGTCGCCGAGAGCGGAGCAATCCGCCACGATGTTCGATCCAACTTTTCTCGGGCGGCAAGCGTTCCGTCGGCGGAACGTAACCATCTAGGCCCCGTGGACACGGGTGGCAATGGATACTGTCGACGCGGGATGATATCTGGCGTCAATTGTTGCGGTGCGGCGTGGCTATCGATGCCTCGGCATCTTGAGACCGGCTCGATTTTGACTTTCCACGCGGCTCGATTTGACGTTTTTCGTTTTGAGAACGACCAGATTTCATATTAGTTCGTTCTAACAAGAAAGGGAGGAAGCAATATGAGCCGGACCTCACTCACTCGCAGATCTCTGATCGGAGTGGCCGCAGCAACCGCCTTTGCTCCTTATGTGAAGCGCGCGCATGCGGCCGGACCGATCCGTGTCATCAGTCATCGTCAACCGGCATTGGAATACTATACGGACCAGATGAAGAAGGCCCTTCCCGAGGGACAGGTCTCGGTCGAACTGATGCCAATCGACAAGGAAGTCGAGCTGGCTTCGATCACGATGTCGTCCGGTTCCGACGCCATCGATGTCGCCTATCTGAACGATACCACGATGCAGAAATTCGCGGCCAGCGGCTGGCTGGAACCGCTGGACGATCTCTGGGCGAAGCACAAGGATGAATTCAAACTCGACGACTTTCCCAAATCCATCATCGAATCGGTCAGCTACAAGGGCCGCATCTACTCGATGCCGATCCTGACCAACACGGAGATGTTTTTCTATCGCGAGGACCTCTTCAAGGAAGCCGGCCTGGCGCTTCCAAAGACGATGCAGGAGTATCTGGAAGCTGCGAAGAAGCTGCATCAGGGGCGCGTCTCCGGAACGGTCATGACGCTAAAGCCCGTCGACGGCTGCCTGAATGAATCGCACTGGTACCTCAATGCGGTAGGAGAGGGCTGGTTCGACAAGGACTGGAAGCCGATCTTCAATCAGCCGGCTGGCGTGAACGCCATCACCATGATGAAGCAGATGACGGCCTTCGCGCCGCGCGGCTTCACTTCCGCCGCCAACGACGAATCGACTATCAACCTGCAACAGGGACTTGCCGCCATGGGCCTGCAATGGTTCACGCGTGCAGCTTCGATGGATGACGAGAAGAAGTCGCGCTTTGTCGGAAAGATAAACTGGATTGCGCCTCCCGGCGGCGGTCAGCGCATCGCCAACGATGGATATGCCATCTCGAAGTATTCGTCGAAGGACAAGGACGCGATCTTCAGAATGCTCGCAACGGCGGCCGGTCAAAAGAGCATGCAAAAGGGCGCGGAGCTGGCCATGCCGCCACGTCTTTCCGTGCTTGGCGATGCGGAACTCAACAAGAAATACCGCTGGTATGCGGCTGCCCGTGCCTCCCTCGAAGTTGGAAAGCCATTTCCCTCGATGCCTGATTTTCTCGACGTAGGGGCCATCGTCACCCGGTATATCCTGCAGGCCGTGACCAACGAAAAGGAAGTCAAGACCGCGCTGGATATGGCTGCAAAGGAAACCACCGAACTGCTGCAGTCCCGCGGCTACTACAAATAGTCCTTCGGATCAGCGGCCGGTGTGAACGCCGGCCGCTCGAACCGAGCCCTCCCCCAGAGATCTCCCGTCATGCGTTGGCAGCGCGGCCTGTGGCTATTCCTTGTTCCCAGCTTTGGGCTGATGGCGCTCGTCCTGCTGTGGCCGCTGGCCTATGCCGCCTACCTAAGCACGTTCGATTATTATCTCGGCTCCAAGGAGATGCGCTTTGTCGGGCTGGCGAACTACGTTCAGCTGCTGAGTGAAGCACGTCTGTGGCAATCGCTATGGACCACGATCATTATCGCCCTGGGCTCCGTCGGCGTCGAATTTGCCTTAGGTTTTATTCTCGCGTTCGCGCTTTACCGGCTGACGTTCAGTGCGCGCGTCTTCATGATCCTGCTGTTCCTGCCGCACATCATCACGCCTGTCGTGGCGACGCTTTTTCTGAAATGGATATTGACATCGAACTGGGGTCTGATCGACGCGACGTTGATGACCTTCAACATCGGTCCACCCGATTGGCTCGGTAATCCCTACTGGGCGAAGGTTTGCGTCATTCTCGCCGACGCCTGGATCTTTACGCCGTTTGTCATGCTGGTGCTCTATGCCGCCCTGCAGGCGCTGGACCAGGCACAGATCGAGGCGGCGAGCATCGACGGGGCCGATAGCTGGCGTCTCATTCGCCACATCATCCTGCCGTCCCTTGTACCTGTCATCGTCTTCACCGTATCGGTCCGGCTGATGGACGTTTTCCGGTTTTTCGACGCCGTCTATGTCCTGACCGGTGGCGGTCCTGGCACCGCCACCGAGACGGTAACGATGTACACGTATCAGCTCGGCTTTCAGCTGTTGCAGGTTGGAAAAGCGTCCGCCCTCGGAATCATCACGCTCATCATCGTGGCCACGATCATCGCGACGTTCAGCCACATCTTGCAGCGCGGTTACCGGAGAAGCGCATGAAGGCACGCAGAATGGCGCGTGTGCGCAACCAGACGCTGCTGTTTGCAGCGCTGACAGTCTTCACCGTCATGAACCTCATTCCGCTGATCTGGGCCGCCCTGACGTCCATCAAGAACCCCGCGGACGCGTTCACGATACCGCCGACCATTTTTTTTCCGCCGACGTTCGAGTACCATCGCCAGGTCTGGCTCGATCGCGGCTTTGCGCACTACCTGATCAACAGCCTGATCGTCTCGGCGGGCACGGTGTTCATCTCGGTCCCGATCGGCAGTCTGGCCGCCTACGCGCTGTCGCGCATGCCGCCGCGCCGCGCCTCCCCTGTCCTGTTCGGGCTGTTCACGATCCGCATGTTTCCCCACATGCTGCTGGCGATTCCATTCTTCGTCATGGGCAGTTTCCTTGGCATGATCGACACCTATCCGCTCCTGATCCTGGCGCTGGTGGCGATCAACCAGCCGTTCACGATCTGGCTGATGTACAGTTTCTTCCTGGAGATTCCGCGCGACCTCGACGAGGCGGCGGCCATCGACGGCTGCAATCTCTGGCAGACATTCTGGATCGTGATCCTGCCGCTGGTTCGCCCGGGCCTCACGGTCGCGGCGCTGTTCAGCTTGCTGCTTTCATACAATGAGTTCCTGTTTGCCCTCGTGCTGACGGGCATCAAGACCAAAACCTTACCCGTCGCGATTGCCGCCTTCGGAGGCGAGGACGTCAGCGACTGGTCGATTTCGGCGGCGGGCGCCATCGGCATCATGCTGCCCATCGTGGTGATCATGCTGTTCGTTCAGCGCCATCTCGTGCGCGGGCTCACCATCGGTGCCGTCAAGGGCTGAACCATCCAAGCTTACAAGCGTGACAAGGATCATCCATGACCGAAGCTGTCATCGTTCTCGATCCTGCCTTCGTGGTGGGAAAGACCGACCCCCGCCTCTTCGGCAGTTTCGTCGAGCATCTCGGACGATGTGTCTATGGCGGGATATTCGAGCCGGGGCACCCGACCGCTGACGATGACGGTTTTCGGCAAGATGTACTGGAACTGGTTCTCGAACTTGGGGTCACCGTGATCAGGTACCCCGGCGGGAATTTCGTGTCCGGCTACAATTGGGAAGACGGCGTCGGTCCACGCGATCAGCGGCCCCGACGTCGGGAACTGGCCTGGTTCAGCACCGAGACCAATGCGTTCGGCACCAATGAATTCATGGCTTGGTGCGCGAAGGGCGGTATCGAACCCATGATGGCTGTGAACCTCGGCACCAGAGGCGCAGACGAAGCCAGGGCGCTGCTGGAATATTGCAACGTCGAGAGCGGAACAGCGCTTAGCGACTTGCGCCATCAACACGGGCATCCGACGCCTCATCACGTCAGGCTCTGGTGCCTGGGCAATGAAATGGATGCGCCGTGGCAGATCGGCGCCAAGACCGCGCAGGAATACGGCGCGCTTGCGCGTGAATCCGCCAAACTGATGCGTTGGCTCGATCCCGACATCGAACTGGTCGCCTGCGGCTCCTCCAGCCGCAGCATGGCGACATTCGCCGAATGGGAACGAGTGGTTCTAGAAGAGACTTTCGACGTGGTGGAGTACATTTCCCTCCACGGCTATTTTTCCAAGCACGGTGACAGATCCCGCGACTTCATGGCCGAAGCCGATTGGGTCGGACGCTACATCGACGAGATCGTCGCCGTCGCTGACGGCGTGGCCGCCCGCCGGCGATCGCCGAAGCGGATCATGCTTTCGTTCGATGAGTGGAACGTCTGGTATCGCACCCGTGACCGCGCCACACGAACCAAGCCGGGTTGGCCCGAGGCGCCAGCCATTCTGGAGGAGATTTACACGATGGAGGACGCCCTGGTGTTCGGCAGCGCTCTCCTGATGCTGATCAACCGATGTGATCGGGTGAAGGCCGCGTGCGTGGCTCAACTCGTCAACGTCATCGGGCTCATCATGACCGAGACAGGGGGGCGGGCGTGGCGGCAGCCGATCTTCTATCCGTTCCAGCATGCGGCCCGTTGGGCTCGGGGAACCGTCCTCGACATGCGCCTGACCTGCGGGACCTTCGCGGCAAGCAATGGCGAATCGTTTCCCGATATCGTCAGCGCTGCCGTACTGGCCGAGGACGGCAACAGCCTTGTCTTGTTCTGCGTCAACCGGAATTTCGATCAGGCGATAGAGGTCGGGATCAATTTGCGCGGTTTCGAATTCAGCAATTTTCTCGAAAGTTTCGTCATGAAGTCGGATGATTTGAACGCGACGAACACCGCGGACGATCCGGAACGGGTGAGGGCAGAAGACGGCCCAGCCGCAACGGTCCGCGAAGGTGTTTGGCGCCTGACTGTACCGCCGGCATCGTGGAGTGTGTTCCGGTTCGAATGCAGGCCTACGAGGAATATCCCACTTGCCTGAATCGGCGATCATCCGTGGACGTCATCCAGGCCGAACGGCAACTGGGTCCTCGTTTTCAGGCGTGCGGTGAAAGCCGGCGATATTGCACCAGATCCGGTTGGATCAAAAGCAGATCAGTCGGAAATGTCCGCTTCTGGCGCAAAGCGGTCATTCGCTGGTTTGCCCACGTCTGCTAAGTGCCATCAAGGGAAGTGGGAAGCGGACTTCGGCCTCCAATGTTCCAGTCAAGAGCTTCGCTAGTCCGTGGGGCGACTTCCTCATCGCGTGGCGATTAGCAAATCGTATCGGCCCGCCGGAAACAAGTGCGCGACGTGAAGACCGGCACTGGTCACGAGCTCGCAATAGGCCGCTTCGGTTCGTTCGCGGCCGCCGGGCCCGCGCAACATGTTGAGGTCGCCCAATGCCGTCGACGCGGACCTGCTGGAAGAATCTCGCGGCGGCAAGAAGCGCTCGGCGATGACGACGCGGCCCGCATCTATCAGCGCTGAGCGGCAGTTGGCGAGCAGTACGGCGCAGTGTTCGTCGTCCCAATTGTGAAGCACGTTCTTGAGAAGGAGCGTGTCGAAGCCGGCAGGCAGGCCGGCAAAAAAATCCGCGGTGAGGAAGCTTGCGCGCGACTGCATGCCGGCGGCGGCTATGGCCCGCCGGGCAGCGGCTTCGCATCTTTCCAGATCGAGGATACTGCCCGACGTTGTGGGACAGGCGCGGAGTATCTCGATGAGCAATGTTCCGGCGCCGCCGCCGACATCCAGAATTCTGCCTGCGCTGTTGAAATCGCCGGCTGCGATTAGATCACGCGCGACGAGGCGTGTCATGTTTGCCATCGCCGCGTCGAACACCGATGCGGCCTCGGGATCACGATGCATTTGTCCATATCGTCCGCCTTCGGCTCCCACCAGCTCGGCCGCCGTTCTGCCGCTCCGTACAGAGTCGGCAAGCCCCATCCACGAACGCGACAGCATTTTTCCCTCGAACAGCGCCCAATTGCGCAGTGAATGGTTCGCGTCGTTGGCGAGGCATGCGCCCATATCCGTCAGTCGATAGCGGTTCGGGCCTGCCGATTGACAGATGCCGAGCGCCACCAGGGCGATTAGCAATCGATCGGTTGAAGGTGCGTGGGTCGAGCATTCATTGGCGACCTCGGTAACGGTTCGTTCGCCGGCAGCGAGCGATTCGACCACCCCAAGCTCAACGGCAGTGTACAATGCGGCGGTGACGCGGTGTCCGCCGAGGAGGTCCAGCAAGCGATCCGCGAACACGATGCCATCCGACACGGCGTGCCTTCCGTCTATCTGACTGACTTCAGGTCGATCGACCTCGAGATTTCGACAACACGCGCCGCCTGCTGCTCCACGAGTCTCCTCAGCACGTCGGGGCCGCCACCGATCACTTGCTGGCCTGCCGCCTTTAGTTTTCCGGTGATCACAGCGTCTGACAGCACCGCATTGACGTCGGCGATGACACGCTCGCGGATGCTGGCCGGCATGTCGTTTCCCACAAACATGCCCGCGCCGCCTATAAACGAGAGTTCGTCGTAGCCTGCCTCAGCCGCGCTGGCGACCTCGGGCAGTATCGTCGTGCGTTGCGGCTCGGTGGTCGCAACAAAGCGCGCTTTTCCGGCAGCGACCGCGGGCATCGACGTCGGAATGGCCGCGACGAAGGCATGGATGCGGCCTTCCCCAAGATCGGCTTGTGGTTGGGAGGCGTCACGATAGCCAACATAGTTCATTTCGAGACCGCGTTGCTTCAGGAACATCGTGAACACATAGCGCGGCAATGTTGGGCTGGAAGCCCATGCGAATTCGCCCGGTCGCGAACGGATGAGGGCTTCAAGTTCGGAAAGTGTTTTCACCGGAAGACTACTCGTGACGGATACGGCGACAACCACCGACACCGTAGGGACGAGTGGGACCAGGTCGGTTTGCGGATTGAACGGCAGGTTGTCTGCTGTGAGCGGCAGAACGGAGACCGTCCCGAACGTAGTGTAGAGCAGCGCGTGCTGATCGCGCGCGGAGACAAATGCACTTGTGCCAATGATCGTCTCTCCACCGGGCTTGTTCTCGATCACAACCGATTGTCCCCAGCGTCTGGCCAACCCATCGCCGATGATGCGCGCTGCGACGTCGATTGCGCTTCCGGCTGGAAAGGGGACGACGATCCGAACGGCACGCTGCGGCCAGCTTTCGGCGACCGCGAACCTTGATCCGCCAACAATGACGAAGACGAGAATGAGCGGGGACACGACTTTTCGAAGCCAACAGAGCATGGGAGCATCCTCATACGGCTACTGGTGATCTCTTCTTTCGGCCCGTGCCAGGGCGGGCAAGCACTTCGTTCGCGTTGATCACGCGGATCAGCATTTGGATGAAAAAGTCGCGCTCGGCAGCGCTTAAGCCCGAGAGGAGTGTGTCCTGGCCGCGGCGCACGATCGGCGCGAGGTGTTGGTGAAGCGCCTCGCCACGCGGCGTCAAGCGCAGCTGGCGAACGCGTCGGTCCGTCTCACTGAGGCGGCGAACCAGCAGGCCTTTCGCTTCGAGCTGATCCACGAGTAGTCCGGCGTTGGTGCGATCGATGCCAACGCGCAAAGCAAGTCCTACCTGATCGACGTCGGGCTCCCCCCACACATAGGCGAGCACCCCATACTGAAGCGGTGTGAGTTCGTTGCCTTCAAGCGACTCCGCCATCGCCGTCGTGCAAATCTGCTGAAACCGCCGGGCCAGAGGCATCGGCGCGAGCCGCACCGGAATTTGTGTCCGTTTTTCGGTGGGACTGGGCGCGCGTGTCATGTCGAGCTCTATATAATCAAATATTTTATCATCATATATTTGATTATATCTCGCGTCAAGGAGGGGTTGCCGGAATGTGGAGGTGTGAACAACGCTTGCCAGCGCGGAGTGTCCGCTTTGGGTCATCAAAAGCTGACGGAAAGGTCCGCTCCTGGCGCAAAGCTGCCGTTCGGAGGAATGTCTGCTCCTGGGGGTAGAACGGACATGCCGCACTGGCGGATTGAGGTCTCAGTTTGACCCAAAGCGGACTCGGGGCTACTCCCCGCCCGGGCCGTATTTGCATGGCCATTCCCAAGCTGATCTGGTTCAATACGACGCTTGCAGTCAGTCGTGAGAGTAGCGCCATGAAAGCACTCACTCACAAATTCTGTGGCGCCGTACTGGCTTTTGCATTGGTCGTTGCATTCGCACCAGCCAACGCTCAGCAGACCGCGCCGAAGTTTTCCACCGAAGAACTCGCTCGTCGAACACTGGAACGCCGCGCTGTCGATGCCGCGATCTGGGGCATGCCCATGATTGGCTTGGACGCGCTGCGGCAGGCCTACTACCGGGACGGCAAGGCAAAGAACGGCGACATAATTTGGTGGCCAAAAGGGAGCACCTGGAAGAACCAGTCGCTCACTCCCAATACGAGCCTTCGCTACCTCTATGTCTTCGTCAACACAAACGACGATGGGCCGGTCGTTCTGGACTTGCCGCCGGAAGCGAACGGGTCCAGTTTCTTGGGTACCATTTGTGATGCTTGGCAGGTGCCGCTTACTGATGTCGGCTTCGAGGGCAAAGGTGGCAAATTCTTAATTCTGCCTCCCGATCACGCGGGCGAGGTGCCTGCCGGCTATATCGCCGTGCGTTCCAAGACCTACAACACCTTCATGGGCATCCGCTCCATTCTGGCAAGCAACTCGACAGATGATGAGCAAAAGGGCAACGCGCTGGTGAAGCTGGTCAAAGTTTACCCATTGGCAAAAGCCACCAACCCACCTCCGCAACGGTTCGTGGACATGACCGACACCATGTATAACGGCCTCGTGCGTTATGACGAAAGCATTTACGCCAGTCTCGCTCGCATTTTGAACGAGGAGCCTGTGCAGCCCGAAGACCTGCAAATGATGGGTATGCTCTTGCCGCTCGGGATTGAGAAGGGCAAGGAGTTCAAGCCTGATGTCGCGACCGTGGCCCAGTTGAAGTCCGCAGCGGCAGAGGCTAAGGCTTGGCTCCTCGCACAGCAGGCCCAGATCGGTCCAGACTGGTGGCCGGGCAGTCAGTGGAAATTGCTGATCCCGGCGATTGGTCCAAAGACAGGATTCAAGTGGGCGGTCCCCAACTATTTCGATGTGGATACGCGCGGCGCTGCGTTTGCGGGCTTCTTCTTGCCTCCCGCGAAGCTCGGCGGAGGCAGCTTCTACCTCGCCGCGAACTTCGACAACAGCGGCCAGCCGCTGCGCGGCGAGAACAATTATCGACTGCACGTTCCCGCGAACGTTCCCGTGAGCCAATTCTGGGCCGTGACCATTTATAACAGTGAAACCTCGGCCCTCTTCCTCGACTTGCCACGCCCGACTCTAGACTCGTTGGACAAAGGGCTGCGTAAGAACACCGACGGCTCGGTAGATATCTATTTTGGACCGAAAGCGTCCGCTGGTCAGGAGTCGAACTGGCTTCTCACACCGGCGGGGACGAGCTGGTTCCCGTGGTTTCGATTCTATGGCCCTGAAAAGGCGGTCTTCGACAAAAGTTGGAAGATGCCGGACATCGAGAACGTGAAATAACACTACTCGGGCGGACGTCTCTTCGTGGCACTTTTCGGACCTCCGCCGCTCATCTGACCACGTCCGTTCACGGTGGCACAGCAGACATCGCCGATAGGAACGCCGACTTCCGAAATGACCCATAGCGGACGTCGCGATCCGCCCCCCCTCGACCCAACTCCCTCTATCTTGTTCGGCCCCGTTTGGCTCCATTTTGCCGTTCTATTTGAAATGGAGGTGGCGTATAAACGCTGCGCCGCGCACCCTCCACAGGCCACGACATGGCAATTGAGCGCACCAACAACTCGTTTGACCCTCTGGAGTTTCTCGCCAAAGTTGGGACGGGAAAAACGATATCGGTTTATCGCAAGGATCAGATCATTTTCTCTCAAGGAGAAGTCGCTGATACGATTTTTTACCTTCAAAAGGGCGGCGTCAAAATTGTCGTGCTATCTGACCAAGGCAAGGAAGCGGTCGTCGGTATTTTAGAACCTGGCCAATTCTTCGGCGAGGGGTGTATGAATGGCCATTCGATACGGATCGCGACGAGCACCGCGACGGAAGAAAGCCTAATCACCTCGATATCAAAGTCTGCAATGATTGCGGTCCTGCATGACGAACCGAAATTTTCGGAGCTATTTGTAGCTTATCTATTGACCCGAAACAGCCGGGTTGAAGACGATTTGATCGATCAACTATTTAATTCGAATGAGAAACGACTTGCGCGGCTGCTGCTTCTGCTCGCGAGATTCGGCAAGGAAGGCAGCCCAACACCTATCAGCCCAAATATCAGTCAAGAAACCTTAGCCGAAATGATCGGCACGACGCGATCTCGCGTGAGTTTCTTCATGAACAAGTTCCGCAAGCTGGGCTTGATCAGTTACAACGGAAAAATAGAGGTTCACAATTCGTTGTTGGACGCGGTCCTGCGTGAAAAGCCCCAACTACAAAGGGATGGGGAAGCAGATACCCCTGAGAAACGCGGTGCGTGACCCACCGCTACGCGGGCTCTTGCGTCATAGAACGACGCTGCATCAAGCACGAAGTTTCCTTTGAAGAACGACTGGCAGAACAGGCCCGAAGGTTTAGAGAGCAAGCCAAAACGCTACCGCCCGGCAAAGAGCGTGACGGCCTGAAAACGAAAGCGCACTACTCCTCGTCGGCACTGTTAGGGTCTAATGCTCCTGCGGGAACGTAGCGATCTTTCGGGCACCCTGCCATAGACATTATGGCCGTCTACAGCGGCGAGACGATTTTGCGAGACCGTTTTGGTGCCGTATGACATTCGTCGCTAGCGCGATTCGACATAAGCCGCACAGCGGTGGCGCGTTAACGCGCCACGTCATATTCTCTCCGCGCAACCTTTTATTATAGCTTCCTTGTAAACGTCCTTTAGCCCGGGATCGGCGAGAATAGCATCGCCTGCGTTGAAGGTGTTATCTTCAACCCACTCAGCAGCGGGCAGCGATTTAGACAAAGCCGCCTTGCTCGTGGCGTAAGCCACGCGAGTAGACGATTGGCCATATGGAACTTTTTCGTAGAATCGACGAAGCCGGTTCATTCATTCGATCCGTTGCGTTTTGCGGTGGCTGCATCCACCTCCTCGGCCAGCTTTTGCCACTCTTCGGCAATCTTGAGCCAATTCGCCTTATCAGCTGGCGTGCGAGCTTGCAGGGATCGTAGGCGGCAGTCGTCAGCATTGTGGCGATACAGTTCGACGTCCGTCACTTCTTCACACTCACCGAGACAGATTCCTTCGCTGCCTTAAAGCGCTCAGAAGGGCTCGTTCTGACGGCCCATCGCCACAAATTTCCCTCACTGTAATTCCTGCGTTGCTCAGAGACCAAAGTGAGTTTCAATTTCTTTACCCGAGCTTGGACGCCCATGAATGACCGCTTCAGCTCTTTGCCGATCAAGCGCGCGTCCCTTCCGGCGTGAACGAGAGACCGCAAGGCGTCGTCCTCTTCAGCCGTCCACCGGCGTGTCTTGTAGGGTGCCCTCTGAGTCGTCATTTACCCCCGCCGTCAACGGTCATCCCTGAATTTACGACCTGGGGGACTGTTTGAGCAAGTAGGGTTGCGGACTATGCCGGGCGGTGATCCCCGTGTCGATGCGATCCAAGTCGCCTGTTGGCACGAAGCTGAAGAGCCGAGCCGATCTGGCGATGTCCGTTAACCGGGGTAGACCGGAAGTGGCTGACCGACCGTCAAACCGACGCCTTTGACCCGGAACGGACGTCCAGACAATCGTTGTCCATGGTATTTTTCCGGAAGCAATCCGGCTAAGCTCCTCCTTCCTGCCAGGAAGTGAGCCGTTTTGTCCCTCGATGCTGTGTAATAATCACCCAACGCCAAGGCGGGACCGCACATGCGCACGCTGATTGCTGCATTCTGGTTGGCGATGGCCGGGCCAGGCGTGGCGGCCGAAATTGTCGTGACCAATGGCGATACGCTTCAATTGGATCGGACGATCTATCGGCTGGATGGTATCGATGCTCCCGAGATTGACCAGTTGTGCCTCGACCGACGCGGCGACGTCTGGCCGTGCGGGGCTGAGGCGCGCGATCGATTGAGCGGGCATATTGGCAGCCGTGCCGTTAGTTGCGAGGACAAGGGGCCTGACCCGATCTACAAGCACCGACAGATGGGGATTTGTTCGATCGAAGGTGAGGCCACGACACTCAATGGGTGGCTGGTTCGCGAAGGATGGGCTATCGGTTTGGAGCCTTCCGCAAAGGGTCGTTTTGCGGTCGAGGAAGCTGATGCAAGTGAGAACCGGCGCGGACTGTGGGAGAGCTGTTTCGCACAACCGCGCGACCTGCGAGGATGGAATCCCAGTGGAGCACGACTTGTTGGCCGCGGTTGTCAACCTGCCCATCAGAACCGGACGCGCGATAAGCTCTTCCGTGTCGACACCGCGATGCCGCAGGGATGCCCGATCAAGGCCAAGCTGGCGTTGCGGGCCATCGGCTATGAAGGCATTTATCACCTGCCGGCCTGCGGGAGCTATGGACGCGTAAAGCGGGTTAATCGGTGGTTTTGCTCGGAGGAAGATGCGTCGGCGGAGGGATTTCGCAAGGCGCTAACTTGTCGATAAGCCGCGCGCTCGACAAAGTTCCAACTTCCGAGATGGTATAAGAAGGTCGGCGACGCGCCGTGACTGCCCCTCTCCGGATCAGCGACGGACTTGTCCGCAACAGCGCTTGGCGGCGGTGTTACCGGCACCGCTCTCTATCACTGAAGCGATTGAGCGCGGCTGGTGACTTCCGGTTTTGGCACATTTGAGACATCCCGACGCACGGTAACGATGTCTGTTTAAAGGGGGTAGAGCGGAAGTCGTCGGTACGCAGCTAAACCGGACGCGAATGACCCAGAGCAGAACAGGGCTGCGGTAGCCTATGTTGAAATACTATTGGCTGAACGGTTCGGTCAATGGCAACATCCTCGCGGAACCATCGTCGCCGTAAACGGAGGATATTCCGATGGCAGCCGACAGCGCAGAGTTAGGCGTTAAAGCCGTACTGGGCAGGTGGGAAGCCGCCTGGAATGCTTCGGACATGACAGCAATGTGGCAATTAGCGACCGATGACGTTCATTGGGTCAACGTCGTTGGGATGCACTGGCGCGGAAAAGCAGAAGTACAGAGAGCGCATCAGTTTTACCAAGACCTGCTGTTCAAGGACAGATCGTGTAAGCTCGACGAGATTGAAAGCATTGTGCCATTGCCCGGCGGCGCGTTCGTTGCGGTCGTTCGCTGGGCGATGGGCGGCTATCGACGGCCAACTGGGCAAATGAGACCTCCCGGCAAGGATCGCATGTCGTTAGTGCTGGTCCCCCGGGGCGAAGGTCTAGCCATCGCGCATGGCGCGAACGTACTCATCGATGAAGAGGCTGAGGCCTTTAATCCGATCAAGCGTTAGCGGATGCTGCCCGCATAGATAACCCAATCTGTTTGCACGAACGGCTGCATGTCTGGATGTGGCACCAAACGGTCCAGTCGGGCCGGAGTGGTGATCAGGGCGGATCGGACGTGGGCGCTCACCGCCAAATGAGAATGACCCGGACCGATGTCGAGCAGCCTAGCTGCAACAACGTCATTTGCGATCTTAGCTAACGCCTTGTTCTTCAATGGCCGTCCAATTGGCGTAGCTATATTCGCCGGACCAGGAGTAAACCTCAATTCCGCAAACCTGACATTTGAAGCTGCCCGACCTTTGGTCCAGTTGCTTACGTTGCGTGGCTTGATAGCCCGCACCGCAGTTCGTGCAGCAAAATATGACGATGACCATTTGGGAGTTCCAATTTGCCAGAACTTTCCTCCATCAGGTCAAATAGCCGCTGCACATAAAGTTCCCGGCGGGTCGCTGGTGCCGGTTGTGCGATGCTGTCAGCGCGGGATCGGGGAGAATTTGATTAACGCTTCCCTGATATGGTCCGGATCGTCGCGGATTTGTTTCGCGTACCGCGACCATGGTGCCCGCATGCAAACTATCGAAATCACCAGTGCATTAGAGGCTCGACGTTGCCGCTACGCGCAATACCGGGGTGAAAAGGCGACGTTGGTGCTGAATGGACTGGCAGTCACCGGCATGGTCCGTGCAATCATGGAAGTTAAGGCCAGCGCTCCGATGCGATGGACTGTTACGATGGTGTCTAGCCATCACTAACTTAGCGAGGCTGACGCCACTGCGAGCCGCTTGGGCCGACGTGAAGTCACGCCGCCATGATCGTCACCTGGATCCTTGTGCCTTCCATCATAAACTCGGATTTTTCCCAGGCGCCCCGTCCTATTTCGCTATGCGAAATGGCGTCACTGGAGAAAATCGAAGCTTTCTAAAATCCGATCTGAACATTTCCAGCGTCTTCACGTCGTATTTAGTAGGGCCCCGGGGAATGTATGCGGTGCACTCAAGGAACGAGCGCGTGGAACTCGAAATGCAGATTATGCGATACCGGCAGTTCGCGAGCCGGACCACTGACGCAGACTTTCTTAAGCGATCAATGAGCGGATTGCGGAGCTGGAAAAGAAGCTCCGCGAAATAGATGATTAGCGAAACCCATTGCCAATTTCGGCGTTGCCAAAAAATGACTGATCCCGACCAATATCTAGCCGTGATTACATCATCGACCACCTTATTGCTGGTGGCCTGTGCGCTCGCATTTACGATGCTGTAAGGCCGCTCCTGTTGGCGGCCTCGAGGGGGTGGCCCCTTTTCGCTTTTATCAGCGGATTAAATCGCGGCCATGTGTGCACTAGTCTACATACTGCGGACGAAAATAGGTTTACGGTTTGATCATCACCGCTCCGACCAACGGTATCTCGCGGTGACTGTGAGTTCGGTAGTGCTCCCGCCCCATTCCAATGAGGGAGCCGCGCAATGCGCCGACGCTTCAAGCCAACAGCCCCACTCGATCAACGCTTAGCCGAACAAGCCGAGCGCCTGCGCAAAGAAGCCCAAGGCACCCCGCCAGGGGTTGCTCGTGACAATCTCATTCTCCGTGCCCGACAAGCGGAAGCGGCGGCGCAAATGCAGGAATGGCTTGTTTCGCCAAGCACGAAGGCCCCTGAGTAAGCTGCCTGAGTATCGCGCCTATATGTTTGCAGCAGATGGCCACATTCAACGCCGTGTGGAGATGGTCTGCGAGCACGATGATTCAGCTATAGCGTGGGCCCAGCGGCTAGTTGACGGCCACGACGTAGGACTCTGGCAGGGCACCCGAAAGCTTGTCCGATTTTTTCACAAAGAGTAATGAGTAGGACCGCCTCAGTTGGCGGTCTCTTCATGTCGCATGTTGGCACCTTTCGGACATGGCTAATCTGGTGAGCGATGTCCGCTTCTGAGTGAAAAGAAGACATCCCAATTGATCAATTTGCGACCGGCCGCTTCTGGCGCGAAGCCGACATCGTCGCCGGTGGTATTCTAACGTCACTCCTGAACGACTTCCGTCTCAATCAGACGATTGTCTTCAGATATAGGTTTGGATCGAAGTACTTGCTCGCTGGCGTGAAGTCCTTGATGTTGGCGTTCGCCATGAAGAAGTCGGTGGTCTGCTGTAGCCAGTTGGTGACGGTCCCGTCCGAATAGAGCTGCTTCCAGTCGCGTGAAGTGAACATCTTCTGCGCCTTGAAGGACTCGTTGATGTCGGCCAGCGGCGTCTGGCTGTAATGGCCCTTCTGCAGCTTCTCCATCGCTTCGTTGCTGTTCGCGATGATGTAATCGTTGGCGTCGGCCCAGCCCCTGATCAACTTAGCGAGAGTTTCCTTGTTCGGTTCGTAATAGTCGTTGGCTGCTGCCCAGCCGCCAATGATGGCGGCCTGCGGATAGTACGCAGACGCATCGGCGAGCTTTATCGCGCCGGGGACCTTGTCGCGGGCCGTTACGTTGAAAGGAACCCAAAGCGCCACCGCGGGTACGGCGCCCGACACGAATGCTGTCACCGCTGCAGGCATGGTTTGATTGACGAGTTCGACTTCCTTGGGGTCGATTTTGTTGGCGCGCAAGGCCTTGTCCAGGAACACGTGCGCCGTGGTGCCGGTCGCCGTTGCGATTCGCTTGCCTTTGAGGTCCGCGAACGACTTGATGCCCTGGTCAGATCGTACCCAGAGTTGCGCAGTCGCCACCTCGATGTCGTTGATCAGGAACACTTTGCCTTGGCCGCGTGCCGGAAAATTTGAAAGCACCGCACCCGTTGCCAACACGTCGAGGCTGCCTCCGATCAGGGCCTGGAAGATTTCGAGGCCGGTATTGAACTGCCGCAATTCGAGATTGAGGCCCTCCTTCTCGAAGGAGCCGCGGTCCATGCCGGTCCAGATCTGTCCGTCAACCGCGACGGTGTGTAAGTAGCCGACGCGAACCTTGGTCTTGGCTTGCGCGATGGCGGGCGCGGAGGCTGCAAACCCTCCGAGGGCGAGGCCCGCGGCAGTGTTTAGGAATTGTCGTCGATCCATGGCATTCCTCCTGTGCTTTTTCTGGTTTATTCCGAAAACGAGGCCGGCATTATCTGCGCCTGCTGCGCCTGGTATTCATTCATGACGAGTTCCCTAATATGGCTGCGCAGTTCGCCGAATTCTGGACGTTCCTGCAGCGATTCATTGCGCGGATAGGCGAAGGGAACGTCGATGATTTGCTTGATGCGGGCTGGTCGCGCCGTCACCACCACGATGCGTGAGGCGAGGTAGATCGCCTCTTCCACCGAATGCGTGATCAGCATGACGGTCTTGCCTTCCGCGGCGAGCACCTTCAGCAGCAGGTTCTGCATGTTGCCACGCGTCTGGGCATCGAGGGCGCCGAACGGTTCGTCCATCAGCAGAAACTGCGGCTTGACCGCGTAGGCCCGTGCGATCGCGAGCCGTTGCCGCATGCCGCCCGACAGGTGCTTCGGATAGGAATTGGCGAAATCCGACAGACCCATCAGCGCGAGATAGTGCTCGCAGATCTGGTGCTGCTCCTTTGCCGGAACATTATTAGCCTTGAGCTTGAGGCCAAACGCGATGTTTTCCTTGACCGTCAGCCAAGGGAAGACGCCATACTCTTGAAAAATCACGCCGCGTTCGGGACCCGGTCCCTTCACGGGATTTCCATCAAACAACACCTCGCCGGTGGTCGGCTTCTGAAATCCCGCGAGCATGCTCATCATCGTGGTCTTGCCGCAGCCAGACGGTCCGATCACGGCGATGAAGTCGCCGTCGTGGATGGCATAGCTGACATCGTCCACCACCCGCAGTTTTCCCTTGGGCGTATCGAAGGACAGCGAGACGTGGTCGAACTGCGCGCGTTTGGCGCTGACTGGACCGCTCATGCGACAGCTCTTTCCTGCCATACCAGCAGTCGCGCGCTGATCCGCCGCAAGATCGTATCCATAATCAGCGCAATGCAACCGATGCAGATAATGCCGACATAGATGACGTCGAGCAGGAAGTAGGTCGAGGCGTTCTGGATCATGGCGCCGAGCCCGCGCTGGGCCGCGATCAGTTCCGAAGCGACCAGGGTAGCCCAGGCCACGCCCAACGCGACACGGAGTGCGGTCAGGATATGCGGTACCGTCAGCGGGATGATGACCTTGCGAAAAATCTCGAGCTCACCGGCGCCGAGCGTTTGGGCGACGCGGATGTAGAGGGGGGTGATTTGCGAGACGCCTTCATACATCACGATCACGCCGGCGAAGAACGAGGCATAGAACAGAATGACCAGCTTGGCGATTTCGTCGACCCCGAAATAGACGATCACCAGCGGGATCAGCGCGATCGGCGGCAGCGCGCGAAAGAAGTTGATCATCGGATCGGCGAAGGTCCGCGCCGGCCTGTACCAGCCAAGTAGGAAGCCTACGGGAACGGCGACGAGGATGCCGAGCATGACGCCGAGAAACACCCGCCGCGTCGAAGCAAAGACGTCGTACAGCAGGCCTTCGTGCAGCAGCAATTCGACGAACTTGGCCGCAACCTGATGCGGCGACGGGATCAGGGAAACATTGACGAATCCGCTCCAGCGCACGGCGTACCACAACAAGATCGCGCCAACCCACGGCGCAAGTCCAAGTAAAAAGCGTCTTGCGACACTTCCGTTCATTTTGGCGCTTCCGGCTGCAATTGCGGTTGATGTGAGGAAGGTCATATTATAAATAGGATGACCATACAAGAGGCGGCGACGTTGCGCCGCGCTCCGGGTTCTTGAAATGACATCGCCGAACTTCACAGTCCGTAGCGTCCAGGCCTTCTGCTATCGCTATCCGCTGTCGACGCCGGTCGTCACCTCGTTCGGCCGAATGCTGGACCGGCCGACGGTATTCGTCCGTGTGGAAGACGCCGACGGAAATGCGGGTTGGGGAGAGGTGTGGTCGAACTTTCCATCCACCGGCGCCGAACATCGCGCGCGACTTGTGAATGAGGTGTTGGCTCCCGCGGTCTCGGGATTTGCAGTCGGGGAGCCGTCGCAGGTGTTCGAGAAACTCACACAGGGTACAAGCGTGCTCGCCCTGCAATGCGGGGAGCCTGGACCATTCGCACAGGCGATCGCGGGCATCGACCTCGCCATATGGGATCTCCATGCACGGCGTCGAAAGACAGCGCTATGGAAGCTCCTCGGCGGCGCCCGCCAAACGATCAGGGTCTATGCCAGCGGCATCAATCCGACCGGGTCGCGGCAAATGGCCGAAGCAGCGTTGGCTCGCGGGCATCGCGCGCTGAAATTGAAGATCGGCTTCGAGCCGGCGGCCGACCGCGCCAACCTCGCATCGCTTCGCGACCTCGTCGGCAACGGCATGCTGGCCGCCGATGCCAATCAGGGCTGGTCGATCGACCAGGCACTGGAGATCGCGCCCGGATTGGCTGAGTTCAATCTCGCCTGGCTGGAGGAGCCGATCCGTGCCGACCGGCCATGGCAGGAGTGGCAAGCCTTAGGGAAGCGCGCGGGCGTACCGCTCGCCGCGGGCGAAAACATCGCGAGCCGTGACGGTTTCAAGCAGGCTATCAGTGACGATACGTTGTGTGTGGTACAGCCCGATATCGCCAAATGGGGTGGGCTGACGGAGTGCAGCGCCATCGCCCGCAATATCATCAAATCCGGCAAGACCTTCTGTCCGCATTATCTGGGCGGTGGGATCGGCCTGCTGGCATCAGCGCATTTGTTGGCAGGGGTGGGTGAGGACGGCCTGCTCGAGGTCGACTCCAACGACAACCCGTTGCGCGATCGATTTTGTGGTCCCGTCGTCGATGTCCGCGACGGCGCGGTCACCTTGAGCGACGATCCCGGCCTCGGCGTCGAGCCGGACCTCGCTTCAATCGAACAGTACCGGACGGCCTGACATGACGGCGCAAGGCTACGACTACATCATCGTCGGCGCTGGGTCGGCCGGCTGCGTCGTTGCCAACCGGCTGTCAGCCGACCCCTCCTGTCGCGTACTTCTGCTGGAAGCCGGCGGTTCGGACCGGAATTTCTGGCTCAAACTGCCGGTCGGCTACTACCGGACCATCTTCAACGAACGTCTTTCCCGCCTGTTCAAGACCGAGCCGCACGAGACCACCGGCGGTCGCTCGATTGTCTGGCCTCGCGGCCGCGTGCTCGGCGGTTCGTCGTCAATCAATGGCCTGATCTTTATCCGCGGTCAGCACGAGGACTTCGATGACTGGAATCGGCTCGGCGCGTCGGGATGGAGCTACCGCGAACTGCTGCCGTACTTTCGGCGCTACGAACGTTATTCGGGCGGCGAAAGCCAGTACCATGGCGGCCTCGGCGAGTTTGAGGTTTCGAACCTGCGCAACAACAATGCTGCATCCGCGGCTTGGGTCGAAGCCGGCGTCGAGTTTGGACTGCCGCGCAATTCCGATTTCAACGGTGAGACGACCTACGGCGTCGGCAGCTACCAGCTTGGCATCGGCAAGCATTGGCGGACGAGTTCGGCGTCGGCCTTCCTGAAGCCGGTCGCGTATCGGAAAAATCTGTCTGTCATCACCGGTGCGCAGGTCAGCAAAGTTAGTTTTCGCGGAAGCGTTGCCACCGGTGTCGAGTGGGTCGCGAATGGCCGGACGTTCAGCGCCAGCGCGGACAGTGAGGTCATCTTGTCAGCCGGCGCGTTGCAGTCGCCGCAAATACTGCAATTGTCAGGCATTGGTCCGCCCGGTTTGTTGCGCGGGTTCGCCATTCCCGTCATCGCTGATTCCCCGGAAGTCGGGCGTAATCTGCAGGATCACTATCAGGCGCGGTTGATCGTGCGACTACAGCAGCGCATCTCGCTGAACGATCAGGTGCGCAATCCCGTGGAGCTTGCCAAGATGGGATTGCAATGGATGTTCGCCGGCAGCGGCCCGCTGACCGTCGGCGCAGGGCAGGTCGGCGGCGCTGCCTGCACGGAATACGCCGCAGGCGGGAGGCCTGACGTTCAGTTCAACGTCATGCCGCTGTCGGTCGACAAACCCGGCGATCCTCTGCACCTCTATTCCGGATTCACGGCATCGGTTTGGCAGTGTCACGCCAAGTCGCGAGGACAGCTTGCGATCCGTTCGACCGATCCTTTCGAGCAGCCGCGCATCGAGCCAAATTACTTTGCCGAGGAGATCGACCGCAAGACGATCGTCGCCGGCCTGAACATTCTGCGCAGCATTTACCGGCAGAAATCGTTCCGCGATCTCTGGGACATCGAGATGGTGCCGGGCGAAGCTACGCGTGGCGATGCCGGCCTGTGGGATTTTGCGCGCAAGACCGGCGGCACGGTTTTTCACTGCGTCGGTACCTGCCGGATGGGGGGCGACGAGACATCGGTACTCGATCCACAATTGCGGGTTCGCGGCGTCGAGAGACTGCGCGTGATCGATGCATCCGTGATGCCTCAGATCACATCGGCCAACACCAACGCCACCAGTCTGATGATCGGGGAGCGCGGTGCTTATGATGTCGTATCCGCAAGCCGGAGAGCGTGAGATGGAACTGATTTCCGACAGTCACGTCCCAAAATATGCACAGATTGCCGATATCTTCCGGCAGCGTATCGCGCGGGGAATATGGGCGCAGGGCTTGCGGTTGCCCGCGAACGAGAACCTGGCGGCCGAGTTCGGCGTCTCCCGCGTTACCATTCGCCAAGCAGTCGACCTGCTGGCTCGTGACGGCATTATCGAGGCCCGGCAGGGCCGTGGCACGTTTATCACCGGCACCTTGAAGCAGGATCGCTGGCTCAAGGTCGAAACCACTCTGTCCGACCTTGCGGAGGTTTACCGCGACACTTCGCCTGAAATCATCAACATTTCGGAGAGCCGCACCGATGCGCCGCTGTTGCCCGAAGACGGCAAGGCTGCGACAAATTATGTCTTCATGCGGCGCGTGCATTCGCGAGATAAGCGGCCTTATTGCGTGATCTCGATCTATCTCGACGAGAAGGTGTTCCGGAAATCGCCAAGGCGCTTTCGCAAGGAGACGGTGATTCCGATCCTGAAGGATATGCGCGATCCGACTATCAGCAGCGCCCGGCAGACGCTGACGATTGGCACCGCCGATCTCGAAGTCGCGAAGTTGCTGCAGGTGCCCTTGAATTCGCCCGTTGCCGAGGTCCGGCGGGTGTTTACGACCGCGGACCGAACAGTGATTTATTTGGGTGAGGTCACCTATCGCGGCGATTTTATCCGCATCGACATGGATTTGCGGCCGTGAAGGCTCCCTCATCGGAAGAACCGTTTCGGATTTTGAGCGAGGGTCCGCTTCTCGCGCCAAGCGGTCATTCGGTCGAACATCCATGTCCGCTAGGTGCCAATACCCGCAGTATGGCCGGAAGACGAAGCTCGTGTCGGCTATACCGGCGTCGCCTCTATGAGTGCTTCGGAGATATCCAAAGGTGTGATCCGTTGAAGTTGAAGACCGGCGCGGGCAAGAAGGCCGGCAAACTCATCGGCAGTGCGCTCCCGCCCGCCAGGCGTTCGCACCAGCATCATCAGGTCAATGAGCGTGTTTCTCCGCGCCGTCTCGGTGGGCTCGACACGCTCAGGCATCACACGATCAAGGATCAGGAGCTTGCCTGCGTCTGACATGGCTTGGCGACACGATTTCAACACTGCCGTTGCAGCCTCATCATCCCAGTTGTGCAGAATGTGCACCAACAAATAGAGATCTGCGCCTGACGGCACCGCGCTGAACATGTCGCCATCGACGAGGGCGCAGCGATCCCTGAGGTCCGCTCCGGCGATCTTACCGGATGCGCCCTGAATGACGGACGGCAATTCGAAAAGGGTGGCGCGCAGGTGGGGGTACGCATGCAGAATCGCTGCAAGAACCTCACCGTGCCCGCCCCCGACGTCGATCACCTGACATACGCCATCGAAGTCGTAACTCTTGATGATTGCCGCCCCCGTGAACCTGGACGCCGCGCTCATGCCATCGTTGAAGACCTGCGCCAGGTCAGGCCGACCTTGCAGGTAACTAAAACCGCTCTCTGCACCGAAGGCGATCTCGAACGCACTCCGGCCGGTGGCGATGCATTGCTCCAGGTGGCCAAACATCTGCCGCGCGTGCTCACTCCCGTACATCAGGACCAGAGGCCGCACGGAGCTAGTCGAATTGGAGGTCAGGCATTGTCCCACGAGGGTCAGCTCGAATCTGCCGGCGCCGACATCCCGCACGAGATCGAACGCCGCAAGCGCACGCAGCAACCGCTGCATGGACTTAACATGCGTGCCGGCCCTGCCGGCGATTTCGCTTATCGTGCAGACCTCGGCCGCCAGCAGATCCCAGATCCCCAGACGGGTTGCGACATAGAGCGCGTGGGACACCTGATAGGAGAGTGCAAGCCGAACGGCCGCAGCTGCTGCGGGCGCACCCGTCTCGATGCCTGTGCGGTTGCTCACCGAAGACTCCTTGTGCGATGCGATTGATCAGTTCGCGGCTATTATCCCGGCCGTCCGGATCACCCGCGTCCACTTCTCGCTCTCGCTTCTGAAAAAGGCCGCGCATACCTCCGGCGTACTGGCGACAGGTTCGAAGCCGAGCGCCGCGGTGCGCGTGGCAACGTCAGGCAGCGCCAGAATTGCAGCTATCTCCCGGTGGAGCGTGACTTTGACAGGTGCCGGCGTTCCCGAGGGTACGATGAATGCGAACCAGCCCTCGCCTTCGATTTCCGGATAACCCGCGTCTGACATGCTCGGCGCATCGGGTAGCGCCTGCGCCCGTGTGCGGCTGGTCACCGCCAGAGTTCGGAGACCACCGCGCTTGATGTGTTCGATGACTGGTGGAAGTGAGCAGAACAGGATCGGCGTATGCCCGCCCAGCGTTGAGGTAACGGCCGGGGCACCGCCACTGAAGGGAACGTGCGCGAGGTCGAGGCCCAGGGACAGGCGAAACTGCTCCCCAACAAGGTGCGGCGGCGTACCCACCCCCGGCGACGCGAAGCTGAACTTCGAAGGACTGGACTTGATCAGGGCGACGAGCTCGGAAACGGTGCCTGCGGCCACCGACGGATGCACGGCCAGCACAATCTTGGCGCTTACGGCCAACGTCACCGGATCGAAATCCCGAAACGGATCATAGGGCACGCTCGCATACAACACTGGATTGACAATGAGATTGGGCGGCACAACCAGGATGGTGTGCCCGTCGGCTGGCGCTTTCGCGCCTTGCCCCATCCCGATGCTGCCGCCGGCACCGCCGACGTTCTCAACATAGAATTGCTTGTCCATGCGCGCTGACAGTTTCTCCGCGACGATGCGGGCCAGTATGTCGTTTGGTCCACCCACTGCGAACGGCACGATCACGCGCACCGGCCTTGCGGGATATGCAGTTGCAAGAGAAGGCAGCGCGAAAGTGGCCGCAGCCGCTGCTGTACCTTGCAGAAATTGTCGCCGTTGCAATGTCATGGTTCACCTCCCGGGCCGGTAGACATGCACTTGCCATGGCAAAAAGGTACCACCGCCCACCAAAATCAGGTATGATATCCAAACGACAAAATTGATATCGCTGGTGATATGGCACTCGAGCTCAGGCATTTCCGCTATTTCGTGGCTGTGGCTGAGGAAGGCCACATCACGCGAGCTGCCGAGAGGCTGGGCATGCAGCAGCCACCTCTCAGTCAGCGCATTCGCTTCATCGAAGATGAGCTTGGTGCGCAACTCTTTTTAAGACGCGCGCGCGGCGTAGAGCTAACTCAGGCGGGCCGTGCATTTCTGGAAACCGCCCGATCGATGCTCAGCCAGTACGAAGGCGCCTATGAGACCGTGCGGCGCGCGGCGCGCGGCCAGACAGGGCGTCTGTGTGTCGGAGCTACGCCGACGAGTGCGTTCCATCCCATCGTGCCGCTGGCGATCCGCTCATTCCGCGACGAGTTTCCCCAGGTCAACCTGACATTGGAAGAGCGCTTGCCCGTCGAGTTGATCAGAGGTCTTCAGGAGAAGAACATCGACGTTGCCTTCTTACGGGCCGAGACGTTCGTGGAGGCCGAGCTTTCCGTCAAACCTTTGTTGGCCGAGCCGATGATCGTCGCTCTGCCAACCGGACACAAACTTGCTTGCGGCAACGGCGCAATCGCGCTGAGAGATCTGGCGCGGGATGCGTTCATCGTCTATGCGCGTCAGACAGGCCCTGCATTCTTCGAGGCAACGATCGCGGCGTGCCGCGACGCCGGCTTTTCTCCCACGCTTGGACAGGAAGCCCCTCGGGTCACGTCAGCCCTGAACCTGGTGGCCGCGGGGTTAGGTGTGTGTGTTGTGCCGGCCTCCGTCAGACGGATGGCAATGGAGGGTATCGTCTACCATCCGCTCAAGGGATCGGGGCAGTTGAAAGCGCCAATCAATATCGTCTCCCGCCGCGGCGACTCGGCAGCTGTCGTCCGCAACTTCCTGAACTCGATCAGGAGAGCGAAGGGGACGCTCGCAGACCCGCAATAACCGCTTTGGGTCAAATGGCGGCATCTTCGGAATGTCCGCTTCTGGCAGATTTTGTTGCAAAAGTCGGCTGCTACCGATGGATTGTTCGGCCATTTTGCTAATGACCACCGGCTTTGATCCGCCGGCCCTGACGCTCTCTACGCAACTCTAACGCTACGCGATGCACAGAGCCTGAGCGGGTGGTGGACGAGCGACCAGCGACGCGGGCCGCCGCAGGTTCTGGGCGATGGCGGCCAGAACAAACTCGTCCAGGGCACCTCGTGGACCACGCAATCGAAGCCGACCGAGCTTCAGGATACGCTTCAGGTGTGCGAACCGCATCTCGATCTTCTTACGCTCACGGCGTGACTGTTCGAAGGCTTCAGTGTCCGGAAGCGAACGGGCAACGTCTCGGGAGTGTTCATGGATATCGCGCGGGATCTTGCGCGGTGGGTCTTTGGGGCAGCACTGCGGTTTAAGCGGTCACACATTGCAGTCGAGCTTGCGCGATCCAGAAGCGTCTTGCCCTCCGGGATAGCGTCCGCGATACCGAGCCTGCAGAACCAGCGATAGGTCAAGTTCACCTGTACTTCACGGCAGATCAGCCGCTCCGAGCGGATCGCAAACACATACCCCACGACCAGCATCCGGATCATCAGTTCCGGATCGATCGACGGGCGACCCATCGACGAATAGTGAGGTGCACGTTCGCTGCGTAGCCAGGATAGATCGAGAGCAACATTCCGCACTAGGTGAGGGAACCGCGTCGCCAAGATGAAACTCGTAGAACAGTTGACCTTGGTCACTCTTCAGACGGCCCGATCATGGATCGACCCTACCGAGAATCGCGTCAACACAACGGAATCACGCTTCACGGCCTGTCTCAACTGACTTTTGCAACAAAATCGGCACAAAAAGGACACCGCAGAGTTGGCGGCCAATGTTCGATGTTGAGGGCACAGCGGACATCCTTGGACCGCTATAAATTTCCCAGAAGTGACACGCCCGTTCGACGGGCCCTCAACACCTCAGTCGCGATCGCAACCAGATCGACAGACCAAAGAAACTCCCTGTTACGTTGCGAGGATAGCCCTGTTAGGCCAAAAAAATTCCCTGTTAATTGGAGTGGGGAATTGACCCAGAAAACGGCTGACGTGCAGCGTTTCTGACTACTTGCCATGTCTCCTAGCCTCCAAAACCGCTAGATTCCCTGTAAAACTCCCTGTTAGCAAGGGAATCTGCGCGGAGACAGGTGCGATCAGCACTGCGTCGCCAGCCAGCCCCAACACTCTGAATTATCTACCGAAATGGCTTTGTTGTCGCGCAGGCTCTGAATGCATTTGGAAATGGTTTTCGCCCGCCATTTGGAAATTATGTGCTGCTTTCGTTTTCATCGGAAGCCCCAGCAGCTTGTTGAACGCAGAGTTGCTACTCGGCGCTCAGGCTGAACCAACGTTACGTAGTGCGCTGAGGGCTGCGCGTGGAACGCTAGCTCGTTGCGGAGCGATCTCGAACGGCGGCGCTGCCTTACGAAGTCGTGCGGCCAGACATTACCGGCATAGACAGTGCAGCAAGCGTCCGTCCCACTTGGTCAAAGCAGCTGGCATACGACGCGGCCAATGGCGCCGAACGGATCTGTTACATGGCCTGGGCATTACTTGGAATCGCTGGCGCTCTCGAAATCGCATTCGCCCGCTGGCCTGCCGTCAGCGGGCCACCAACGGTACGTAGTGTTCGAGTTCGGGGTCGGGGAAATGTACCGTCTGGCCGAGTTCCGCGGAGCGATAGAGTCCCATCAGCATTTCCATCACGCCGACGCCGTCATGAAAGGTTTCCGCGGGGCTCAGCCCGCGCCTGAACGCTTCCACCATGTGTCGGTTCTCGTCGGTATAGCCGTAGATGCCGGCCTCGTCTTCGACCACCGGCATCAGGCCCTGCTCGGCATTCTGCTTCTCGACGAGATCCTCGCCCTCCGATCCGGTAACCGCGCGCGAGAGAAACACCTTGAGACCGGTCGAGAGCGACGAGAATTCCATCGAATATTCGGGGCCGAGCAGCTCAAGCTGGATGCGCAAGCCGGCGCCGACATAGGCCCATGACGTCGTCGCTTCGATCATCAGCTGATGGCCATCGGCGTCCTCCATCGCAAGGATGCCGCGCGCGAAGTCCTCGACCGGGCGTTTGGCGAAATCGATGCCCATCCGCGTCTTCAGGTCGGCCGCATAGCGTGGCCGCGTCCATTTCAGGTTGGCCGTCGTCGCACTTGCGCTTACCAGCCGCAGGCTGTCGCGGGTCGCGCCCGGCGCGGTCAGCATGAAGCGCGCGACTTCGACTGAATGACACATCATGTCGGAGAGCACGCCGCCACCTTGCCTTTCGCCTTGCCAGAACCAGGGCTCGTGCGGGCCGGAATGTTCCTCCGCCGCACGGGCCAGATAGGGCCTTCCGCCCTGCGGCACGGCGCGCCGCCAAATGATGTCCTTGCCGCGCATCACCGCGGTCGAGAACAACTGGTTCTCCAGATAACCATGCAGCAGGCCTGCATCCTCGACGAGCGCGAGCATTTCGCGTGCCTCGGCGAGCGTGCGGGCGAGCGGCTTTTCGCAAGCGACGGCGCGCAGCGGCGCGCCGGCTTTCGCCACGCGATGGATATCGCGCATAATGTCGAGGCGGGTGTCGTTCGGCGTCAGCAGCCAGAGCGCATCGACCTCGCCCGACATCGCCATCGCTTCGATGCTGTCGAACACATGCGCCTGCCCAAGGCCGAGACTGCGCGCTTTATCGGCGATGCGCGTGCGCCGCTCGACCGAGCGGCTGTAGACGCCGCCGATGCTGACGTTGCGCACGCCGACCATGGATTGCAGATGGAAGGCGGCGATGAAGCCGCTGCCGATGAGGCCGACGCGCAGCATCGGGAGTTCCGTGAGCTTCGGCATATCAGAGACCTCTCCTTCAATGGCGTACGTCGTCGTGTAGGGCGTCAGGTGATACGAGCGGTGCCTTGCGCTGCCGGCCGGGGATGGCGGCCAGCAGCGCCTGAGTATAGGGATGCTCCGGCCGGCTCAGCAGGTCTGCGGTGGGCCTGATCTCGACGATTTCGCCAAGCCGCATCACCGCGATCCGATCGCAAACCTGGGCCGCGACATTGAGGTCATGGGTGATGAACAACATCGCCAGCCGCAGCCGCGTTTTCAAGGTCTCGAGCAGCGCGAGCACCTGGGCCTGGACCGAGACGTCGAGCGCCGACACCGGCTCGTCGGCCACCAGCACGTCGGGGTCGAGCGCCAGCGCGCGCGCAATGCCGATCCGCTGCCGTTGCCCGCCCGAGAATTCATGCGGGAAACGCTGCATCGCGCTCGGGTCGAGGCCGACCAGCGTCAGCAGCTCCTCGGCACGCGCAAAGGCCTGCGCCGCCGGGACGCCATGGGCGATCGGCCCGTCGGCGATGATCCGCCCGACGCGGCGACGCGGATTGAGCGAGGTGAATGGATCCTGGAACACCATCTGGATATGCTTGCGCGCGGCCCGCAGACCAGCCCCGCGCGCTTGCGTGAAATCCAGTTCGCCGACGCGCACGACGCCCGCATCGGCGTCGGTCAGCCGCATCACGAGCCGGCCGATCGTGCTCTTGCCTGAGCCTGATTCCCCGACAAGGCCGAGCGTTTCGCCGCGCCGGATTTCGAAGTTCACGCTCTTCGCAGCCGCGACCTCGCGCTGCGAGCTGAACCAATTGTTGCCGCGATAGGTCTTCGCAAGGCCGGTTGCCGCGCAGGCGACCGGCGCGTCCTCGACCGCAGCGCGCACCGGCGGGGTCAGGCCAGGCACCGCGGCGAGCAGCCGGCGCGTATAGGGATGCTGCGGACGTTCGAGCACATCCGCGACCGAACCCTGCTCGACGACGCGCCCTTTCTCCATCACTGCGACGCGGTCGGCAATGTCGGCGACGACGCCGAAATTGTGGGTGATGAACAGCACGGCCATGCCACGCCGCTGCTGGATGTCGCGGATCAACCGTAGAATCTGTGCCTGGGTGGTGACGTCGAGTGCGGTGGTCGGCTCATCCGCCACCAGGATCGACGGTTCGAGCGCCAGCGCCATCGCAATCATGGCGCGTTGACGCTGCCCGCCTGAGAGCTGATGCGGGTAGCTGTTGATGATCCGGTCCAGATCGCGCAGCCCCACTTCCTCGGCGAGCGCGCGCGTGCGGGCGCGCCGCTCGGCATGCGCGAGGTGCCCATGTGCCTCGAACGCCTCCATGATCTGGTCGCCGATCCTGATCACCGGATTGAGTGCCGTCATCGGTTCCTGGAAGATCATCGCGATGCGCCGCCCGCGCAATGTCCGCCACTCGGCTGCCGGCAATTTCAGCAAATCGCGTCCCTCGAAGCGAATTGCGCCCGCGACCGGTCGAATATCGTTCGGCAGCAGGCCCATCACCGCGGAAGCGCAGACCGTCTTGCCGGAGCCGGATTCACCGACGACGCAAAGGATCTGCCGCGGGTGCAGCGCGAGCGAGACCGCCTCGACGGCAAAGGCTCGATCGGCGTCGGCGGGCAGTGCCAGTGTCAGCTGCTCGATCGACAGAATCGCATCTTCCGCCACCGTCTCGCTCATGGCGTCCGGCCTGACATCATTTGCTCCATCCTGGTCACGCCGCCAGCGCGATGCCGTCCTTGCGATGGTCTGACGCACCATACATGACGCCGCTGATGGGATCGACCTGCACCGCCTGGAAACCGCCAAGCGGCTCGTCCGCCCACGTCACACGATGGCCGCGTCCGATCAGATCGTCAGCCACCGAGCCGGACACCGTCGGTTCGAGCGACAGCGTGCCGTCAAAGGCGAAGCTGCGCGGCGCGTCCGAGGATTGCTGGATGTCGAGGCCGCAGTCGAGCACCCCGCTCAGGATCTGCATGTGTCCCGCGGCCTGATATTGTCCGCCCATCACGCCAAATGCCATGACGGGTTTACCGTCCTTCGCGAGCAAGCCCGGAATGATGGTGTGAAAGGGACGCTTTCCCGGCGCGATGGCGTTGGGATGGCCTTCCACGAGACGGAAGCCCGAGCCGCGATTGTGCAGCAGCACGCCCGAACGGGGAGCGTAGATGCCGCTGCCGAAGGCGAAGAACAGCGAGTTGATGAAGGACACCATGTTGCCGTCGCGATCGGCGACCGCAACATAGGCGGTGTCACGATGGACGGGCATCTCAAAATCCGCCGGGGCGCTGGCGCGCTTCGTGCTGATGGTGGCGCGCAACGCGGTGATCGAGGAGTCCGACAGCAGCGCCTCGACATCGAGCGGATGGAAGGCCGGATCGGCGACCAGTGCGTCGCGTTGCCGGTAGGCCGCTTTGGTCGCCTCGGCAAGGAGATGAATGCGGTCCGCTTCGCCGAGCGCCGGGTCGGCCATGTCGAAGCCGGCGAGGATGCGGGCGATCAGCAGCGCCGCGACGCCCTGTCCGTTGGGTGGACATTGCCAGACCAGATGACCGCGATAGTCGGCGCTGATGGGCGCAACGTACTCCGATCTGGCGTTTGCAAGATCTTCGAGCTGCATCAGTCCGCCGAGCGCCCTCAACGTTGCCACGATCTCTTCGGCGACGGCGCCTTCGTAGAACGCGGCGCGTCCCTCGCGCGCTATTCGCCGCAGCGTTGCACCGAGTGCAGGATGGATGAGTTTGCCGCCGATATCAGGCGCAACGCCACCAGGCAGATAGACCGGGACGCCTGTCTGATGTCTTTCGATGCGGTCGGCATAGCGCGCCCAATCGAGCGCGGAGCGGGGAGGGACCACGAAGCCGTTCTCGGCCGCGCGGATCGCCGGCGCCAGAATCTCATCCAGTCCTTTCGAGCCATAATCGGCGGCAAGCCGGCACCAGGCGTCGACCGCTCCCGGAACGGTGACGGCATGGGGCGAATCGTCAGGGATCGACATCAGCCCCTGTTGCCGGAACCAGCCGAGCTCGGCCTTCGCTGGTGCTCTGCCTGAGCCGTTGATTGCGACAGGCTGGCCCGAGGCCGGAGCATAAATCGCAAAACAGTCGCCGCCGATGCCGGTCATGTGCGGATCGATGACGCCCTGGAGAGCGATCGCGGCGATGGCGGCGTCGACGGCGTTGCCGCCGCTGCGCAGGATGTCGATGGCGGCGAGCGTGACCGCGGGATGAGAGGCCGCGGCCATGCCGCGGTCACCCACCGCCAGCGAGCGTCCCGGCACCATGAAATCGCGCTGCCGCCAGCTCATGCCGTTCTCCGATTGTTGTTGTGAGGCCGGTTGGCGAGCGCTGCGGCGGCCGCTTCGTCGCAAAGGACATGAACATTGTCGTGCAGGCGGAGCGCGGAGGCGGGACAAGCCGGCCCGATTGGACCTTCAATGGCGGCTGCGAGGGCGGCCGCCTTCTCTGATCCGGTTGCTATCAGCAGGATGCTGCGCGCTTCCAGGATTGTCGCAATCCCCATCGTGATCGCACGCTCGGGAACCGATGCGAGATGAGGAAAATTGCCGGCATTCGCGATGCGGGTGGCTTCGTCGAGCTTGATCTCGCGGGTGCGTGACGCAAAATCCGAACCCGGTTCGTTGAAGCCGATGTGGCCGTTGGCCCCGATGCCGAGCAGCAGCAGGTCGATGCCACCGGCAGCCGCAATCAGCGCCTCATAGCGGGCCGCCTCGGCGGCGATGTCGCCGGCCATGCCGTCGGGAATTCTCGCCCGTCCGGCTTCCATGTCGACATGCCCGAACAAATGCTCTTGCATATAGCCATGGAAGCTTCCCGGCGATTGCGGCGCAACGCCGACAAATTCATCGAGGTTGAAGCTGGACACCGCCCTGAATGAGACATCGCCGGCGCGTGTAGCGGCGACGAGGCGGGCATAGACCGGTCTCATCGTTGCGCCGGTCGCAAAACCAAGTGTGACCGCGTGCTCGTTGCGCAGCCGGGCAACGATGTGCGCAGCCGCGCGTTCCGCGACGGCGGTGGCATTGCCCACAATCTCGATTTGCGGCGCGTGCTGTCTCATGCCGCGACATCCGAAGCTGTGAAGGGCAGGGCCAGCGGGCTCGCATCCTTGCCGATGCCAAACAGCGCGCGGTGCACGTGGTCGATCGCGCTGCCGATCGCGCCGATCAGCGTGGCGCGATTGCCGAGTGCGCTGAGTTCGATCCGAACCGGCTCGCGCGTGCAGCGTCCGAGATGCGCATCGATTCGGAGCTTCAATTCAGGACGCGCGCCGATGCTGCCGCCCATGATGATGATCTCGGGATCGAGCATGCTATGCACGGCAAGAATTGCCGTCGTGATGACCCGGCCGACCTCGTCGATGGTGATCCGCGCAGCCTCATCGGTCTCGAGCCGATCGAAGACGTCGCGCACAGTGCTGCCGGATGCGCCGCCGAGTCCGGTGTAGCGCTCGATGATGCCTGCGCTGCCGACGGCGGTTTCCAGGGTGCCGAGCCGTTGGCCACGCGCATCATAGGGGTCTCCGCCGAGCGGCAGGTAGGCGATTTCGCCGGCCGCGCCACGTGCGCCGCGGATAAGATGGCCATTCGCGAAGATGCCCATGCCGATGCCGGTGCCGAGGGCGATAAAGGCGAAGGTGCGGGCTTTGCGGCTATTGCCACGCCAATGCTCCCCGATTGCAGCAAGATTGACGTCGTTCTCGATGCCGATGTCGATGCCGAGCCGGGCGCGCAGCGCGGCGCGCACGTCCAGGCTGTCCAGTCCGGCGATGTTGGGCGCGATCACAATGCCGCCCGACGCCGGCTCAATGATGCCGGGACTTCCCATCACGCCGCCGCGCAGACGTTGCGAGGACACACCGGCGCGCTCGAGCAGGGCGTCGGTCATGCGCCCGATCTGAGCGACGACAGCGGCGCCGCCATCGCCTGCAGTCGCTTCGATGCTCTCGGCGACGGTCACGCCCTGCAAGTCGGCAAGGGCGACGTGCAGTTTGGTGCCGCCCAGGTCGATGCCCAGCACGAAGGCCGCGTCTGGCCGCAGCGCATAGGTTACGGCGCTACGCCCCACGGTGCCCTGGATCTGCCCGTCTTCGTACACCCAGCCATCGCGTTCAAGTTCGCGCATCACCTCCGAGATGGTCTGCTTGGACAGGCCTGTGCTGCGGGCGATATCGGCGCGGGACACCGATCGATCCCGCAGCAGGCGCTCCACCACGAGGCGGACGGATTGCTGTCGCGCAACGGGCGAGGATGGAGAATCTTGCATGAAGCCAGTCCAATTAGTCAAGGTGACGAACTAATATCCTTGGTTGAATGGCGTCAAGGGGATTTTGTAATCGCATATGTGCTATTTCTCCCTCGAATGCTACGAAATACCGGGTAGTTTGTTCGCAATATTTACAAATAGAGTCGAACGTGCTTGCTTTGTCGTCCGACGGCAAGGCCATGGGAGTCCGATATGAGGCGTGCAGCTACGGTGTTGACGGCAATTTCGATGACCGCATTGGCTCTGGTCTCGGCCGAGGCGGCGACGCTGCGGGTTGGCCTTCAGGACGATCCCGATGCACTCGACCCGGCGGTCAGCGGCACCTATGCCGGCCGTTTTGTGTTCGCGGCGCTGTGCGACAAGCTTGTCGACATCTCGCCCGACCTCAAGATCGTACCGCAGCTCGCCGAGGCCTGGGAGTGGGCTCCGGATGGCAAGTCGATCACCTTCGCCCTGCGCAAGAACGTCACCTTTCATGACGGTACCGCGTTTGATGCGGCGGCGGTGAAGTTCAATATCGAGCGCATGAAGACCATGCCGGATTCCAAGCGCAAGGCCGAGCTGGCGCCGATCGCGAGCGTCGAGGCGCTTGCGACGGACAAGGTCAGGTTCAACCTGTCGGAGCCCTTCGTGCCGCTGCTCGCCAATCTCAGCGACCGGGCCGGCATGATGGTGTCGCCCAAGGCCGCCGGCGAGAAGGTCGGCGAATTCGCCGCGGCGCCGGTCTGCGCCGGTCCGTATCAGTTCGTCGAGCGCAAGTCGCGTGACCTCATTCGTGTCAAGAAATATCCTGGCTACTGGAATGCCGGGCAGATCGGTTACGACGAGGTCGTCTATCACTATGTGCCTGACTCAACCGTGCGGCTGTCGCGGGTGCGGGCCGGCGATCTCGACCTCGCCGAACGCGTCGCGCCGACCGACCTCAAAATCGTGCGTGAAGACGCCAACCTCGCTTTGCATTCCGGCCAGGGACTTGCCGTCGCGCATCTGATGTTCAATGTCGGCGCGGGAGCGAAGGCCGACACGCCGCTCGGCAAGAACGCGACGCTCCGCCAGGCTTTTGAGCTGGCGATCGATCGCAACGTCATCAACCGCGTCGCCTTCAACGGGGAGTTTCTGGCCGATAATCAGATGATCCCGCCGTCGTCTCCGTTCTACGACCGCGCCCACAAGATCCCGGCGCGCGATGTGGCGAAGGCCAAGGCGATGATCGCTGCTGCCGGCATGACCCGAGTGCCGGTCGAACTCCAGTACGAGAACACGGCCGGCGATACCCGTGTCGCGCAAATCATGCAGTCGATGGCGGGTGAGGCGGGCTTCGATGTCAAGCTGTTGCCGATGGAGTCGGCTACGGCGATCGAGCGCTATATGAATGGTAATTTCGAAGCCTATATCGGCAACTGGAGTGGCCGTGCCGACCCGGATCCGACACTGATTGCTTTTTTCAGTTGCGCCGGCTCGCAGAACGTCAACAAATATTGCAACAGGGATCTCGATGTGATCTTGACCGAGGCCCGCGGTGAGGCCGACGAAGCCAAACGCAAGGCGCTCTACGTCAAGGCTACGGACATCTACCTCACGGCGCTATCGTCGATTCCCCTCTACCATCCAAACTGGTTCTTTGCGGCACGCAAATCGGTTGGCGGCATCGTCATGGTACCCGACGGGCTGCTGCGCCTTACTGGCGTCAAGCCTGCGAACTGACGCGCAACGCCTGGCGCGCGTCGGCGCGCCGGCCAAGTGAGGAACTGACTGCCAAGATGAAGACACTGCTTCTGCGCCGGCTCGGCGTCTCACTGCCGACATTGTTGCTGGTGTCGATGATGGTGTTCGGCCTGCAGAAGCTGCTGCCCGGCGATCCGGCGTTGGCGCTGGCCGGCGAAGAACGCAACCCGGAGGTCGTCGAGTATCTTCGGCAGAAATATCGCTTCAATGATCCGGTTCCGGTGCAATACGTCGTCTGGCTGAAAGGCGTGGTGCAGGGTGACTTCGGTACCTCGGTGCGCACCCGGCTGCCGATCGGCACCATGCTGGTTGAAAAGCTGCCGGTGACCATCGAACTCGCGATCCTGTCGATGCTGGTTGCGCTCCTGCTCGGGCTGCCGATCGGAATCTTCGCGGCGCTGCGGCGCGGAACGCCGTTCGATTACGGTGCCAGTCTGTTCGGACTGGCTGGCCTGTCGATTCCGCATTTCTGGCTGGGGATCATGATGATTCTGGTGTTCTCGGTGAATCTCGGCTGGTTGCCGGCCGGAGGGTTTGTTTCGCCTTTCGAAAGCGTGGGGCGCAACCTGCTTTCAATGCTGATGCCTGCCCTGGTTCTCGGCACCGGCACCGCCGCCATCATGATGCGCCATGTCCGCAGCGCGATGATCCTGGCGATGAAGCAGGATTATGTGCGTACCGCCCGCGCGAAGGGTGTCCGCGATCGCACAATCGTGCTGCGCCATGCGCTGCCGAACGCGCTGATTCCGGTGGTGACGCTGGGCACGTTGCAATTCGGCGAATTGCTGGCTGGCGCGGTGCTGACAGAGCAGGTTTTTTCCATACCCGGTTTTGGCAAGATGATCGTCGATGGCGTGTTCAGCCGCGATTATGCCGTGGTCCAGGCCGTGGTGCTGTGCACGGCGGCCGTGTTCCTGTTGATGAGCCTGATTGCCGACGTCGCCTATGTGCTGCTCAATCCGAGGCTCAGGTCATGAGTTCGATTGAGACGGCGCCGGTTGCAAGTCGGGTGCGCGCAGCCGGTTCTCCGGAGATTCGCCGCCTGTTGCGCGAGCCGTCCGCCGTGATCGGGGCTACGATCATTCTGTTCTTTGCCGTGCTTGCGGTGTTTGCCTCGTGGATCGCGCCCTACGATCCAAATGCGCCGGACTGGATGGCTATACGCGCGGCTCCCAGTGCAGCCCACTGGTTCGGCACCGACGATCTCGGCCGTGATGTACTGTCTCGCGTCATCTTTGGCACGCAGGCTTCGCTTGGAGCCGGTATGGTCTCTGTGACCGTCGCAGTTCTGATCGGCCTGCCGTTTGGTCTCGTCGCCGGCTATTTTGGCGGCCTCGCTGACATGGTGATCTCGCGCTTCGCCGATGCGCTGCTGGCTTGCCCCTTCCTGGTGTTGGCGATTGCGCTGGCTGCATTCCTGGGCCCCAGTCTCCAGAATGCGATGATCGCCATCGGCATTTCCGCCGTACCGGTTTTCGTTCGTGTCGCGCGTGCCGAAACACTGGTCGTCGGCACCGAGGATTACATCGCGGCGGCCCGTGCCCAAGGCCTCGGCGATCTCGCCATCCTGACCGGACAGGTGCTGCCGAATGTGCTTGCGCCGACGATCGTGCAGGCGACGCTCACCATGGCGATTGCGGTCCTGGCCGAGGCGAGCCTTGCCTTCCTGGGGCTTGGCCAGCTGCCTCCGGCCCCGTCATGGGGCGCCATGCTTGATGTCGCCAGGCAGTTTCTCAGCGAGGCGCCATGGATGGCGTTCTGGCCCGGGCTCGCGATCATCGCCCTCGTAATCGGCTTCAACCTGATGGGTGACGGCCTGAATGATGCTCTCAATCCCAGGCACTAGATGCGGGTTTTCGATTTGCTTCCTCCTTCGGACCCGTCGCTTGATGACATATCAGAATTCGGCGGCATGGTTACAGGCGCCGCGGATTTCATTCGCCTCCTGATGCGGACTTGACGTTCGGATCCCAGCGGCTTGTCACTTGCCGCCTTCGTTCGGGGGCGTTGACGCGGTGGATCGCAGGCCATGAATGGTCAATTCGATCTGGTCGTATCCGAGACGCGCGGCGCTGCGTTAACGGTTGTTTATTGAAAGCTCCCAAGCAGCATGGCAAGACGGTGCGGGCGACGCAGCCGATTTTGGACCAATTGTTCGGTCGTGGATCTCGACTTTTACAACGGCCATCGTCCGCATTCGGGCCTTGACGACCGCACCCCGGATCAAGCCTACTTCGATCTTCCTCCGCTCAGCGCGGCGGCCCAACCCTGCCAGAGGCTTCACCTATCGACGCGGAAAATCTATTCAGCCGGGACCACTTCATTTTGCCGAGTTGCCGGATGGCTGCAACGCCGGAGAAAGCGGCATGGTGTTATAGACGCTGATGCGACCTGCTTCGCTGTGAAGGAATGTTGTGGTGACCGCGTCGGAATATAATCGCGCGGCGGTCGCGCTCAACCGATCGGCCGACAACAGCGCCCCCGTCGCGACCAATGCGGACGACAAAGCGTTGAACAACCCCTGAGAGGCGATCGGATCGAACGCCATCGCCGCATCGCCCACTGCGATCCACCCCTCGCCCGCAGCCTCCGAGAGGACGCATGCGGATGCGTCCTCGCTGCGCAGCGCGTCTCCAGCTGGCGTCCCGGAGGCGCGGATGCGCCATGTCTGCACACGACCTCGCGGTCCACGGATGCGGTAGGACCAGGTCGGTCCATCGCTGCGGTAATCGAGCCACAAAGCGGAGTCGGCGGTCGCGTCGACAGCCGCATCCTCGACCAGTTCGGCAACCATGCGATCCCGGGCAGCCACGCGCGCACCCAGGCGCCGCGCGATCGCGCCGGCGCGGCCCGTGGCATCGACGACGATTTCCGCACGGACGAACTTCGTCGTGGCGCTATCGCTCGCACGACAGATGACGCCGCGGTCCGGCGTGACGCCGATTGCGCGCAGCCCCCAGAACGTAACCCCGGCAGCGACAGCCTCTTCACGAAGACGCGCGTCGAAACGTGCGCGATCGACCACATGGCCAACACGGCAGGGATGACGCAGGAAGTCCTCGTAGTCCAGTTCGCCCGAGCGGCGCGTTCGCCGAATGCCGAGACACCCTCGGGCAATCGCCGGATCGTCAAGCAAATGTTCAAGTCCTAGCGCCGCGACGGTGACAAGCGACGCCGGGGCAAGAAGCTCGAGACGAGTCGTCGGAGCGGCGCCGGAATCTGCAACGACAACCGTGCGGCCCTTGAGAGCCAGCAGTCGTGCGGCGGTCAAGCCGGCAGGCCCCGCGCCAACCACGAGACAGTCGGTGCGCAGCTCCTCCAAGGTCAGATCTCGCCCTGGCGGTAGGTTCGCTTTGGCGGCGGAGCTGTCTTGCGAGCGGCGCGCCGCTGCGCCAAGCCCGCTGTCGCCTGCGGCGAGAACAGGCTCTCCATGTTTTCGACGGCGTGGTACTTCGGATCGGTCGTGACATCGATCGGGACGCCGTTATCGCTGCGTCCCTGCTCGACGCGCACGTCCTGCACCGGCAAAGATGCAGGAGCGTTCTTCACTGGCAACACCATGCCGAGCTCAGACCATTCCGCAATCATGTTCGACAGGCGGTCATTGTAATCGTTGCCGCGCACGTCGCGCAGCCAATCGACCCGGTTCATCAGGTGCTTGAAGGTCTGCTGTTGGGCTGCCTGACCGAGAGGTGCGATGGCGGCCGCACGCAGATAGTTTCCGTCTGCCAGAACCTGATCCGGTGCACGCGGTCCCCAGAACGTCGGCGTCGACAGGAACGTCGACGGGAAATAGTCGGCCGCTGAATTGCACGAGGTATGATCGGTCTGCCACGGCACGCCGAGGAAGCGGGTGAGGCAGCCTGCAGCAACACCATCGTGTGGACCGTTTGCGCCGGTGCAGACCGCCGGCGTGAGAGCACTCCCGAAGTCCTGCCGCGCCGGTTGCTCGCCGGCCAGGATTTTCAGACGATACGCCGACGTCCACATCAGCGGAACCCGCATCACCCATGTCATCTCCATCGCGGGATGGAATGGGCCGCCGAGACAATCGTGCAAAGGCGCACGCTCGAGATGCTCCACCTGGATCTCAGGAGGCAGGGCAGAAAAGCTCTGCTGCCGTGCCGGTGCATTCGACCCATCGGCGTCAAATGTTCCAGCAGCCCAGCGCTTGAGATGCGCATACTGGGTCTTTGTCACGGCAAGCAGCGAATTCGGTGGCTTCGGCGGATTGCCGAAAAACTCGTCGACGGCATCGCCGAAGACCTGCGGGATCTGATCTTCGATCAGCGCGCCGCCGGCACCCGGATCGCGAAACAACGCCAGCACGGCGGTGCGCCACGCCGCATTCGCAGGAGACGCGTCGTTGAGCTTCGCGACGACTTGCGCATTCTGCGCGTCGAGTGGTGAGCCAAAGCCATGAACGACGAAGAGCCCATGGTTGACCCATTGCAGTCCGGTCAGGCGCTGAAACACCGGCAGCACGTCATTGGTGAATGAGGTCTTGACGGGTTGTGGAATCCATCCCTTGTCGTAGAAGACTTCCCGCACCACGTCGTCCATCGTCACGAGACCGAACAGGCCCGGCGCGTAATTCGGCGGCGTGACGCAGACGTAGCCGGGCTCCGCATCGATCGGTGTGTGCCCCGGGAATGTCACTTGGGCCCGCACCGGCCCATCGCTGACGTCATCGTGCCAACCTGGATTGTTGGCGAATGTGAGGGGGCGTGTCCCGCTGCGGAATGGGCGCGAGACTCCGTTGCCGCCGAGGAAGATCAGCCGTCCGTCGCCGTCGGTGCGAAGCTCGCCGAGATAGACCGGCGAGGCCCAGAATGCGCCATCGTCCAGCCTGATCGGGCCGGCCTTCTGCCCCGCAATGCTTTTTGGGGCTGGCGTGATGTCGAGCTTCCACCTGCTGTCCGGCGAAACCAGATCGCGGTTTCGTCGCAACGCGTTCTGGCTCAGCGGGCCGAGGTCCATCGCCTGATTGAAATCGTACCAACCGGCCTTGAGGTTCGCGATGGTGACGCGCCACTCGATCCTCGCGGATGCGGCGGTCACCTCTTGCACGCTGCCGTCCTTCATATGGGCGTAGATGCGGAAGCGCGCGGCCTGCCGCTTGATCTCTCCGTTCGGGGTGCGGAAGTCCTCGACAAACCGAGCCGGCTGCTCCGGCATCGTGCCGGGCAAGGTCGGCGCGCCGCTGATAATTTCGGGGCCGATGACGTAGTCGTCGGCGCCCTGCGCATTGCCGACGCGGGCAACGCCGATGGGCGGATAGACTTTCAGCGCTGCAATTGCGTTGGGATCGATCATCGTCTGACCTCAAGATCAAAAGCGATTGTCCAAAAGCGAAGATGTTCGCACCAAAAGTGCCGCGAGGCATTAGCGCGGATGGTCCGGCTCCTCCATCGGCTGCCCGTTCAGGCTGCGCCTCACGGCGGCGGAGGCCGGATAGGAGATACGCCTTGCGTCGGCAATCGAGCCGAGGGGCCTGTTCTCGTACAAAGTCCGCCACGGCGAGAACGCGAGGCCCTCGCCATACGCGGCCTGACCCGCCTGATCGATGTCTTGCGCCGGAATATCCAGCCGGGCGACCGGCACGAAAGGAGAGATCGCCTCCTCCCACCGCTCGGTTGCGCGATCGATGGGCGTGACACTGTTGTCAACGAATGACTGCGCTTCCATCACGAAACTGATCGCGCCGGCCTTGAGCCGCACCTTTAGATCCTCAGCGAGGTAGATCGGAGACGGGCCCGGCGCGGCGGTCTGCACCGGTTGTGCGGCGATGAGACGATATTTGACGATCTCCTCGCCCGCCGCGTATGGAAGTGTGCTGTAATAGCGCGCCGCCGCGAGACTTTTTTCTTCCTTCGCCATCTCATTCAGGATCAGCAGCGACCGCTTGTGGATCGCGGTGAAAGCATCCGTTTCGTCTTCCGACGATATCGCCGCCATCTCCTGCGCGTTGTCGACGAAAAAGATGTCGCTGTTCTGGAAGATCAGGTCGGCCGTAGACGCGAGCGGATTGTCGGTTGCCAGCGTCGGGCCTTTGACCTCGAACAGCTTGAGCGCGAAGCCGAGCGTATTATTCTTCTGATCCGGAACGTTTGGCGGCACGTCGCTGGACCAGCGCATCCAGACGTCATAGGGGCCGCCTTGCCACAGCCCCTTGCGAAACTTCGGTGGGCACTCGTTCGCGACTGTCAGCTTGCCCTTCGCGACGCCGTGCTGTTTGCGGAAGACGGCCCGTTCGGCGGGCTTCTCGCCTCGCTCGATCCGCCGCCTCTGAAATTTGTCGATGAACGAGGCGCGGATGTCCTCGATCGGCTCGATCACCGAGCGTGGCGGCACTGTGCTCTGCGGAGCGGCCGCCGCGCCGAGCCCGCGCGACTGAAAACGATGCAACATCGAATGTCCTCCTGGGGTCACGCAAATCGTTCGTCGCGGAACTTACTGCGCCGGAGCCGTTCGCATCCGGCACCGGCGACAGGCTACGTCAACCGTGCTGCGTCGAAATGACCGACCAGCGGGAGCTTGGCTTGATTCAATTATAGCGAGTACTATAATATCAATGTAGACCTGAAGTCCACACGACAAAGCGAAGCTGCGCTCGTGTTGCGGGTCATGAAAGCCGGGACAACACCATGTGCATGATGTGCGTGAATCACGGCTCGGGCGTTCCCAGACTAAAACCTCGCAAGCGCCGCGCGCTCGGCCTTGCTCAGCCAGGGGCCGGCGTGGAGGTGCGCGGCGTCGAGATCGTCCAGTGCGTTCAGGACGTGACGAACTCGGTGCCGCTGGTCGCCGATAAGGCGACGCTCGTTCGCCTCTATCTTGACCCGACCTCGGTGTCGCAGCCCGGCCAGATCACCGCTGAGATTGCGTGGAGCCGGAGCGGCGGAGGAGACACGTTCCTCCCGGCCATCAACTCGCTTCGGCTGGACCCAAGCTCGCCCTTCAGCCTCGGCGAACAGCGGGAGGACATCGACAAGAGCCTGAACTTCCGCCTGCCGGCCGCGGCCATCGGCGCGGGCATACTCAGCTTGCGCATCAGCCGCATCTTTCAGCCCGGAGGCAGTGAGCTTCCGGCGGCGGCGTTCAACATCGCGCCCGTAACATTCACGGCGGCGCCGCTGCTGCGCATTCGGGTGATCGGTCTTCGGTACAGGGTGGGCACGACAACCGTCACCCCCGCTGCGATCCACTTTTCGTATCTCAGGTCGTTTCTCAACCGTGCCTATCCCGTCGCCGCGCTCGAATGGTCCCACATGGTGGTGGACGCGGACTTTGCCGCACCGTTCGACGACTCGACCGTCGATCTCGCCAATGCGCAGATCGCCGCGCTGCGAAGCCGCGAGGTGAGCAGCGGCGTCGATCCGCGCACACACTATTACGGTCTCGTCGACGACAACGCGTCCAACAACTTCATGCGCGGAAAGGCATTCGCCATTCCGGGCACGCCCCAGCCGGACACCGTCGCTTCCGGACCCGCGGGCGTGCCGAACGGCTTTGCCGGCGATCGCGACGCGTCATACGCCGATTGGTACGGCGCTCACGAGCTCGGGCATACGTTCGGCCGGTTTCATCCGGGATTCCCTCCCGGCGCGCAGGATGCAAGCGATCCGACATTCCCTTATGAGAACGGTTGTATCAGCCGGCCGGACAACAAATATGTCGGTGTCGACACCGGAGATCACGAACTCGGTTTGGCGGCCGCTGCTTTGCCGGGGCTCACATATCACGATGTGATGACTTATGCGGACAACCAGTGGCTATCGGCGTATACCTATCAGGCGATACTCGCCCGGCTGCTGGAAGAGAATGCCCTCGGTTCGCCGGTCGCCTAGGAGGATCCGATGAAGGCCGAAATCAAGACCGGATCGTTCGTTCACGTCGTCGCCACCATCAACAAGACCGCTGGTGACGGCAAGATCATGTACGTGAACCCCTCGGTCTCCACCGTCGCGTCGGACGCCGCCGCTGACAAGGACGTGGAGCTTGTGGCCTACGACGACAACGGCAAGGAAGTTTATCGTGAACCAGTCGTTGTCCGCCGGTCATCCGCCGAACCCGACCGGCCGAACGATGTCGGTCTGATTCAGGCGGACCTTCCGCGCGTGGCCGGCATGAAGTCGGTAAGCCTCCAACTCAAGGGGCAAGAGATCAGCCGGTACGAGGCCGGAGCGGCGGCACCCGGGCCGGCCGCAGGTGCTGCCTTCGGACTCGAGCTTGCTGGAGCTGCGGCAGCCAGCCGGCGGCCATTGAAGATCGACCAACTCAGCGGCTTGCAGCCCGTCGCCGGCGTGACCTACTCGGTCCAGGTCAGGCCGGACAACAAGTCGACGTGGGACACGATCGCGGTGAGTCGCCCCACTCCCGAGGTGGACGTCGATCGCAATCAGTTCGCGGGCGCCACACACGCCGACGTACGGGTGTTGCGGACGACTGGATTCGACGAAGAAATCATCGCGGAAGGTACAGTCGACTTGAAGTAGGCGCTCACGACAGAGTCGTTGAGCGTTAGAAACACACGACTCCGCGGTCGATCGATCCGCAGGATAACGTCGGCTTGAGCTGCGCCGTTCCGCCGTGGCGCAGAAGCTGTCAAACCGTGCCGCGAAGGCAACGTCGTCTCCGGCATGGCTTGCGGCCATCAAGGCGACGCGTACCAACTGATCGACGCTCCAGTCGCTGGGATCGAGGCCGGGACGCAGCGCTTCCGCCCGCGCCAGGTCGATCTTGGAGAGCGAGAGATCGGTCTTACCGAGCCGCTGGGGCGCAAGGCCGATCGCAACATTGAGCGGCCGTTCGTTACCGGCTTGCGCGACATCGCGGATGGCCCCGCGGAACCATGCCAGGCCGCGATCGTCTGCTTTTTGCGAAACCCACTGATCGGCGAGCTGGAGGAATCCGTCCAATGCTCACGTCGAGCCAGGAGCTGAACAATGCCACGCTGCCGTTCGGTCTGGCGTTAGCGAAGAAGGGATTTGCAGCCGTGCTGGAGGATCCGCATCTACGTGCTGGTCTGAACGTCTACCGGGGCCGGCTGACCTACAAGGCTGTTGCGGAGAGCCTTGGTCTACCGTTCTCACCGATCGAAAAGGCTGCGGCCTGATCCCCAGAGGTCCCTCGTGGACGTTTCCTCCCTGACTTGGGCCACTCTTCGGAGTGGCCCTTTTTTGGAACAGCGCGGCGAGCGGACTTGAGCACGCGATCGTTGTACCAAACCGTCAATGGCGTTCGATGGTAGAGGCGGCGAGTTTTGCGGGTCGCCGCTCTCAGCTGTCTGCGGCGCAGAAGCGTTCGCGGCTTGCCACCAGATATTGCCGGGACTGATCCCCCCGTTGAGGCCGTTTTTTCATTTGGAAACGAGCGCCAAGCTATCGAAATTGCTGGCAGGGATCTTTCGCCGTTTTTTCAAATGCGCATTGAAATCATTGAATAATCAAACGGATTTTGATTCCGCCATTCGGAGGTTCGATCCCTCCCGCCCCAGCCAGGCAGTCACTCAACCAGAGAGAGTGGCCTCATATTGGTCAAATATACCGCATCTAATAGGGTTTTGGTGCGATTTTCTCGAGTCTCTAGTCTCCAGAAAGCGGCAACCTCGGCGAGAACATGCCGAAAGTCTCCAGCCCAAACCGCAGAAATTCCCGTTTTCGTGGAGACGATTGGCAGAGACAGGTTCGATCACTACTGAGCGGTAGGGTTGGCAGTACATGCTGGCGGTTCCCCGACGGATAATCTGATGAAGCTTCGGCGTAAGGGCGGACCTTTGATTTGGAAGAGCGTTTCGGTGTGGCCTGCGTTCATGGCTCGCGATAACAGCAGGTCGGCAATCGAAACAATACTACCGCGATGTAGGGGTAGTGTTCAGCGATTCGGCTCGCCCGGCGTCGATCCATTCGACACCGGGCGCCTGCGTTTGGTGCAAGGTGGTCTCGACGAACTGGGTCAGCAGATCGCGCACCGCCTCCGCCGCATTGGCCAGAGGAAAATTGCCGGACGAGATTATCGAACAGGTAAGATAAACCGGCGGCTCGATGGCCTCGGGCTCGCCAAGATCATCGCCCGACATGTCGAAAAGATTACCCTTCGGCAGTACCGCCCCGCCGACGTCCGCACGCACCGCCGCGATGATGTTTGCTACCACGTCGGCCTCCATCACGACGTTCGGCGCAAGCTTTGCTTGCGCAAGAGCGCGATCGAGCGCGGTGCGCGTGATGTTCGGAGGAGACGGCAGGATCAGCGGTAGCGCTGCAAGATCGGCGAGCTGCACCGGCTTGCCTTTCGACGCCGCGTGATGGCGGATCAGAAACAGCCGCTGCCTGAACAGCGGCATGCGTGCGAAGGTCGGCGCAAGCTCGTCCTCCAACACCAGTCCAAGGTCAAGTTCATGCTCGGTCACACGGCGCTTGATCGTCGGGCTGTCGGAGACGGCCATCCTGAGCAAGACATCGGGCAGGGACGCCTTGCATTGCTGCATGAATGCTGCGGGCGCCGTCGTCACGAAGGTTGACGACATCCCGAGCCGCACGGTGCCCTTCGTGATCCCGGTGCCGGACCGCACGATGCCGGGAAGCTGGTGCAGCCGTTTCAGAATGGAAGACGCCTCGCGATAGAGCACCTCGCCTGCGGCGGTCGGGCGAACGCCGCGAGCGCTGCGCAAGAGCAGGCTCACGCCGAGCTGCTCTTCGAGTTGCGCGATCTGCTGGCTGAGCGCTGGCTGTGCCACGTGGATCGTGGATGCCGCGCGCGAAAAGCTGCCCGCCTCGACCACGCTGACGAAGTAATGCAAGTGTCGATACTGCATCATCGGATCAGCTCCGCGCCGGGCCGCGTATTCTTTGCTATTTCGTCCTCCACGAAGCGGATCAGTACGCTTTTGACGGCTTCCCCGGCATGCGTGAGCGGGAAATCGCTGGAGGAAACCAGCGAGCATGTGAGGAAGATCGGCGGCTCGATCAGTAGCGGCTCGGCGAAGGCGCCCGGATAGACGTTCGCAAAGGTCCCGGCGTTGTAGATCGAATATCCGACCCCGGAGCGCACCGCGGACAACTCGCTCAGTCCGGCGGTCTCAGCGATGATGTTCGGCGTCAGCCCCGCCTCCGCAAAGGCGCGGTCGATAACGACACGCCGGTGCCTGGGGAGTGGTGGGAGCACGAGCGGCAGTTTCGCGACCTGCTCGAGGGATACTACGCCCCGGCACCCTGCCAGTGGCTCACGTGCCACCAGGTAAAGACGCTGCCGGAAAATGGGATGGCGCGAGAAGTTCGGTACGAAGTGATCCTCGAAGACCAAGGCCATGTCGAGCGTTTGGGCCTCGATCCGGTCCTGAAGCTCATCGCTTTCGCCGTCGGAGAATTTCAACGTCACCTTCGGGAGTGCTTTCTTGCATGCCGCAACGGCAGAGCCCGCGATGCCGCCCGCGAGCGCTATCGTGATTCCGAAGTTAACGATGCCCTCAACCTCGCCACTGCTCGACCGCACAATGCCGGGAAGCTGCTCGAGCTGACGAAGGATTTCGGAGGCCTCGCGAAACACGATCTCGCCGGCGGCTGTAGGGCGCACGCCGCGCGAGCTTCGATCCAGCAAGACGAAGCCGAGCCGTTCTTCGAGTTCCCCGACCTGCTGGCTGAGCGCGGGTTGTGCGACGTGGATCGCCGCAGCGGCGCGCGAAAAGCTGCCGGCTTCGACGACCTTCACGAAATAGCGCAGATGACGAAACTGCATTACCGAGAGCCACCCTGCGGCTTTCCTGGTCGGACCTGAATGCCGTCCTCCCGCCCGGTACGACGGCGGATTCCGCTGGTTCGTAATCTTGCACAGGGCAGACGGCTCCGCACCCGCAAAGTTGTCGCGATATCATGGAAGGTTTTGCAACCTGATCGCTGCGAGCAGCAGCCAGCGCGGGCTCTGCGTCGGGCTGGGCGCGGAAAGGTTCAATCGAAGAACATCACGACCGCTTGATGACATGATCGGCCATATCAGGCGCCGATACCTGCATATCGAAGCCATATTTGTTTTCGATCCCGTCCTGGATCATTTGTCCGCCCGCGCTGGCGGCGAACCATTCCGGACTGCCCCAGACGATCAAGGGGCACTCCAATGCCAAAGCTCATTTATCGCGTTGTCTCGGCCTGCGGCGCACTCGGCTACGGCTACCCAAGAGAGTCGCTGGAAGCGGCCCTTCGTGGCGAGGTCGACGCCATCATCTGCGACGGCGGCTCGATGGATGCCGGCCCTTACTACCTCGGCACCGGCACCGAGTATTTCGAGAGCGAGGCGGTCAAGCTTGATTTTCGCCATATGGTCGAAGCCGGCGCCCGGATCGGCTGCCCGGTGATTCTCGGAAGCTGCGGCATGGCCGGTGGCGATCGGAACCTCGACTGGATGATCGGGATCGCCAAGGAAGTGTTCGCGGAGCTTGGCATCAGGGGTGCCAAGGTCGCGGTGATCCGATCCGAACTCGACCCCGAGATCGTCATCAGGGAATTCTGTGCCGGAGCGCTGCGCGCGACCGGTGCCGGTCCCGAGCTCGATGAAAATGCGCTGCGCGAGAGCACCATTGTCGGCCAGATGGGAATCCATCCCCTGATCACGGCGCTGGAGAGCGGCGCGCAATACATCCTGGCCGGACGGAGCTGCGACATCGCGCTGTTCGCCTCCGACATGATCCGGCGCAATATCGATCCTGGATTGGCCTATCATGTCGGCCATGTCCTGGAGTGCGGCGCGCTGGCTTGCGATCCCGGTTCACCGTCGGACTGTCTGGTGGCCGAAATCTATGACGACGGCTCGGCGATCTTCACTGCGCCGAATCCTGCCCGCCGCTGCACGGCTTATTCAATTGCCGCGCATTCGCTTTATGAGGAAAGCCATCCCCAGCTGCAATATTATCCGGAAGGCATTCTGGTCATGGAGAAGACGCAGTTCTTTTCCCGGGACAGCCGCAGCGCCGGAATTCGCAACAGCCGCTTTGTTCATTCCGCGAGGCCATGGCCGTGGTCAATCAAGCTCGAAGGATCGCGCCGTCTCGGTTCGCGAAAGGTTTCGCTGATCCATATCGATCCGGCCGATCTGTCGAAGATACCAGCGGACATACTGGTGTATGGCCGTAATGGCGTGCAGCTGCAGCCAGTCGATGCGTCACAACGAGAACTCGGCATCATTGTCGAGACGACCGGCAAGACGCGCGAGGCGGCGGTTCTGCTTGCAAGCCTTTTGACGCATTACCTCATTCACTACGGCTATCCTGGCCGAAAGGCGACCGCCGGCAATATTGCCTATCCGTTGTCGCCCAATCTCGTCAGCTTTCAGCGCCAGGACGGTACGTTCGGTGCCATCGTGCCGAGTGGAACGCGCGATCCCGTGTTCTTCGAGAACTATGCCGCCATCAAGGCCGCCGTCGTCAAGCTGATAGCCGATGAGTTTCCGGACGCGCTTGAGAACGCGACTTTTGCCATTACCGATGCCGATGCGTCGCATGCCGTCGCGCTGCTCCGTACCGTCGACCAGGATGCCGACAGGTTGGCGCAGCGTCACCAGCAGGAAATCGGCCGGATCAAGGACGTCGTCAGACCCGGACCCGGTTCGCTGTTCAATCTTGATGCCCCTGATGCCTATGCGTGGTCGCTCTACCACCTGCTGCAGAACGAGGACGTGATCAAGAACACCATGTTCCCGATCACCTACTTCGCGGCCGAAGGAGCCGACTGGACGGAGCAGGGCGCGGAACGTCCGCGCTACTTCGATGTCGGCGATCGCGACTATCGCGGCAATGTCGACGACCGGACGCTCTCGCTCATCGCGGATCATCCGCCTGTGGGGGCTCCGATCGGATCGCATCCGTTGCTCGACATGGCGGTTGTCATCCGCAGCAAGGATGCCGGCATCAACAGGCTGACCTTCGATATCATCTTCACGTCGGGCGAGAATTACGAGGCTGCGTTGCACGCCAACGTATTCACCCGCTGCAACATCGCCGGGATTCTTGGCTTGCCGCCGGAGCGCGTGGTCGGCAGCTATTTCGTCGATAGCTGCAATGCGATCAAGATTTCCATCGATCGACCGAACATCTCGGCTTCGATGGATGAGCGCGACGTGTTCGGTGCCCAGCAGCAGGTCGCGATCGAACAGCTTAGCATTCCGATCTATTCCGCCGCGCTGGCGAAGGCATCGTCCTTCTAGCGCAGCCCAGCACGCCTCACAACCACAAACCAACCGAAGATAAGGAGATCCTCCATGTTGAAGCCTGTTGTTCTGGCTCTCGCTGCCACGCTCGCACTGTCGGGCGCATTGCCCGCCAATGCCGAATATCTTGAGAACGGCGTCGACCAATCGATGATCGTCCCGGTGTCGGACGGCTGCGGCCAAGAAGCCTGGCGTGGCCCGTGGGGGCATTGCCGGGATACGCCGTATTATGGCCGGCTGCCCGACGGCGCATGGAAGGTGAAGCCGAGCAGCGGGAACGGCTGCCCTCCAGGTTCATGGCGCGGCCCGTATGGTCACTGCCGCAACACGCCGTTCCATGGCCGGCTGCCCAATGGCGAGTGGACCTGAGCGATCCACCGAACGTGCGGTGCGCCGGTCCGGCGCATCGCGGATCGCAGCAATCGGCAAGTCAAGAAAACATCATGTCCAATCGAATAGCCGTCCGAACCCGCAGCGACAGCCTGTCATCACACATCCTGCCGGTGTCAGGCACGATGATCGGAGTTTGCACGACCCTGATCGGGCTGGTGAAACTCGCTGCGACGAGGCATGGCGCGTCGCATGTCGATGAATATGCCGCGCTTGTGGCGGTGATGTTTCTTGCAAGCGCCATGACGTCGTATCTGTCGATACGCTGGTCGTATCGGGCGCGGTTGAGCATTCGCATCGAGCGCCTGGCCGACATCATCTTTCTTTGCGGCCTGGTCGGCATCACGCTCGTCGCGACGTTGTTTGCCTATCAAGTGATCTAGATCCGCATTTCCGTATCCGGGAGACGGAACATGCGCATCCATGCGGGTGCGTGTCGGAAACAACAAATTTCAAAAGGAGATGGAAATGTATCGCAATTCGATTCAAGTGATTGGCGTTGCGCTAGTTGTGTTTGCGATCGGCGGTAGTGGCGCGGCTTTCGCGCAAGGCTCGATGCAACAGCAGAACGCGTGCCGGCCGGACGTGTTTCGGCTCTGTGGCAGCTACATCCCTGATGTCGGCGAGATCGTTGCCTGCCTGAAGGGCAACGAGGCGAGGCTCAGTGAGCCGTGCCATGAGGTCATGTTCCCCGATCAGGGCGGCCACGAATCATACGGCAGAGCAACACAGCTGCGCTCCGGCGACCAGTGAGGCGCGACCATGAACGTTCCCGTGAAATCTGGTGCCGTCCGTTTGCGCGTGACGAACTATCTCGCCGCGCTGCTATGTGCGGCGTTCTCCCTTCTGACCGGCGCCGCCCATGCCCAGACGCCGTTCTATCACGCGACGGCGCAGGAGCTGGCCGGGCCTCCCGGTTCGTTGATCCGTTCCGAGCCGATGGTGTTTGCGCCGGCAGGCGCGCAGGCCTATCGGGTGCTCTATCGCTCGGTCGGCATGCAGGGTGAGCCGATCGCGGTGTCGGGCGTGATCGTCGTCCCGCCCGGTCCTGCACCTGCGGGTGGCAGGCCGATCGTGGCGTGGGCGCATCCGACCACCGGGGTGGTACCGCATTGCGCGCCGTCGCTGGCGATCTTCGTCTTTCAGCAGATGGCCGGGTTGCGCCAATTGATCGAGCAGGGCGCCGTGGTCGCCGCGACCGATTATCCCGGCCTCGGGACGCCAGGCCCGCATCCCTATCTCGTCGGCGACAGTGAGGCGCGGGCGGTGATCGACTCGGTGCGTGCTGCGCGCAACCTGCCTGGTGTGGGCGACGGCAACAGCTTTGCCGTGTGGGGCCATTCGCAAGGCGGCCAGGCTTCGCTCTACACCGGGTTGCTCGCCAAAACCTATGCGCCGGAGCTGCGCCTAGTCGGCGTTGCAGCGGCAGCACCGGCCACCACGCTGGTTACCCTGATGGGCGACGACTTCAAGAGTTCGGGCGGCAAGAACCTCACAGCCATGACGCTGTGGTCGTGGTCGCGGGTATATGGCGCACCGATCGACAAGGTGGTCCTCCCCGAGGCGATGCCCACCGTCGATCGGCTTTCCAATGAGTGCATCGAATCGATCTTCGACATCCTCGAGCGGCGGCAGACCGAAAAGCCGCTTGAGCAGCAGTTCCTGTCGGTGCCGAACATCGCCACCGTCCAGCCGTGGCGCTCGCTGGCGATGCGCAACACGCCGGGTACGCTTTCTCCGCAGATCCCGCTGTTCCTGGCCCAGGGCACGACCGACAACATCGTGCGGCCGGAAGTCACCCGCGCCTACGTGCAGCGGCAATGCAAGGCGGGCGGCAAGGTCGCCATGATGTGGGTGCCCGGTGTCGGTCATGGTTTCGTTGCCAAAGACAGCGCGGATGCAGCGGTGTCCTGGATGATGGACCGCTTTGCGGGGCGGCCCGTGCCCAATGATTGCGGCAAGGCGGTCGCCGCAGCGCAATAGATCGACAGAACCAGCTTTGTATCCACGAAAGAAAAACTGAGGTCTTGCCATGAAGTTCGCTTTCACGTCGTTTGTTCGCAACAACCAAAAGGCCTTCGGGCGCACAACGCTTGCCGGCCTTGCCGTGCTCGGCCTCGTGGGCTTCTGCCCGGGGGCCGATGCGGCGGACAAGCCGCCGCTGGCGCCCGATACCGTCGCCCCCTTCAGCACCAATTCGCGGCTGTCGGCGTCGATCGAGTTCAGCCTGCCGGCGCTCGCGGCCGATATCGAGCGGGATATCCCGCAGCGGTTTGCCAGCATCGACGAGAAGATCAACTGCGTGCATCGCCGCGTGCTGTTCTGGAAGGTCAACGCGAATTGCGACGTGTGGGGTTATGTCGAGCGGTCCGGCCCGGTCTCGCTGTATGGCCGCGGTGACCGCGTCTATGGTTCGGTGCCGATCCATGGCGCGCTCGAGGGGCAGGGCGCCAACCGGTTCACCGCGCGCATCCATGGCGAGACCGAAGCCAGCGCCACGATCGAGGCTTCCGCCCGCCCGCAGCTCGGCCGCGACTGGTCGCTCGACCTCGATTTCAGCGATGGCTTCCGCTGGAGCGAGCCGCCGGTTTTGCAGGTGATGGGGCACGAGATTCCACTGGCAAAGTATGCCGAGCCTCGCATCCGATCGCAACTGGCGGTGGTCCGATCGCACGCCCTGGCCGCGGCGCGGCGCCTCGACCTGCAGGAAAAGGCCGCGGGAGCATGGCGACATGCGTTCGAGCCGATCCAGCTTTCCGACAATCCGGCAGTATGGCTGCAGATGAATCCGCAGAGCGTGTCCTTTGCCGGCATGCGGACAAATTCGAGGACGCTGCGGGGCTCGATTGCACTTTCCGGGGCAGCCGAGACAATCGTCGGACAAAATCCGCCGGCGATGGCCGCAACCCCCTTGCCGCCGCTCGAGCACGATATCAGTGCCCCCGGCACGTTCGACGTCATCCTGCCGGTACGGATCGGCTACGACGTGCTCAAGGACAGGCTGACGCAGGCGATTGCCGCGATGCCGCCGGTCGCGGGTATCTCCGTTCGCGACATCGACGTGTATCCGTCGTCGGGCAAACTCGTGATCGGGCTTCGCGTCGCCAAGGCGGCCGAGACCGATCCGTCCGCCGGCAAATGGGTCTACCTCTCGGCTGCGGTCCAGGTCGATGCCGACGGTCGTGCTGTCAGGTTGTCCAACATTGGCATCATGACCGATGACGAGGGGCTCGCTCCGCTGATCGAGCCGATCGCAGCGCAGCTCGGATCAAAGGTCAATGTCGATTATGGCATCGCCTACGACAATCTGCTCAACGCTGCCAATGCAAAGCTGAATCGGCCGCTGAAGGACGGTTTCCGGATGGAAGGGCAGCTTTCCTCCGCGGCGTTGCAGAACTTCTATTTGCCTGCCGACGGCATCGTCATCGCGGTTCGCGCCAGTGGCGAATTGAACATCTTGTACGGGATGTGAACCGAAACCGCCGCCGTGATCGCGTGGTCGCGGCGGCATGTCTGCAGCATCGAATTTGAATGATGGGAGCGACCGATGACACCGCAAACCCTGGCCTGGCTATCGATGGTCGCGTACGCGCTGCACACCATGGAAGAGTACACGTTCAATTGACGCGACTGGGCGAGGGCGGTCATCAAGCTACCCGTGGAGTGGAGCGATTTCTACGTGACGGACGCGATCGTCATCGCAATGGGCATTGCCCAGGCGCACCTAGCACCGGCCCTGCCGTTGGCGCCGCTTGTGTTTGCGTCGCTCATGCTGATCAATGCCGTGTTCTTTCACATCCTGCCCTTTGTGCGGGAACGCGGGCGGTTCTCGCCGGGCCTCGTCACCGCCGCGCTTCTGTTCTTTCCGGCCGGAATAGCCGTCTGGTGGAAGGCAGCGAACAGCGCTTCGCTCGATTGGCATACGGCCGCGCTCGCGGTCGCCGGTGGTGCGGCGTTGATGGCTTATCCGATCGTCATGCTGAACCTTAGAAGGAGGCCTTACTTTCAGCAGGTATAACTGGGGCCGACAGATCTCGCGCCGCATTCAGGCGCCTTTTTAGGATACAGTGCGGATACGGCGTTGGCTTCGTAAGTGCGCCCGCGGTTGGCACAGAGTGGATCCTTCCAGCCTGCATCGACTGCGTCCTTTCAGGGACGGAGCAGACTGCGCGGTGTGCCATCGAGTGCTCGAAAACGGCCTAATTCGTTTTTCACGGAGTCTCCCGGCTCCCACTTCGATTGTGAGAAGGCCGAAAAGTCTCCGGGCATGAAAACGAGGCTTTCGAGGCGAAATTCTCTTGATATTTCAAAGGCCGAAACTCAATCGGGAATGTCTGAGTTCGATCCCTCCCACGACAGCCACGCACTCGCTCAACCGGAGAGAGTGGCCGAATAATCGCTGAAATTGCCGTATTTCATAGGCTTTTCTTACAAAAGTTTCGAGTCTCCGATCTCCGAAAAATGGCAACCCTAGCGAGAATTCACCGAAAGTCTCCGGCTCAAACTGCAGAAATTCCCGTTTTCTCAACAAGTCGCACTCCACGAAGCCGCGGAAGTTTGCGAATGGGCTATTGGGGATCCAGCGGATCAGGCGCAGTGGTCTGCTGCGTCATCAATACGACATGCAGGTTGTACGCATCGTCGAACTCCAAGTCAGTGCCCAGTAGCGTCTCAGTCCGGGTAATCACTTTCTGCGTATCTTCGATCGTCTGGAAGGTAATTTTTTTGAAATCCGTATCTTCGAGGGCAGAGGAAATTGCTTGTTTTATAGCAGCATCATTTTCCGGTCGCAGGTCATTCTTAAGATACCAACGCCAACGTCTGACCAGCATTTGATGCTTTCCTTTGGCGAAACTCACAAGGTCATCTTTGACGACAGGCACAGTCATGGCCTTGGAAAGGGTGACATCGAACTTGCCGCCGGGACTCCCCGGCGCTGTGGGCGTTGTAGTAACGGTTGTGCCGCGCTCAATTTTCTTTCTTCCTCCTTTGATGCAGCTAACTGCCGCGCCCGCGTCGATAAAAGTTGGGATCGCGGCTATGCCCGCAGGAAGCGCAAATCGCAGCACCGTGGAAGATACGACGGTGTCGACCTTCATTGTCGCACTGGGGTAAAGTACATCGTTTCCCCCGGCGGGCCATGTTGGTGTTGTTCCTCCTGTGGGTGGGATAGCATTCTGTGCTATGAACGCGTCCGAAATCTCCAATAAGCCATTTGCCGCTTTTTTGAACGATTGAGAGAGAAATTCACCGCCACTATTTTTTACCCTTCGCGCCAGCGTAATGCCCGCCGCGGCGTCATCAGAAAAAACGTCATTGAACCACCTCGCGAGCCGCTGCGTCCCCTTGGTCTGAATCAGTCCGCCCATTTTTGTCTCCCGATTGGTACCATTAGGTTACGAAAGTTTATTCGTACAATCCATGGCTGTCATCAGAAATCAAAGCGAAAGCCTCTAGCGCACAGCTTGGCATACCTTGGCCGAGTGCGCCCGAGCGCAAGATGCGATATCGGCAATCCGGCGACAGGTCGAATTCGTCGTCCTCGATCTGGCTTGCAACCATTTTTTGTAATTCCACGATCTCCCGAGCCGCCCTCAATGTCGCTTCACACGCACGAGATCCCCAAATTCTCGGCATCGCAACACTCGCTGCCCAATAGTCTGCCTGACCTTGCCAGGTCAGCCATGGCATCGCGGGATCGCATGGTGGGCCTCCTAAATGATGACCGGTCTCGTGCGCCAGCATCAGAGCTATGCCACATTTTGTAATCGCTTGATGACGTACCAATCCGCCATAAACTCGAACATAACGATCTGAGCCGAGACGCCAAGCCTGAGCATTGACCGACGGCGATTCCCAAAACAATTCGTAGGTTATTTCGGGAAATGCTTGGGCGAACTGGTTCAGCAGCGTGAGGGCAAGCGCTTGCCTTCGCTGACGAGCACGCTGACTGAGCTCATTTTGTTCGACAGGCCAATTCAAGAAGCTCATTCAATCAACCTCGGAAACCGCATCGATATCAATCACGTTTAAGAGCCAGTGAGCGGGCCGTAAGGAGCCGTCTGGTGGTCGCTGGGAGGGGAGAGGGTGCGCTGTCATTTGCTTCAACTCGGGGCACTGAAAAGGTGATAGGTAGCTCAGCGTCGGGAAATAGTATCCTATTGCCGAGCAGCATAGAATTGATCGTAATATAGCGCTATATTTACACTTAGATGCAGACCCCTGTCCCTGCTATCTGAGAGGCCACTGATGCAATGTCTGGGTTGCGGTTGCCAGAACAAGGCGACCAATGAGTATTGCGAAGGATGCGGGGCTACCCTCGGAATTGAGTGCAGCGCCTGTGGTCACTTCAATGGGCCGACAGCTCGCTTTTGCGGGCGATGTAGCGTTGTCCTGAAGCCAACATCCACGCAGATATCCAATCAATCGTGGCAACAAGTCCTAAAATCCCTTCAAGCCAAGGGCGGAGAGCGCAAACACGTTACGATTCTATTTGCCGATATTCGCAATTCCACCGGTCTTATGGATAGTTTGGGCGATCCCGAATTAGGAATGAAACGTCTTCAGCCCATTCTCGACCTAATGAATGAAGCCGTGGTTCGCTATGACGGCATCGTCAACAAATCTCAAGGCGACGGGGTGATGGCGCTATTTGGTGCCCCACAGCCTCATGAAGATCATGCCGTTCGTGGCTGTCTCTCAGCGTTGGCAATGCAAGATGGAATGACTCGCATTGGCGATCGTGATTTGCAAATCCGAGTCGGAGTTCACACCGGAGAGGTTGTTGTTCAGGCGATAGAGCATGGGATGTATCAAACCTATGATGCAGCTGGTGCAAATGTGCATCTCGCGAGCCGAATGGAGCACCTCGCAGAGGCAGGCAGCATCCTGATTTCCCGAGAAACGTATGTCGCTGCGAAACAGTTTGTCGAAGTCGAGCCGCTAGGGCCGCAATCTGTTCGTGGGATCGCGGCACCCGTTGAGGTATTCAGCCTAAAAGGACTCCAACATGCTCCATCGAGCGGAGTTTTTCGAAGCGGGATACGGCTGAGTCCGCTCACAGGTCGGTCGGAGCAAAACTCTGCTCTTTTGTCTGAGCTAGAGCATACCAAGAACGGCGATGGTCGGGTCGTGGGTGTAGTCGGTGAGGCTGGAATCGGGAAAAGTCGCCTCTGTTTCGAGTTCGCCGAAAGCTGTCGGGGAAAAGACATCCGTGTGTTTGAGGCTCGCGTCTTGGCGCACGGTAAGGCCACCCCATTTCAGCCGGTACTAGAATTGTTGCGCGACTATTTTGGACTGCGAACGAAAGAACTGGCAGACGTCTTGCGCGATCGAGTCCGTGATAGGTTAGCAGCCCTTTCAGTTTCGGAGCAATTTTCGCTCATACTGCTGGAGTTCCTAGGACTGGGCAATCCACAGCACCCGGCTCCCAAGCTCGATCCAAAGGCCAGGAAAACGCAGCTCCTCGACTTTGTAAGAACGCTGCCTCGTTCAGGAAGTAGTGTCGTCATCATTGAAGATTTGCATTGGATCGATTCAGCCAGTGAGGAGTTTGTCGAGGCACTAGCCGATGCCGTAGTCGGCACGAAAACGCTCTTGGTCCTCAACTTCAGACCCGGCTTTGTGGCCCCACTGATGCAGCGATCGCACTATAGACAGATCAGCATGCCGTCGTTGGGCCCAGCGGAAGCGACCTCTCTTCTGCAAGATCGTCTCGGCAATGATACATCATTAGCGTTGTTGACTAGAAACATCGTTGCGCGCGCCCAGGGCAATCCATTCTTTATCGAGGAGCTTGTCAATGCACTTGTGGAGCGGGGCGACTTCGAAGGAGAGGAGGGTGCCTACCGCCTGAAAGGCGGTATTGATGCAATCCCGCTACCTTCCACTGTGCAGGCGGTGATTGCAGCTCGGATTGATCGACTTGAGGAGGATGCAAAGCAGGTACTCGAGGTCGCGTCCGTGATAGGTCGAGAAATTTCAATCTCTGTTCTAGAGTCCGTGTGCGGCTTGGATCAATCAGGGCTTTCCCAGGCAGTTCAACGGTTGAGACGGTCAGAGCTGCTTTATGACGTTCCGCCCTTCGAGCAGCGGCTGGTCGCATTTCGTCATCCCCTCATACAGGAGGTTGCTTATAGATCGTTACTTCAGGACCGTCGAAGGGAACTCCATTCAAAAGTGGCTCAAGCGATCGAAACGCTCTTCAAGGATCGCGCCGACGAGAGGGCGTCTCTCTTGGCATATCACTTGGAGCAGGCGGGCGAAAATCTGAAAGCAGCTCAACAGAATATGCGGGCGGCGGTTTGGATTGGCACAAACGATCCAAGTCAAGCACTGAGGAGCTGGAAGAAGGTTCGCGAGTTGTTGTCGGATCTGCCATCGTCTCAACCAATAGACTATTTAAGGATGATGGCTTCCGGCCAAATCGTAAACTTTGCCTGGCGCGAAGGAATTCCGGCGCAAGATGCTCTGATCTACTTCGAGGAAGCTAAACAATTAGCACTGGCCTTAAGCGATATCAGAGCCAATGCGCTGATTCATGCGGCTTACGGAAGGATGATAGCGAACGGCGGATCGGCAGATGAGTATGTCGAGAAAATCCGAGAAGCTAAAGCGATCGCCGATAAAGGCAACGATCCAAGCGTTCAAATCACGCTTAAGGCGGTACTCTGTCACGCATTGCGGCTCTCAGGTCGCATGTTGGAAGCGCTGCAGATGAACACCGAGGCCATGGACCGGGCAAACGAGATCGTCAAATTCGACCGACAAACACTGGGCTTCGACGTTGACATATGGCTGACTGTGATGCGTGGCCAAACCCTGGTGATGCTTGGTCGAACGGAAGAAGCTTGTCCGTTACTTGATCGCATCATTCAGTTAGAAAGTAGCCAGGTTGATGCCATTAATTACGGCATTCCGAGTTGGGCGTATGTGGATCTCGCCTGGGCTGAGGGAAACATCGGATTGGCTCAAGAACATGCCGATCGAGCGTTTTCTATCGCTGTGAACGCCGGTAATCCCTACCTGCGAGTCTATGCCCAAGCCTGTCGTGGTGTTTCTCATATCGTCGCGGGGAGGCTGACTTCAGCCGTAGAAGACTTGTCCGACGCCCTCAGCTTTGCTCGATCGCGAAAGGCCGGTCTAGAAAACGAACCCCGTATTCTAGCTGACTTAGCAAACGCCTACAGACTGAATGGCGATACAGCAACTGCGCTGACCACCGTTGATGAGGCGATCAAGGTTGCGACCGAACGTCATGCCCGGGTTCCTGAATGCCTCGCCCGAATTATCCGCGCAAAGCTGTTGTTACGATCTGCAAAGAGCGATGAGAAAGCCGAAGGAGAGCAGGAGTTAGATCGCGCAAGAGCGCTAACGCGAGAGACTGGGGCTGTGCTTTTTGAAGCTTTTCTCAACGACACAAGCGTTCAGCAGAGCGGCCTATTGCAAACATCGACCAAGGTCAGCTAAGCTGATGGCAGGTGGCTGATTTAGCCGAGAGGCGATCTTTTTGGGAGGTCTGCCTTCATTAGTGACTAGCTGGAGTGAGCATCCTCCAACTTGTGCATTTGCCCTCTCATTCCGCTAACCCCTTCGAGGAATGCTTTCCGAACTCAACGGGGTTAGTTTCGCTCGCGCTTCTTATTTAATCAGTAGGTCGGCAAGACCGGAAGCCATTTGATCAAAAGTGGCTCGTCGGTCCGATACATTTGCACTAAAAACATCGCTGCGGCGGCGATACTAACGACACCAGTTTCAACACTCCGGCTCCAGCCGAAAGGTTTTGTTTGAGTGGGAGAGGAGGCCTCAGTCTTTTTCGACATACGGAACTCCCTCTGTTTTGATCACGGGTTCGTAAAGGCTAATGTAGCTGTGCGCTCGATTGCAACTGACGGTAACTAGTGGGGGTCAGCGAAAAGGGCCCCCATCTGCTAGAAAAGTTGCTGCTTTTGGCTTGGCTCACTTTGTTCGGCCGTCAGCCATAGAGATAAAGCAGACTGCTTGGGGTGCCATCCAGTGCTCAAAAAAGGGCCCTAGTTCGTTTTTCACGGATAGTCTCCCAGGCTCCCACTTGGATTGTGAGAAGGCCGAAAAGTCTCCTGGCGTGAAAAAGAGGTTTTCGAGGCAAAATTCTCTTGATATTTCAAAGGCCGAAACTCAATCGGGAATGTCTAAGTTCGATCCCTCCCAAGGCAGCCAGCCAGTCCTTCGTATGCCCATAGTTTGCAACCTGCGCCTCACAGGCCCGGAAATCCGGGCTTTTCGCGCATTCGACTTTGTCTCCATGCTCCCGATTTCCCAATCCCAAGGGCGAAATCGTCGAAAGTCTCCGGCCTTGACCGCGGAAATTCCCGTTTTGGAGAGATTATCGGCAGAGACCGGTTCGATCACGACTGCCGCCCGACCGAGGCACTCTTCCTAGGCCAGTTCGTCCGGTCGGGCTGCACTGGAAGAGGCGATCAAGCGCGGGGGGTGGGAGCGGACCGGATAGCTGCACACCGAAGCCCGAAATGCGCAAGCCGCGCGACATGTATGTACCGGACTTGCATATCGACACGTTGAATTTGAAGTCGCGGAATTTTCGGTAACTTGCATCAGACATACCGAAGGTATTGTTCACCTCTGACTTCGGACAGAGCTACATCCAGTTCATACTGGAAGTCAGAGGACGAGAGACGCGCTTCGGTTCCTATCGCATTCCGTGCGACAGCATATCCTGCCGGATCGAACCAATAGGTGAATTCCTGCTGTTGGATTGGAAACACGACCATGCGCGCTTGCAAATAGTTTTGCGCAGGTCGTGCTAACTGAACGGCCACTCGCATCGACTCTTGCCTTGCGCTGCGCTCTCCCACAGGTCGAATGGCCTCAACCCAATCTCGTATACGACGGGGATCGAGCCGATCATTCGCCGAAACATCCAAGGCCAAGGAGCCGTAATATGCCGCCGCCAACGCTTCTGCTTCCGGTCTACTAACAACTTGGCCGCGCGCGAGTAGAAACGCAGCAACGGGTTCCAACGTACCCCACGTAATTAATTCCTTTAGCCAGAACGCTATCCAGGGAAGGCCGCTTCGAGGCCAATCATCGATTTCTAATGCTCTGATTGGCTGACCATCCTGCGTAAGATCGAGGAGAAGCCCTAGGGCACTGCCTACACCCCATACTCCCCTATATATAAAATTCGTCGCGACGAACTCATACCAATTGGTGACCTGCGAAGGCGTGGGCTGAGTACGCAGCGTCGTCTTCGCTAACCACCACCGAAGAACGTTTTGCCACTCCCTAAAAGACCTCGCCCTGCCCATTTTTGTGCTGATTTCAAAGGGTCGAATACCAGACAGGAGATCAAGCACCTCGGCAACGAACATAAATTTGGTTTCGGTCGTGCTTGCTGGCGGAATGCTGACGATAAGCACGGAACGGTGCACGTAGCTCGAACCTGACAAGGTCGGTGCGGCAGGACCACGCTATGCCGATGGCCCATTTAGCAGGGCTCTTGCCGCGCGCAAATCTGGCGCATCGAACCCTTCGGTAAAGCGATTATAGACTCGCGCCAAAGTGCGCCTCACCTCGTCATGGTGACCCTCGGCCGCGCATAACTGGGCACGGCTAAGGGCAATCCGCAGCTCCCAAAACAAGGCGCCCTGCTCACGAGCGATTTCGTTTGCTATCCGAAAGCACTCTTCCGCCTCGATAGCGGGCGAAGTTTTCGACCGCAGCATTAATTCGCCCTTCATACGCATAAGCTCCGCCTTGTACCAACCCTCTTCGTTTTTGCCTGCCCACGCGATTGCACGCTGCAAAGTCGAGCCAGCCTCCTCAAGACGACCAAGCCCGGCCAAGCCTTCTGCAAGACAACTGAGGAACTGGACATAGTGCATCTGCCAACCTGACCGCTCGCAGGCTTCCAATGTCTGCGATATCAACTCAACGCCTCGACCGAATTCACCACGTTCGATCAGCAGCTGTCCTTTCCAGCAGGTCGCCATCATCTTCCACAGAGTTGCATCGAGGCGTGCCGCCCAGTCGCTCATCGCCGCGATAGCGCGTTCGGCGGCTGCAAGATCACCCGTCATCAGCGCGATCGGGCACAACGCATCGTGCACGACCCAGCAGACGGTGATTCCCGCGCCGGACGATTGAGCCATCTCGAAGCTGGACCGGGCCTCCGCGTAGGCTCGATCTATGTAGCCACGAAGGCTGAGCACGCGCGCTAGTCTCACGCGCGCTAACACTTGCGGGTCGCGGCGGAACAGCATCGAGTGATGCCCGTCCGAGGGAGCGACATAGAAGTCGACCACGCGCTGGAGGTAGTCTTGTGCGTCGGTCAACTTGCCTGCAAAGAGCAGAGAGGCGCCGAAAATGCGGTCGCCTACTAACTTCATGGTATCGCCGCCGCGTGTTGTGACGGCGGCAAGGTGCTGAGCGGCAGTCAGTGCGGCTTTATGGTGGCCAGACGTGAACTCGAGGGACCATTGCAAGTAGAGTAGGCCTGCCTGTAAATCCAGGTCATCGATGTCCGCAGCGAGATCTATCGCCTTCATGAGCGCAGCGCGAGTGCGCTCGACCGGCGCAAATGTCATTGTGAGCGCCTCTTCGTAGGCAATCCACATGCGAAACTCCGTCGCCTGGCTCAACTGGAGGCCAGGCGACCGCGTCGCCAGCATGCTTTCGACACGGTCGCGACACTCTCCCATCAGCGACAACATCTGGCAGATGGGCGCGAACGCAGCTGTAAGCTTCGCGCCGATTTCGGCATCGCCACCGGGCGAGAACGTCCAGTCGAGCGCAGCGCGGACATTGTCGAGTTCGCGACAGCAGCGCGCCACATCATCGCGACTGAGCCACGCTTTCGCGCCGGCCGCTATTGGAGAAACGAGATCCTGGAGATATTCGGCATGGCACCGCGCGGCGCCCGGATACTCACCATGTTGGGTGAGCTTCTCCAGCGCGTACGCGCGTATCGTCTCGAGCAGGCGCCATCGCATTGGCGGCGTCGAATTGACGCGCTCGCAGAGCGACTTGGACACAAGGCTGGACAACTCCTCGACGATCGACTGACCGGATCGGCCTATAACGCCCACGGCCTCGGCGGCCTCGAACGTAAATCCCGCTGGGAAGACTGCAAGGCGACGCAGCAGGCGTTGCTCTTCCTCCGAGAGTAGCTCGTAGCTCCAGTCAAGCGCGGCGCGCAAGGTTCGATGCCGCGGGATCGCGGTGCGACGTCCACTGGTCAGCAGCGCAAAGCGATTGCGCAGGCCGGCAGCCACCTGTTCGGTTCCGACAAAGGCTGCGCGCGCCGCAGCAAACTCGATGGCGAGCGGAATGCCGTCGAGGTGTCGGCAGATCTCGGCGATCGACAGAAGATCCTCTGGCTGTGGCGAAAAATCGGTGTCCAGTGCCTTTGCCCGGGTGATGAACAGCTCCACGGCACTGTGGCCGAAGATGATGTCGGGTGCCTCTTGGTCAAGCGCGGGCACGTCGAGCGCCGGCACGCGGTAGACGGCCTCACCTTGGATCCGCATGACTTCGCGGCTGGTCGTCAGAACCGTGACGCGCGGGCACAAGCGCACCATGGCCTCTACCAGGTTGGCCACCGCGTCGATCAGATGCTCGCAATTATCGAGCACGAGTAAGAGTTGCCTGTCGCCGATGCCGTGCGCGAGCGACTCCGCCGTGACCCGCTCGCCGCCGAGCTTCAGTTCCAGCACGCCGGCCACCGCGGACGGCGCGAGAGCGGCGTCGGAAAGCGACGCCAGTTCGACGAGCCACGCGCCATTCTCGAAGTCGGTGAGCAAACCGCGGGCGGCCTTAACAGCAAGCACCGTCTTTCCGATCCCCCCCGGTCCGGTCAAGGTCACCACGCGATAGGCGGAGACGAGGTCACGCACGTGCTGCACCGCCGTCGACCGGCCGACGAGCTGGCTGACGATCACTGGGAATTTGGTGGACGGGCGCTCTGCGGATTGGGGGCGGGGCAGGGGCGTCGCCTCGGTCGTCTCGCCGTGCCGAACGGTCCAATCTCCGACCAGTCGGTACCCCCGACCGTGTGACGTCTTCAACATGCCACGATCCCTGCCGAGCGCCTTGCGGACAGCGGATATGTGAACTTGAAGCGTATTGTCCCCGACGATGGCGCCTGGCCAGATGCGCTCCATCAGATCATCTTTGGTGACGAGCTGACCGCCCGCCCGGATCAGGACCTCGACGATCTCAAACGCACGGTTGCCGAGGGCTATGGGCGCACGGCACGACCGAAGCTCACGTCGGCCGAGATCGACCTCCCATGGCTTGCAGGCGTAGATCAGATTTGGAACTACTCCGGACATCCTGAACTCTTGGTGGGGACTGCTCACGCCGCGTACAATTGAAGCTCGAAAGCGGTATCAAAGCACCGTTAAGCCAAGCTCCCACCCGTGTCGACGGTTCCCACGACTAGCCCGTGTCGGCCAGATTGCGGACCCGTCCGCGCATTTCGCCCCCGAAATTGAATGCTTAGCAGCTTTGCTGACAACGGGCGGCGGTGCAAGGCGCTGTGCCGGTTCCCCGTGCACCGCCGTTCTGAGGCGGCCGCTTCGCTTAAGAATTCTTAAGCCCCTGCCCAAGGATTGGCTGCAGGCGAACAGATAAACGGGCTTCTCTCTGTGGGGAGTAAGACATGGTTGGATCCGATGCGAACATCAAGTCGCCCATCCTCGGCCCCGCCCGAGGCGGTCTCGCCCCAAGGCAGGTGAAGCGCGCCTGCGAAAGGATTGAGTCCGAGCTCAACGGGAAACTTTCATTGCGAAAGATCGCGGCCGAGTTTGGCCTCTCGGTCAGCCAATTCTCTCGCGCGTTTCGGATTTCTACTGGTCTGCCGCCATACCAGTGGCTACTTGGGCAGCGCATTAGCGCGGTTAAGCAAAGTGAGGCGCGAAAGACAGCGATCCTGAATTCAGCGCTCGACTGTATCATTACGATCGATCACGAGGGATCTATCACTGAGTTCAACCCGGCTGCCGAGCAAACCTTCGGCTATCGCCGGGACGACGTCCTTGGCAAAGATCTGGCCGCCATTATCGTCCCGCCTTCAATGCGGGAGAAACACCAGCATGGGTTAACCCGCCACTTGGTGACCGGTGAGGCGAAAGTCCTCGGAAGGCGCGTCGAGATGACAGCGATCCGCGCCAACGGCAGCGAGTTTCCCGTGGAGTTAGCAATCTCCCGTATCCCGCTGGACGGCCCGCCGTCATTTACGGGCTATCTGCGTGACATCACCGAGCGAAAACAATGGGAAGAAGAACTGCGGCGAAGTGAGGCGTTTCTCAGCGAAGGGCAACGCCTCAGTCGTACGGGCAGTTTCTCATGGTGTTTGGCGACAGGCGACATTATGTGGTCTGATCAAGTTTATCGTATTTTCGAATTTGATCAGGCGGTTCCTGTAACGCCCGAACTGATTGCCACTCGCGTTCACCCAGAAGACGTGCACCTGTTGCGCGACATGATGAACCGGGCGAACAGTGCAGCTGACGGTTTCGAGTACGAACACAGACTCCAGATGCCGGACCATTCGGTGAAGTATCTGCACCTCGTCGCTCACGCGACCCGAAACCAACATGATCAGTTAGAATACATTGGTGCTGTTCAGGATATCACGAAGCGACGCCTCGCGGAAATGGCGCTCGGCGAAGTCAGATCAGAGCTGGCTCACGTCGTGAGGGTCGCAAGCCTTGGTGCATTGACGGCGTCGATCGCGCATGAAGTTAACCAACCTCTGTCGGGTATCCTCACCAATGCCAGCACCTGCCTGCGAATGTTGGCTGCCGACCCTCCCAACGTTGAGGGAGCGCGCGAAACTGTGCGTCGGACGATTCGCGATGGAAAACGAGCGTCGGATGTGATCGTTCGATTGCGAGCGCTATTCGGCAAGAAAAGATTTGCGATCGAATCAATAGATCTGAATGATGCGACGCGAGAAGTGATTGCGCTGTTGTTGGTCGAGCTTCAGAGAAATCGAGTTAGGCTTCAGACGGAGCTTGTTGAAGGCCTTCCGCTAGTTATGGGCGATCGCGTACAGCTTCAGCAGGTCATCCTGAACCTGCTCCGAAATGCGTCAGATGCAATGAGCGCAATAGAGGATCGACCGAGGCAATTGTTCGTCCGAACCATGCGAGACCGTGACGATCATATCTGCGTGACTGTGCAGGATGCCGGTGTGGGTTTTAGATCGCAGGATGCCGGCAAGCTATTTGATGCATTCTATACCACCAAGGCTGGCGGTATGGGGATCGGCCTATCCGTAAGCCGTTCCATTATTGATAGTCACCGTGGCCGGTTGTGGGCGACTGCGAATGAGACTCACGGTGCTTCTTTTTCATTTTCGATTCCAGTGAAACTTGAGAAGGACGGCCTTACTGACCTCAGGTGAGGGAGTAGGTCGTGAGGGGTCCGTGATGTCCGTTCGTTTGCTTGTTGCGGGTGCAACAATGGCCCGGGCCTACTTAGACGGAGCCCCTTCGTCACCGGTTTCGTTGGTGTGCCTAAGTGGACAAGCCGAAAGAGCCGAGCGTGTGCTGGAATGTTTCGGCCAGAACAAGTCGAATTTGCTGGCCGTGCGGGAGTGCCCAGTTATCCGCGAGCTCGCCCAGAAGGGTATTAGTTGCCGTCACGACGATGCCTCCCTGCATCATGCGCAAACGAGCGGCATCTTCGGAAATCTGAAAAGGCGAGCCGCCAGCATCGAGGACCGCGTGAACTTCGTAGCCAGCCCGCCGAGCGCTGAGGGCGGTATAGAGCAGGCAGCCGTCATTGGTGGTCCCAGCCATGATCAAGCTATGGCGTCCCGTTGCCTCGACGGCACGGACAAAGTCCGGATCGTTCCAGGAATCGACAATGCCGGTGCGCTTGATCCGGCGCGCATAGGCATCGCGGTTGATCTCTTCCAGACCTGGCATCCACCAGTCCTTGTTGGCGTCCTCGTTGCTGCTGGTCCAGACACTGGGAATGCCGAGGATTTTAGCCGCCTTCACCAGGGCGATGTTGTTGTGCTTGGCGATTTCAAGGGCTTGGGTTTTGATCATGGACATCGAGATGATCTGATGATCGATCAGGATCAGGGCACAATCCTGGGCCTTGAGTGCCTTTGACATATTATTCTCCGGTTTCGTTTGGGTCGAGTGGCCGAAGCAGACGTCCTGAGGCTTATCGGCCAAGTCCGCTTATGACGCGGAACACACGATCGATGCATCACGTTTTTCCCCGCAAATTTCGTTTTCAAGACTGGTTTACAAAAAGGCTTCCGTTGAAAGCCATCTCGATCGCACCACACTAGGTCGCGATACGAATGCGACGTCGGCTTGTGGCACGACGATGAGCCTATGCAGCAACTCCGGTTCGCGCCGAAGAAAGCGGGAGGTGTACGGAACGCAGTATGATGAACCTAGTGAAGCAAATCTTTGATGCGTGCACGATATTTCAGTTTCGGCGGGGAGCTCGCCAACGAAGCCGGACTCGATCATGATGTGCTCTCGAGGATGTCTGGCAACAAGCCTTCGACTGCAGGCAAACGACCGCGCACAAATTGCTGCGTGACCCTTGCCACGCGCTCGCCGAGGTATTCGGCGGTCAGAAGATCGGATTCGGGTGGGGCAAAGTCAGGCCCTTGATCGTTGTTCGACTGTGCCGCGGCGCCTAGCCAGAAGCCAAGCCGATTGAGGTCGTGATCTGAGCCGTACGTACTGTTGTTGCCGGACGGAAGACCGAGATTGACCCAATGCATGCGGTGTTGCGCCGCGAAGATGGCGAATTGGGTCAGTGTAGCGAGCTTGTCACCCGACTTTGACCCCGAGTTTGTGAAGCCTGCCGCGATCTTGTCCTTCCACGCGCCCGTAGCGTAGGGTTTTGACGTCGAATCCATGAAGGTTTTGAACCGTCCGGACACGCTTCCCATGTAGGTCGGGGCGCCGAAGATGATTGCGTCTGCAAGTTTAAGGTCATCCAAGCGGCCCTGAGCCTCGTCTGATGTCAAAAAGAGGACAGATGCGCCCGCGACCCGTTCGACACCACGCCGCACGGCTTCTGCCTGCCGAGCAGTGTGGCCAAAGCCGCTGTGAAATAGCACGGCAACCGTTATTGGAATGGCTGGTACTTCGTGGTTCATGGTTGACACCGATCGGAAATGTGTTCTGTCCCCTTTTGGGCTCGGTCAGTGCTTAGTCCGAACAATGCGCGATCGTCTTTCATGTTGTCCGACCAATGTCGAGAATGCACGACCTGCTGTGCTGGACCGATCAACGCCGGCTCGGATGTTACCGAAGCGGTGATGGCAAGTTGCTCCAGCCTGCGCGTCCTGGCCGCTTCGAAACCATGCATGCCTGTCTGCCACTGCAGACCGACGATTGCGCCCTTCGTAGGTTGCAGAAGGCCGAGCGAACTCACGAGAGTTAGTGGTAGCCAGATCAGCGCGTGTAGCCAGTAAGGTGGCGAGTAGGCAACTTCGACGGCCAGAACGGCCGGAACGATAACATGGCCAACCACGATGATGACGAGATAGGCTGGCAAGTCATCGGCACGGTGGTGATGAAATTCTTCGCCGCATTCTTCGCATTGATCAGCAACCTTCAGATATTTGCCGAACAGATGACCTTTGCCACAGTTCGGGCATCTGCAACGAAATCCACGCATCATCGCCTGGTAAAGCGAGGTCGTTTCTTCAGGGCGGGCGGGCGCTGGACTGATTGTCGCCCGCGCCACAGGGATTGTTTGCGTCATCTCGATGCCCTCCTCATTGGCAGCACCCATATCCTCGCCTTCTGATCGAATTTATTCTTCCTGCCTTGAACTGTTTTTTTACATTCGCAGGTCAGTCGGCCGATGGCACTGAAGTCTTGACGACACCTTGGTCCAATAGATTCGCGCTTCGCTTAACATCATCCTTTATCTCACGGTCCCGGTATTCCCCGGCCTCACGAGAGCTATTCTGAATGGATTGAGGGGCTCGGACAGACTATGTTTCGTATGATTGCCGGGTTTCCCCTCTCTGCGTGGGCATTTGCGTTCCGGACGTGGGCCGCCATGGTGACGGCCCTGTATGCGGCTTTCTGGCTGCAGCTCGACAGCGCGTCGTCCGCCGCGGTTACCGTCAGCATTCTCGCCTTACAGACGCGGGGGCAGGTCTATCAAAGGGCGCTATACCGAGTTCTCGCCACTATCATCGGGATTATCGCGTCTATTGTGATTGCTGGATTGTTCGCGCAAACTCGTGAGCTGTTCATAATCGTCTTCGCGGCTTGGCTCGGACTCTGCGTTTACGTCGGCGGGCTTTTGGAGGACAGCAGGGCCTACGGCGCCGTGTTATCCGGTTATACGGTTGCTCTGGTGGCTGTGGTCCAGATCGACTCGCCTCAGAACATCGTCCTGGCCGGCTTTAACCGCGGTGCGGCTATTGTGGTCGGAGTCGCCGCGCTCGCTCTGATCGGCGAAGTATTCGGTGCTCCGAACTTGGATGCGAGTCTGTTGTCCAAGCTCACAACCATCCATCGGCGAATAATTGCCGTTGCACTTGCTATCCTCGGTGGCAAGAGCGCCGACCCGATCCGGTCGGCTAATCTGCTGCGTGAGATCACAGCGCTTCGTCCCGACATCTCGGCCCTTGCGGTCGAATCGGGTCGTGGGTCGGCGCGGCGCGCGGCAGCCCGTAACGCGGCCGTAGCATTGGTCGGTGTAGTCAGCGCCGTAGGCGCATTGGCATCACTCCCCCCGACGACGTTGCGATCTCTCCGAACCGGGCTAGGGGAGGCACTCGACAATGGCCTGGCGGAAGAGAACCGTGTTTTGCCTGGACGCCTGCAACAGCATGCGAATTCCGATAACTTCGACCCGTACGAGGCGATTTTCGTCCGTTACGCTCTAGAATTGCTGGTCGAGAACCAAAGAGCTAAAGACGCTATTGGAGCTCTCCAAGCAGGCCGTCGCCCTACACATGAGTTTGATGCGCCCATCTACCGTTCGAGCCGAGTGGCGGCACGAAACGGGCTGCGCGCGTTTCTGGTAGCGCTGACGATCGCGGCCTTATTGTCCCTTGGCGGCTGGCCGTTCGCATCGCTAGGCATCGCTTTGACAGGAGTGATCATTGCCCTGAGTGCCAACGTTCCGAACTCGGGCGCTTTCGCCACAGCAGCTGTTATCGCTGTACCGATCGCTGTGATGCTTGCGGGTGTAACCGAATTTTTTATTCTGGACGGGGTCGACCAGTTTCCTCTCTTGGCGATCGGTATAGCACCAAGCGTCATTGCCACCGCCCTCCTATGCACGGCGCCCAACCCGAGACTGGCCGTGACCGCGTTCCTTGTGCTGGTTGTCCTTCCCGTGATGCTCTCGCCAACGAATCCGCAGCGTTACGACCCCGAACCCTACCTGTTCTCCAGCCTTATTGCGATCGCATCGGTTATCCTGCTGTTCGTCCTTCTCCGGGTTATCCTTCCAACGTCCGATGCGCTTCGGCGGCACTGGTACCTGATGTCGGCGCAAGCAGAGATGCGCGGACTCCTTACCGATGGCTACTCTCGGCGCCCAAATGAAGAGGCCCTGTTCCGAGACGCGGACCGCATTAGGCAACTCGCAGCGCTGCAACCTTCGTCAGATGGACACCGGGATGACCTCCGTCAGGCTATGGAGTTGTTCGGACGTGCGGCGGCTGTGCGCCGGGTTCGGACAACGCTGACCGAACTAGTTGCTCGAACGGGCTCACGGTTGATGGTCGAGACCAATGCGGCTCTGGCTGCCTGTGATCCCCTTCGCCTTCGCCGAATTGCCGACGATCTCGCAGGCGCGACCGCTGGGTTCAGTCGTGATGACCTGGCCCTCGCTCGCGCGGCCCGCCTGGATCTGATCTGGGCTGCTTCCCTGATCGACCCCACCGCCGCGCTCGGCTTCCATCCGCATGGGTCTTTTGCCTCATGATGCATACCTTCTCTGAATTGGTCCTCGACGGGGTGCTCGTCTCGCCTTTCGTCCTCTATGCAGGTGCCGCCCTTGCAATCTTCGCTGTGCTGCGTCCCTTGCTGTACCTCGTATCGTTCGAACGCGCCTTCAGTAATCCGCCGGCGGCGGAGTTGAGCCTCTACGTCTTGGTTCTCGCGCTTTTGATTGCGGTGTTCTAGAGGGAGAAGGTCTTGCAGCTGCACGATACCATCACAGACGACCGGACGAAGGATAACACAGCCGATACCCGCGCCACGGTGGCTGAGCGCTCTGTGAGTAATGGCGGCCTCGCGCCGGGCGGAGATCAGCCTGGCGTTACCCTTGAACGGAATCTGAGCGTCGAAAGGCCCGTTTTGAAAGGGCAGGTGACTGGGGTTCGAGGCCCTACGGCTCGCTTTGCTCGGGAGGTGTTCAAGCGCGCGACGACGGCGGCCATCCTTGCGCTCGCCGGGTTAGCCGCTCTCCTCATCTGGGACGTTTATGTCAACGCGCCGTGGACGCGAGACGGCCGCATCCGCGTGCAGGTAGCGAGCATTGCGCCTCAGGTGTCGGGGCAAATTACGGAAATCCGAGTCGTCGACAACCAGTTCGTTCGCGAAGGTGACGTGCTCTATGTGATCGATACGTTCGACTTCAAGGTGGCGCTCGACACGAGCCAAGCGATATTGCGTCAGAAAGCCACCGATTTGCAGGTCAAGCGAATCCAATCGGAACGGCGAATGCGGCTCTCCGACCTCGCCACGACACCCGAAGAGCAGCAAGTGTTTGCCGGCAATGCTAACCAGGCGCAGGCGGCCTTCGACGCTGCCCAGCAGCAAGTTGCACAAGCCGACATTAATCTCAAGCGGACGCAGGTGCGCAGTCCCGTCAATGGCTATGTCACCAATCTACTGATGCGGGTCGGAGACTATGCTCACGCTGGCGCGACCAACATTTCGGTCATCGATGCGGATAGTTACTGGATTGACGGCTACTTCGAGGAAACCAAGATGGCTCATGTCTGCGTCGGCATGCATGCCGAAGCGGCACTGATGGGATATCGCGACCCGATCCTGGGGCTGGTCGAGAGTGTGACCCGCGGCATCAGCGTCTCCAACGCCGCACCGAGCACCCAGGGGCTGCCCAGCGTCGATCCGGTCTACACCTGGGTGCGACTGGCGCAACGAGTGCCGGTGCGCCTCAAGATCACCAATGTACCGGCCGGGGTTCCGCTCGTTTCGGGAATGACTGTTACGGTGACGATCCGCGACGAGCGGGCGAGTGACAGTGGTGGCTGGCTTCACCGGCACTTTCATAACCTTACGAATCGCTTGAGTAACGTCATTCACGGTCCGCAGGGTTCACCCGACTGCGCACCCCGCGGTAGGTGACAAGAACTGCGCGATCGCAACCCTTCTTGCTTCAGTGAACAGGAAAGCTAATGCCTTGTCCAAGGAAGACAGTCCAAGGAAGTCACACCAGCCTATCGCGATAGTTCGCGTATGAAGTCAGGGTCCGTTTCCGTGTTCCGCTATGACGTTCTAGCGAAGTCAGGCGCTTTCTCGAATCAAGTCGGAGGCCTTTTCGGCAATCATGATTGTCGCGGCATTGGTGTTGCCGCCGACTATGGTTGGCATGATCGACGCATCAACCACGCGCAACGCGCCAACACCCCGCACGCACAGCTTTGCATCAACCACGGCCGTCGAATCGCTTTCCGGGCCCATTTTACAGGTGCCGATCGGGTGATACTGCGTGTCAGCGCGGCAGCGAATATCCTTCTCCAAGCCGGCGGGATCGTTGGATCGCGTCGGGTACAGCATCTTGCCGCGGAGCCGATCGAAAGGTCGGGATTCGATGATGCGTTGCTGGATCTGGGCTCCCTTGACCAGCAGTTTCAGATCGCGCTCATCTGAAAGGAATTTGGGATCAATTCGGGGAGCATCGCGCGGGTCGGTGCTGTCAAGTCCAACGGTGCCCCGACTGTACGGGCGCAAGACGTCCACATGGCAGGAGATGCCATGACCCATGTGGAGTTTGCGTCCGTGATCGTCAACTATCGCGATGACGAAGATCAACTGCAGATCGGGAGCTGGGGCATCGGGCGACGAACGGATGAATGCGCCGGAAGTGCCATAGGTCGTCGTCACGAGGCCTGTGCGCGCCTTGCGCCATTCGAAGATCGCGCGTGTCAGCTTCAACGCGCCTCGGAGCGAAATGCCAACTGTTTCAGTATCGTTCGGCACGCGCCACGATTGAACGTAGTCAATGTGGTCCTGTAGATTCTTGCCGACGCCAGGCACGTCATTCTCGACTGGAATGTCGAGCTTTTTCAGCTCTTCGCCGGGCCCAATGCCGGAAAGCTGCAGTAGCTGCGGTGAGCCAAAGGTCCCGCCCGCCAGGATCACTTCTCGTCGGGCTCGCACTTCTTTCAATCCGCCTCCTTGGTAGTACATCACGCCACATGCACGGCGATTTTCAAGCAATACCTTCGCCGAGATGGCATGGGTCAAAACCCTGAGATTTTTTCGCGAGAGGTTGGGGGTTATGTACGCCTTGGCAGCGCTCCAGCGCTCGCCGCCCTTGTGAGTGACCTGATATTTGAAGGCGCCCTCTTGTTCGGCTCCATTGTAATCGGGGTTTGGCCGAATCTGGTGCAGGGCAGCGGCCTCTAGAAACAGGTTGGTGAGCGGACTCTGGTGTCGCGGATAGGTAACGTTCAGTGGACCACCCTGTCCGTGGAAGTCATCTTTGAATTCTTCGTTGTTTTCAGCGCGCTTGAACAGCGGCAATACCTCGTCATAAGACCAGCCCGGATTGCCGAGCGATGCCCAGTGGTCGTAATCCCACCTGTTTCCTCGCACATAGAACATCGCATTGATCGAGCTCGAGCCTCCAAGCGTCTTGCCGCGCGGTTGATATCCGCGGCGGCCATTCAGGCCGGACTGAGGTACCGTCTGATATGCATAGTTATTGATTTTGGTTGGCACCATCGCGACGAAGCCAGCCGGCGCATGAATCAAGACGCTGGAATCCCGCCCGCCGGCTTCCAACAGGCAGACCGTAACGTTTGGATCCTCCGTCAGGCGAGAGGCCAATACGCACCCGGCCGAACCGGCGCCAACGACGATGTAGTCAAATTCACAATGGTCCATGGCGCGCTCCCGTCGAGATAAGATGCGTTCTTCAATGAGAGATCGGCTGTCCCAACGCGCGGTTTCACCGACGACCGCTGCTTGGGACTGCCGAGCTTCGATGCCGTTGCGAAACCGCCTCGCATGGAATGGAAGCACCGAAATTGCTGACCTGTGATTACGCAGGATCGAACGTGAATCCATTGCACCTAGGTGTTGTGGGGATTTGCATCCGGTGTTTCTGGATGAGCGATCATCCCGCTCGCGTCCATCAGCGAGCGTCCGACGCTGCCCATAAGTGCTGGATATATCGGGTGAAAATCGGTTGTGGCTCGGTCGTTGGGCGGAGTATGCTGGCAGAATGTCAACTGCTCAACCGACACCAAGGTATCATCGACCTCTTTTCGCAATTTAGAACACTATCGTATCATGGCGATCGTCGAGAAAGGGTCGACATGAAAGACGATCTTGGTCCCGCTCTTCACACGCTTCCCGGATTGGTGTGGACGACACTGCCTGACGGGCATGTTGATTTCCTCAGCGAGTCTTGGCGTGAGTTCACAGGACTCAGCATTGATGATCTGCTCAGAACGGGGTGGTGCGCGGCAAGCCACCCCGAAGATGTGCCTAAACTGATCGCGTGGTGGAAACCCGGCCTGTCGGTTGCCGAACCGAGGACAATGGAAGCGCGGCTCCGTAGCCGTGATGGGGAGTATCGCTGGTTCGTTTTCCGAATGCGTGCCGTGGTCGATGCGTCTGGAACGGTAACCAAATGGTGCGGATTAGGTTTCGATATTGAAGACCAAAGACAATCAGCAGACCCCTTGGGACCGCGCCATGAGCAACACCGCAATGTCACCGACACAATCCCCGCCTTGATGACGTTCTTGACGCCGGCTGGCGAGATAGAGGATGTCAACCGCCATTATCTGGAATACGTCGGTGCAGATGCAACGCCCCAAACTCTGAATGAATGGAAAACGAGTGATCTGGTTCATCAGGACGATCTTCGCTTTGTGACAGGTGCCTGGGAACGCGCGATAGCCACCGGGGAAACTTACGAAATCGAGCATCGAATACGACGGGCGGACGGCGTCTATCGGTGGTTCCATGTCCGCGGATTGCCTCTTAGGGATGCGCGCGGTCATATCGTTCGTTGGTACGTGCTGCAAACCGATATAGATGACCGAAAGCGAGCTGAGGCGCTGCTCGCCAGCGAGAAGCGGCTTCTTGAGATGGTGGCAGGACGCCAATCATTGTCGGAGATACTCGAAGTGCTCTGCCAGTTGGCCGAAGACACCATGGATGGCTGCTACTGCAGTATCCTGTTGGTCGATGCCACTGGTAACAAGTTCGAGGAAGCGATAGCGCCGAGCCTCGCGGCTGAATTCAACGAGGCAGCGCGCGGCTGGTCCTTGCAGGATAGGGGCGGCCCATGCGTAACGGCCGCGCGGGAAAAGATACAGGTAATCATGTCGGACGTTGCGACCGACACCCGCTGGCGCAATGGATGGCGCGATCTCGCGAAACGCCACGGTCTGATCTCGTGTTGGTCGACGCCGATCGTGTCCTTGACCGGAAAGACTCTGGGGACCTTTGCGCTCTATTATCGCGAGCCGCGATCACCCACGGTGGAACATCAGTCACTTATTGAGCGATTTACGCACATCGCCAGCATCGCCATCGAACGTTCGCAGAGTGACGCGGCGCTGAAGCGAAGTGAGGCACGGAAGACGGCGATCCTCAATTCAGCGATCGACTGCATCATTACCATCGATCATGAGGGATCCATTACCGAGTTCAACCCAGCCGCGGAACGGACTTTTGGCTATCGAAGAAATGCCGTCGTTGGCAAGCAATTGGCCGAAGTTATCGTCCCTCCCTCAATGCGGGAGAAACACCAGCTGGGACTAGCCCGTCATTTGGCGACAGGTGAGTCCAGGTTAATCGGAAAGCGCCTTGAGACGGTCGCGGTGCGCGCTGATGGAAGCGAGTTTCCGGTTGAGTTGACGATCTCTCGTATCCCGCTGGACGGGCCGCCATCGTTCACAGGCTACCTGCGCGACATTATGGAACGAAAACAATGGGAGGAAGAACTACGGCAAAGCGAGGCATTTCTCAGCGAAGGGCAGCGCCTCAGTCGTACGGGTAGCTTCTCATGGTGTTTGGCGACAGGCGACATCATGTGGTCTGATCAGGTCTATCGCATCTTCGAGTTTGATCAGGCGGTTCCTGTAACGGTCGAACTGATTGCCACTCGCGTTCACCCGGATGACATGCACTTGCTGCGCGACATGATGGCCCGGGCGAACAGTGCAGCTGACGGTTTCGAGTACGAACACAGACTCCAGATGCCGGACCATTCGGTAAAGTACCTGCACTTGGTCGCTCACGCGACTCAAAACCAGCATGACCAGCTGGAGTACATTGGTGCTGTCCAGGATATTACGAAGCGCCACCTCGCGGAAATGGCGCTCGGCGAAGTCAGATCAGAGCTGGCTCACGTCGTGAGGGTCGCAAGCCTTGGTGCATTGACGGCGTCGATCGCGCACGAAGTTAACCAACCTCTGTCGGGTATCCTCACCAATGCCAGTACCTGCCTTCGGATGCTGGCCGCTGAGCCCCCCAATGTCGAAGGAGCGCGCGAAACCGCGCGGCGCACGATTCGGGACGGCAACCGCGCATCCGATGTCATCGTTCGGTTGCGTGCGCTCTTTGGCAAGAGGAAGTTCGTATTCGAATCGGTTGACGTGAGTGAAGCCGCGCAGGAGGTGATTGCGCTGTTGTTGGGCGAACTTCAAAAGGACCGCGTCTACATTCAGGCCGAATTTGCAAATGAGCTTCCGCTTGTCATGGGCGATCGAGTTCAGCTGCAGCAGGTTATCCTGAATCTGATCCGAAATGCGTCAGACGCGATGAGAGATGTTGAAGATCGTCCGAGGAAGCTGGTTGTCAGAACCGAGCGAGATCCTGATGATCAGGTTCGTGTGACTGTGCAAGACGCAGGAGCAGGATTCAATCCTCAGGATACCAACAGGCTGTTCGATGCTTTTTACACGACCAAGGCTGGCGGCATGGGGATCGGCTTGTCGGTTAGCCGCTCCATTGTCGAGAATCATCGTGGCCGCCTTTGGGTGACGCCGAACGAAACTCATGGCGTTTCATTTTCGTTTTCCATTCCGCTTGGATTAGAGAGCGACCACAATCAGGAAACGAGCACAAGTCGGACACTCCCGATAAGAAGCTGAGCATGAGAGGCGTTTGAAGGCAATTTCTGGTCGTTGATTGCTGATTGTGACCAGTCGTTGCCTGGACAAAAAAAGCCCGATGACTGTTCAGTCATCGGGCCAGTTCAGGGGGAGGCGTCCATGGAGAGGCCCAGGACGGCGAGGGGCCGATCGGTAATCTCTCCATGACGTCTTCTTCTATCGGATCCAGACGATGGCGTATTTCGCGCGACTCTCGCAATTTACAAAAAGAAACGATGCCGTTTGCATTGGCGAGTTGACGGCTCTTACTCAGGTGGCGGTCTACGTGAAGCAACCGATGAAATATTGAAGGCGGAAATGCCGCGGCCGCTCCTAATTATTCTCCCGGCGCAAGATGGAGTGTCGCGGCCATCGCCGCCAAGTCGACGAGAGAGTCGGCCTTCATCTTTTGCATTACCCTGCCTCGATGGGCTTTCACCGTGATCTCGCTGATGCCGAGCTCAAACGCGACCTGCTTGTTTAATTGTCCAGTCACGACCAAGGCCATGACCTCCCGCTCTCGGCGGCTAAGTGACGCGTAACGGTCCCGGATCATTCGCACCTTCGCGCCGTGATCAAGGACGCCGCGGCTGCGCTCGAGCGCGTGTCGAATAGCGTTCAGCAGCACCTCGTCGCTGAATGGCTTCATCAGGAACTCAACCGCTCCCGCCTTCATTGCCTGGACGGTCATGGGCACGTCGCCGTGACCCGTAATGAAAATGATTGGCATATCAATCCGGTCGGCAGCGATGCGCTTTTGCAGGTCGAGGCCGTTGAGGCCCGGAAGGCTGACGTCCAGCACCAGGCAGTTCGGGACGACAGCCGGGGCGCGCGACAGAAACTCCTGCGCCGATACGAATGTCTCCGGCTCCCAACCCGCAAATCGAATCAATGCTTCCAACGATTCGCGAACGGATATGTCATCGTCGACAACGAACACAATTGGCGTGGCGAGTGACATGAGTACCGACCCCGAGCTATGGCCAGGCGCACTGAATAATTTCATTAGATTCCCTCCCGTGCAATAGTATGCCCTGCCGCTATTTCGTTCCAAGCGCGGCGTTGATTGCCTCCCGGAGAGCCGTGTCGCTGAAGGGCTTGGACAAGCATTCGGTGGCGCCTCGCTCGAGTAATTGCGGACGGATGGCTTCGCATTCCTGGGCGGTAATGAAGACGATCGGTATTTTCTTCTGACGTTGCAGTAACTCCTGTTGCACGGCAGGCCCGCTCATGCCGGGCATTGCGATGTCCAGGATCAGGCACGCCGTCTCGGAGACGTATTGAGACGCGAGGAACTCTTCGCCCGAAGAGAACGTCTGCACGGAGAGGCCGAATTCCTTCAGCAGATCTGGCAACGACTCGCGGACCGACTCGTCGTCGTCGACGACCGATACAAGCGGGCGCTTGGTAATCACGAGTTCCTCATAACGCACTGCGTATCTGCCGCCATCGTTGCCGGTCACCATCACGGACTCTGCGCCAATCTACGGGTCAAGGTCGATCATACCTTGGTGTCGGTTTGGGGGGGCTTCATTGAAGGCCCCCAATCGCATTCCAGGTCCTCAGACCGGAGAACTCGTAGCGGGACCGCCTCCGCTGCCTCGGTAACCGTCTCGAAGGAACGCCGGCGATTGGGCTGGGTACGTTCTCCAAGCGCAGGGATGCCGGCACAGCACGGACTACCGAAAAGTATCGACGACACCATGGTGTAATAGATTCGCGTGTGCGCTTCCCGCATCGTGCGATCGCAAGCGAAAGTCGATCAAGGTGAGAAAAGGTCAGTTCAGTTCAAGATTCAGGCTAATCGCACAAACCCACAAATTATTCAGGATTACGCTATGCGGGCGATCCGATTACAAAATGAAGTCGCGGACGTTGTTGCGTCCAGTGAGCCGATGAAGACGAGCGAGTATCTCCTGGTTCGCGAGCTCGCACATCGAATCAACAATGAGTACGCCTCCCTTATTGGAGTTTCGTCAAGGATGGCCTCGCGCTCGAGCAGCGATGAGGTGAAGGCGGCGTTGCTCGAAGTGATAAATCTCTTGCATAATTATGCCGACATGCATCGGGCCCTTCAAATTCCGACATACAGTTCAGGTGTCGATGCATCCAAGTACATCCGTACACTTTGCCAATCGATCAAGCGTGCCGTCCTGGATCGACGAGGGATCGAGATGGTGCTGTCCGAGTCTGCTCTCCATCTGGACGCCGAGAAATGCTGGAAGCTTGGTATGATTATCTCCGAGTTGATCACAAATTCTGCTCGGCACGCTTTCGGCGACCGAGGAGGAACAATTAGAATCGAATTGTCGAGCTTCGGACCATTTGCGCAATGCAGCTTCATGGACAATGGGTCGTCAAGGCATTCATCTACCCCGGGTCAAGGATTGAAAATCATGGCGGCCCTAGCGAGCGGGTTGAATGGAGAGATCGTTCATCGATTTGGGGCGGAGGGCGCCACTTCAGTACTTATATTTCCGATCGACGATAACACTCTGCAGACGCGCAGCGATCTGCAGTTGGATGGCTGTGATTGGATTGCTGCAAACGCCGAGGCAGCCGGCGCCACTGCGTCTGCGAAACAAGTTTCAGATACAGCCAGTACTAAATGATTCTCGGGGGGGCGTTTCGGCAATCAGACGCGCGGGCAGCCGGTAATGGGCCGCGCAGCTCACGCCGCAATTCGATGGAAGAAAAAGATGTCCTGCCAGACGGTTAGGGTCAGACCTGATATCCAGCGAGCCGCAACCCATCGCGCGTTACAGGCTGCGGAAGGGCATCACATAACGCGTCGAGGCCTTTATGAGGAGCGAGTTTGGCGTTGCCCGGGTGCTATCGACGAACGGCCGCGCGAACAGGACATTCTGATATCGCGCTGGATCGATCGCAGGAGCCTTCGTCGTTGCGAGAATGCGGTGTCGCCCACCGAGCGGTATGTTATTGGCGTTGCGTTGAAGACAACGCGTCTCAAGTTCATGAGAGGTCCACATACTATATATGACGGCATTATGCCTGCCGGGACGCTGCACGTCACCGGTCCGGGTCAGTTATTGACCGCCGAGTTTTTTGAGCCATGCGACTTCATCCATTTCCACGTATTGAGCGGCTATCTTCGAGACCGCCAAAATGCAGCGGGGGTTGAGCCAACAAAGGCGACGTCGAACCCGAATGACCTTATTATTCGCGATCCCCTAGCGGATTTGCTGGGCCGCACGTTGGTCGAGGACAACAATACGAGCGATGAGTGTTATGTTGATAGCGTAGGCCAAACGCTTGTAATGCATATAGCTCGAATGGAATTGTCGCCGCCAACGACAAATGTGCTACCCAAGTGGCGACTGAAGCGCGTGCAGGACTATGTTGAGGCGCACTCTGACAAGGCCTTGACTCTCGCGGATCTTGCCGCGGTTGCTGGATTGTCGCGGATGTATTTCGCTGGACAGTTTCGAGCCGCGACCGGATTGCGTCCCCACGATTATCTGCTCCATCAACGCATCGAACGCGCGAAGTCCATACTATTAGGCACGGATATGGGGCTGGCAGAGGTGGCGCTTACGGTCGGTTTCCAGGCTCAATCTCATTTCTCGACCGTCTTCAAACGCCTCACTGGCCAAAGCCCAGCGCGCTGGCGGCTTGTTGTTAGGAGCGAACGCCAAATTCCCGCCGCGCCCGTGTCCCGGGAAGAACCGGGGCGGCCCCAAAGTGCCACGTGCTCTCCATCTTGGTCCGGCGTCTGAATGATTTCGGATTTGAGTATCGACCCCCGCCGAGTGGCCTACACCCGCGGGGCAATGGCTAGGTGCAGCATCTTATCTATTTCCTCGGGGACGCGTATCGCCTGTGCTATTGCCGGAGTACCCACGCAACGTGGGCGCAATAGTCTGCGGTTTGGCATAGCCGGGTGATGGCGCCGGAATTTGTGGGCCGGCGCGCAAATCGTGCCAGGCCTCCGTCCACCTCCTCCGATCGGAACTGGCGTTCGGACTGACCGGCTTAGGCCGCGGATTTGTCGGCAGGCACGGAGCGTCTGATTGCCGATACCAGCTCGGCCGTCGTCAAAATCTCATGAGCAAAGGTCGGGCCGTCGATGTTGAGTGCAGCATGCAGGGCTTCATGCGAGCGGGCCGCTGTGCCGTCTCGAACCAGCGTGACGTGGAAGCCGAGTTCCATTCCGACGCGTGCTGTGGCTTCAAGGCAGGTGTTCGCAAGCAGGCCTGTGCAGATGATCTTTTCCTTGCCGTACCGCTTGAGCTTGTGTTCGAGGTCTGTATTCGGAAAACCGCTTGATGCCCAGTGTTCGGTGGCAATGATGTCGCCCGGCTGAACCTGGAAGTCGTCATGCAACGTCCCACCCCAAGTGTCCTTCGCAAAGGCCTGGCGCTCTGCCGCGCCGAGCTGATAGGGAGAGGGGTATTTCCAGTCCACATAGTCGCCTGGTTCCCAGCGATGATGCGGAACGTGATAAATTGCGATTTCCGCCTCGCGGGCTGCCCGTACGATCGTGCGAAGATTGTCGAGCAGGTTGACCTCCTCGGCGATGTCCTTGACCCACGGCCAGAGTTTCCCGCCTGCGCTCAGGAAGTCGTTGTAGAAGTCGATGCACAGCAGCGCGGTAATCTTCGGGTCGTAAGTGGGCGTCATCGAACTCTCCTTGCTTAACCAAGACAATGGTAACTTCGCCTATGCGGCATTCTCCGCCTTGACGGCAGCAGCGGGCGGCGTACGGAACGCAATCGACAAGCGATTGAACACGTTAATCAAGCTGATTGCGTATGTTAGATCTGCAAGATCTTTGTCGCGGAATACGGCCTTGGCCGCTTGGTAGTCAGCATCGGGAATGTTGGTTTCGGCCACGCGGGTTACGGTTTCCGCCCAAGCAAGCGCGGCGCATTCGCGGGCACTGAAAAGCGCGCCGGCGTCCCGCCAAACCGGTACGAGTACGAGCTTGTCTACGGTAACGCCGAGCTTGAGGAGGTCGCGGGAATGCATGTCGATGCAGAATGCGCAGCCGTTTATATGCGAAACCCGCAGGTAGACGAGATTGACGAGTTCTTTCTCGAGGCTGCTGTTTTGAAGATGAACGTACACGCCGCCGAAAGCTTTGTATCCTGCGGGCGAAGCCTTGGCGTAGTCGATGCGATTGCTCATGATGACTCCCTGGATTGACGGTTTCGATAGCGCCTGAACGGTCTTTGACGACGACTGCAAGCGCAGAAGGCGTTCGCTCTGGCGCTTCAAAGGAAATGGTCGTCCATCACGAGACGTCCATTGTCCTTTGGTGTCGGAGCGCCGGCAGCATCGAGCATCTTCGCGGATGGCGCTCTTGCCGGCTGGCCTCACCTGTACGGATTAGCGGCGCTGAATTGGTTCGCGCAAACCGATCCCAAGGTATCGGCGACACCTAGGTCTGATAGAGCGGTCTCGAATTTGCTGTCATCAGGGTGCGAGGATAACGGGCTCTCGCGAGCCCGCATCGCAGCCACGCCGACCATGTTGCGCGGCTGCTTGATCCTGGTGCAGCAAGGAGAGAGCCATGAGAGAATTCAAGCTACTTATCGACGGCAAACTGGTGTCGGGCGCCGCAAGGCTTGATGTCATCAATCCCGCGACCGAGGAAGTGCTGGCGGAGGCCCCGCGCGCCGATCGTGCGCAGCTTGACGAAGCGGTCGCGGCCGCCAAGACAGCGTTCCCCGCCTGGTCGGCCAAGCCGGTTCGCGAGCGTGGTGCGCTGTTGGTCAGGTTAGCCGACGCGCTCGAAGCAAGAAAGGATGAGTTCGCGCGGTTGTTGACTCAAGAGCAAGGTAAGCCGCTTTCTGAGGCGCACTGGGAGATCGGCTTTACCGTCGGTATTATTCGTTACCACGCAACGCTCGACCTGCCGTTCGAAGTCTTGAAGGACGACGCTACGAGGAAAATCGTACGGCAGCACACCCCGCTTGGCGTGGTTGCGGCGATAGTGCCGTGGAATTTCCCGATGCTCCTTCTCGTCATCAAGGTGGCGCCGGCGCTGCTGGCCGGCGACACCCTGGTCGCGAAACCGGCGCCAACGACACCTCTAACGACGCTGCTGTTCGGGGAGGTCTGCGGCGAGATCTTGCCCGCCGGCGTGTTTAACGTCATCGTCGACCAAAATGATCTGGGTGATGCGCTCTCGAGCCACGTTGACGTGGCCAAGGTCACCTTCACTGGCTCGACCGCGACCGGCAAGAAGGTGATGGGCAGTGTGACTGGCACGTTAAAGCGGCTTACCCTGGAACTGGGCGGTAACGACGCCGCGATTGTGCTCGATGACGTCGATCCGATCGAGGTGGCCCCCAAGGTGTTCGGCGCCGCCATGATGAACGCCGGACAAATCTGCCTCGGGGCCAAGCGGATCTACGTGCACGATTCGCAGTACGAGCAGATTTGCGATGAACTGGGACGCCTGGCGCGCGAGTCAGTGGTCGATGATGGGCTGAAGCAGGGGACGCAGATGGGTCCGCTGCAGAACAAGGCGCAGTTCGAGAAGGTTAAGGGCTTTCTCGAGGATGCAAGGCGGAACGGCAAGATCGTGGCGGGGGGCGAGGTGCTCAACCGCAAGGGCTACTTCATCCGGCCAACGATTGTCCGGGATATCCCCGACGATGCGCGGCTGGTGAGCGAGGAACAGTTTGGCCCTGTTGTTCCGGTGCTGCGCTATTCTGACATCGACGACGCGATCGCGCGTGCCAACGACTCGGAATATGGGCTCGGTGGAACGGTATGGGCAAAGGATCTCGATCGGGCGTTCCGCGTCGCAGCCAGGATTGATTCAGGCATTGTCTGGATCAACACGTTTCTTGATGTGTCGCCCGATATTTCCTTTGGTGCCGCCAAGCAATCGGGTATCGGCACCCAGCTGGGTCCGGAAGGGCTTGAAGAATTCACCCAGGTCAAGACCATCACGATGCTGAAGTAGCGGGCGCTTGGCACGTGGGAAGGTTTAACCTTCGCACGTGCCGCAATGGGAGAGTCGATCAGGGTTGAGAGTCGGGGGCGAGGGCAAGCTGGACAGAGCCGATCGCGGCGAAATCATCGTTCATGATTGAAGCGTCGCATCTAGTGTTATTGTGGCATTGAGCAGCTTTGACACAGGACAACCGATCTTTGCCTTGCCGGAGAGATCTTCGAAGGTGCTTTGGTCGATGCCGGGAATTTTGGCCTTCAATGTCAAATGTACTGCGGTGATAGCGAAACCATCGGCGACTTTTTCGAGCGTGACCTCGGCCGTGGTATCCATCTGGTCTGCTACAAAATTTGCCTCACCCAGGATCAGCGAAAGTGCCATGGTAAAGCAACCGGCGTGGGCCGCCCCAATCAGTTCTTCCGGGTTGGTGCCGGGCTTCCCTTCAAATCGACTGCCGAAGCCGTAAGGGTATCTTGTCAGCGCGCCGCTCTTGGTCGAGATAGCGCCCTTGCCGTCCTTAATGCCGCCGTTCCAGCTTGCTGTGCCCTGCGTTTTCATCAGATTCTCCTACCTTTTGTCTATTAACGCTACTGTTCATGACGCTTGAAGAGATGTTTTTCACTAAGTTTCAGATCATTCCCATTCAGCCATAGGCGCCGTCTTTCTAATCTGACCCCCCTTGCGTAATCGCACGCGGGCATAATTGGTGCGCTTGCTACTGAGGCACAGTTCCTATTGCTCTTGGAATTGGGTTGCGGATCACCGTCGTAGGAAACCACGCCGTGCGGTCTCAAACAAATCGAAGACGTAGATCGTCCCTCTGCAGTGACACCATGCGGCGGATCCGCTGACTTTCAGCTTTGACAGCCGTGCATTCCGGAAAAGCATCTGCCTCTTTCGAAAGATGCAGCGCGTCATGGGTGTCATTCTGCGTCTAACACGCCGGCTTGATTATGAAGGAAGACACCCAATGGACTCAAAATTTGCTCAGATTATGCCCGTGGTCGCCGCGTACCTCATCGGGAGCGCAAACATCGCACTCGCTGATACCAGCGACGTCAAGGGCCCAGCGCCGGTGATTGTGGCAAAATCCGGCAAGCACTGCAAAGATGATCCAAATTGCTTTAACCGGATTCATTATGCGGTCAAGCCAGTCGCTCGCGTGAAGCCCGGTCAGAAATTCATACTCGAGACGCGCGATGGTTTGGATTCGGAGCTCGACTTCAATTCGACGTCGGCGGATGTGGCGGCGATCAATTTGAATCTTTGTCATCCACTGACCGGGCCAGTTTACATCGAAGGGACGAAGCGTGGTGACGCCATTGCGATAACCGTGGTGGACATCGCGCCCGACGAGTTTGGTTCCACCACTATCGTGCCGGGATTTGGGTTCCTGCGAGATTTGTTTCCCGATCCTTACATCGTCCGCTGGGAGCTGAATCGGCTTGAAGCTCGCTCGAAAGACATGCCGGGAATTGCGATTCCCAACAACGCCTTTATGGGCACCATTGGAGTGCTCCCGGACAAATCAGAGCTCGACAAATGGCTGAAGCGGGAGCAAGCGCTGGCTGATGCGGGTGGCGCGGTGCTGACGCCCCAGCCGGTGGACGCCCTGCCATTGGACCTTTGCGGCGTCGATGGCACAGCGAAGGCCGAATGCGTGCGGACCGTTCCGCCGCGTGAGAATGGCGGTAACGTCGATGCCAAGGAGACCGTCGTCGGTACTACGGTGCTGTTGCCTTGCTTCATTGATGGATGCGGGCTCTTCGCCGGTGATGTGCATTACGCCATGGGAGGCGGCGAGGTGGCCGGCACGACCATCGAGACGGGCGCCAAGGTGACGCTTCAGGCCAGGGTGATCCCGGGTGGGGCTCCACTCATCTCAACCATGCACTTCGAAGGCGGCTCGCAGCTCAAGAAGCTCGCCCCGTCGAGTTTTTACGCGGTCACGGGACTTCCGCTCAAGCCCGAAGGCGAGGTGCCGTTGTATTCGACCTACCTTGGCGGACAGAAAATTGCCCCGCTCGCTAACCTCTCTGAAGACCTCACCCTGGCGGCTCGAAACGCCACCATCAATATGATCGATTTTCTGGTCAAGACGAAGGGGCTGACCCGCGAGCAGGCCTACGTGCTAGTCAGTGTGGCCGTCGATCTCAACATCTCGCAAGTTGTTAATTTTCCGAACGTCGGTGTCACCGCGATCCTGAATCGCGACGTATTCAAGCCGGAACAGTAACGGAGGCGACAATGAAGCGACGTGACCTGCTAACATTTGGCGTGAGTGCCGCGGCGTTTTTTCTCGCCGGGCAAAGTCCGGCTATCGCCGATCTAGAGCCGGACGGTATGTGGTCGATCTATCGGCGCTATCGCCTTCTGATTGTCGGCCAGCGCGACGATGAAATCGCCAATGCCTTCGCCAGGGCGGTTGTCGATGTGCTGGCTCGCTCTCTGCCCACCTCACGCGCCCAGCTGGCCCGCGCAGTGGACACCCGACGCGTTGGCGTGCTCATTGGCACGCAGCAACAGGACGTCGCTATCATGGCAGCGGAGAGCGCCGAGGCCCTCTTTCTCGCCAAGCCGCCCTTCGATGATATCCGCAACGTCCCGTTAAGGCTCATTGTCTCATTCGGGAGCCACGTCCTGGTGTGCCGGCCGGATTTCCTGGCCGGCCATGCCTATCTCCTCGCGCAGACGCTAGCTGAGCAAAAGGACGCGTTGCCCGCACCCGCAGGTGCCCCTGACGGAATTGTTCCGGCTCACCGAGGATCGTACGCGTTCTTCGCCGGCGAAGGGGCGCCCAATGATTGATGACATAGTCATGGTGTCAGCGTGCCGCAAACCTTTACGCCCGTCCAAATTTCTGCCGTGCATGCCGGAAAAAATGGCCACCTTGGTGGAAGATGGGGTCCAGCGTCGTAACTACTGATGTAAGTCATGAGATTGTAGAACGTGATGGCGTTCTGATTGGACCAGAACAGATGGAACTCTGCAGGACCACTTTGGGCACCTTACCAAAATCACCTCATTTTGTCGAACAACAGGTTTGAGTGGTGCCACATGTGGAGACGCCAGACACGTGGAACGGCGAGGGGATGTTGTGAAACTGCGCACGGTCATCTGGGGTATCGTGATGGTGGCCGTCTGCTGCGCGCTTGTCGCGGAAATATCGAGCAGCCGCCGATCTCGGATCGGATCAAGGCACTTGCGGCAAAGGGTGCTCGTGCTGTGGTGACGGAGGGCCGCCAAACTTGGCTATCAAGAAGGGCGTAGCGACTTAATCGGACCGCCTCGACGAACTGGGGTCGCTACACGGAAAGCTGTCTTGTAGGGCAACGTCGAGCCAATAGTCCTCCGCGGAAACCTGCTTGCTGTTGGAGGCCGCGCGCTGCGTTGCGGAGGGTGGATGCTTATCGACATTCCTTTGCTGAGCAGACATCGTCATCGCCCTTCTGGCCTATCTAATCGGGCCATTGTGATCCAAGAATGATGCTGCAAAAATTCATCCTTCTGTATGTCGGATCTTTGAGGGCAAGCACGTCGGCCTTGACGTTTCCGAAGGTCGTCAAGGGCTTTCGTATGATACCGTTGGCGAAGTGATCGATTATGTTTTCTTTGAAATTCGCCTCGCGCGGATGACATGCGCAAACCTGATGGCGATGTTCCTGGGAAAAATCGTCGTATGCGATGCCGAGCACGTCCATCTCAACGCCGGCTGTCACCAGTGCAATGGTGGGGCGCATATGCTGAGGAATGCCCGGTGTGGTGTGGAGCGCGATTGCGATCCACACGTCTTCGATATCGCGCTCGGGCACGCCATAGGATTTGAGGAAATCGCGCGCGGTGTTGGCGCCGTCGACCTCGAAGCGCTGATCGGTGCTTGAATAGCGCTCGGTCAAACCCATGTCATGGAACATTGCGCCCATGTAAAGCAGTTCGGGGTCGTATTTCAGGCCGCGCCGCTCGCCGGTCAATGCGGCCCAGAAAAACACCCGCCGGCTATGATTGTAGAGCAAGTCGTCCTCGGTATCTCGGACGAGCTCGGTGGCGGCGTTGACGATGGCGCTGCCAGGCACTGGAATTCCAGCGATGATTTGGGACATTTCGAAGCTCGCTTTTGTCAAGCCTGCAATGAGCAGTTGTGGGTTACATGGAAGATGGAGAACCGGACGGAAGACTCGCGGATTCCCATGGGACCGTGAATCGAAAAAAGGGGGCCGTCCGAGGGACAGGGAATGGGACGGCCCCGGGGCTCGGTTGTCCGGGGGAAACAATACGAGCCCGATCAAGTCATCGTGGGAAGCTCAAGGTCCTTCAGTGGTTCAACGAAAGTCAGAATGACAAATGCAGCGGAAAAAATCTTTCGTGGGGGCACGACGTTTTCACTTTCGCCGGAGGACTTTGCGGTCGAGCACGCTTGTAGTATTGGCTCTCCTTGTCGGCTACATACGTCACTAGCTTCTTCAATCGTACTTGGAGAGGCCAAAAATGGATGAATTGCTCAGGTGGCTTTCGGGCCAGCACCACGGATTGCACACGTTCCGAACGTTCCAGCTCAGGCTTGCAGAGCTGTGCAAGGATGAACCGGAGCAGAAAGCTTTGTCCGGTCTGCTGAACCGGCTCCTTGATAACTATGTCGAGGAGTTTGACGAAGAACCTTTACCAGTTGCGGTGGCAGACCAAGCCTATGATCGCCTCTTGAAGCTACTAACAAGTCTCGATCTGCGAGCTAACGCGGACCGACGATTGGCTGATCTCAATCGTGTTGCTTCTAGTGACCTCTGGCAGTGACCGGATAAGATGGACCGTGTGGCGGTTCTGCCCATTGCATTTTCACTTGGCGCTGCTCGTGCGTTCGGTCGCACTTTTGGTGGCCGCGCTTATGCTATTCTCAATCTCACGACGACGAACCTGCTTCGATGACTGAGCATTGATGGTGTTTTGAGCGGCTCTTTACGTTCGATTTTGCAATACGAGTGGGCATTTGAAAGATAGATGACGGTGGTCGTCTTACGTTCATCACAGATCGCGCCTGGCCGTAATGTCGGGCAAACCAACGGATCTGTCGTATGGCATGGGCTCTACTTGGCATCGCAGGCATTCTCGAAATCGCCTTCGCCCTCTGCATGAAGTGGTCTGACGGCTTTACGCGATTGATGCCTGGGCTGTTTACGGCCGTAGCCGGTCTGTCGAGCGTTTTTCTTCTTTCCCTCTCGCTCCGCACTTTGCCGTTGGGAACTGGCTATGCGGTTTGGACCGGTATCGGTGCCGCGGGGACCGCGATTCTGGGAATGGTGTTGCTGGGCGACCCAGTAGCGCCGACGAGGATACTCTGCATCGGTCTCATTTTGGCAGGCGTGATCGGACTTAGGCTGGTCTCCTGATACGGAGACCGCACGATGTTGACATCGAATGCTCGTGATCCCGGCTTTTTATAGCCGATGCGATTGCAGCCGTTCGACCAGCAGATTTCCGGTCCCCAGAATATGCTGGTTTAGCAGCTTGCATGCTCCCTCGACATCGCGCGCGGTGCACAAGTCCAGAATCTGCCGGTGCTCCCTCTGCGATTGATCGAGGTGGTGCGTTTCCTGCCATGTGAACCGCAGATAGCGTTCGAAGTTCAATCGCAGATTGGCAATCATTGCCAGCGTCCGGTCCTTGCGGGCAGGGGCGTAGAGCGTTTCGTGGAAACGAGCGTTCAGCGCAATGATGCGGTCGGTCGATTTGGCCTTGTCGAGCTCGGAAAGGATGCGCGCTGCCGTCTCCAGATCGGATTTCGACATCTGCGGAATGGCCCATGCAAGCGCTTTGGCTTCGATCAGGCTGCGCAGCTCGGTCATTTCTTCGGCCTCGTCAGCCGTCAAATGGGCGACGCTGACGCCACGGCGTGGCTCTGCCCTCAGGAAGCCCTCGGTGACCAACTGCCTGAACGCCTCCCGCACGATCATTTGACTGACACCGAAACGGGTAGCGATCGCGTCCTGCCGCAGGCGCTCGCCTCCCGGCAGGGTGCCGTGAAGGATCCCTTCGCGGAGCGCGGCGGTCACGACCGCCGATGCGGATCGGCTTTCGACGGCTTCGTTTGAGGCTGGTTTCGATGGTGATAGCAGCACGGTTTTCCTCTGGCAGTCGGGCGCACTGATTCTCGGCGCGCCGTTCCCGATCTTATGGCCTCCCGCCGAACAGCACGACAGCGCGGTTGGCGGAACCGATATGAAGGTATCATTGACACGCTAACGATAAGCGATTATCGCTAATATAGCAATCGTGGATTTGAGGAAAACATGACGCTGAGCCTCTCTGATTTCGACGCAGTGACCTTCGACGTTTACGGAACCTTGATCGATTGGGAGCCCGCCATTATCGGCTTCCTGCGCGATTGGGCGGACCGAAACTCCATTTCTCCGCGCGCGCAGGATCTGCTCATGGCGTTCGACTTGGCGCGAGCAGAGATCCAGAAGGAGCGTCCCGCGCACCTTTATCCCGACGTGCTGCGCCGCTGTTTCGATCGTATTTCGTCTGCCTTCGGCGTAGCTGTTGATTCGCGGGAGCGTGAGGCCTTTGCTGCCACGCCGCATCAATGGCCGGCCTATCCCGACAGTCATGCCGGCCTGAAGGCTCTGCAGGCGCAAGCCCGGGTCGGGGCGTTGAGCAACATCGACAATGCGTCGCTCGAAAGTTCATGCCGCGCACTTGGCTTTCGCTTCGATGTCATCGTGACGGCTGAACGCGTCGGGGCTTACAAGCCGGACATGCCGCACTTTGAGGCCGGCATCGCAGATCTCGCAGCAATCGGTATTCCCCGCGAACGCATTCTCCACGTCGGACAGAGCCTGCGGGCAGACATCACCCCCGCCAATCGATTGGGTTTGAAATGCGCCTGGATCAATCGTCCAGGCCGGCTGCTCGGCCTCTCTGGTGACGGCGCCGCCGAAGCGAAGCCGGACCTGACCGTTTCAAGTCTTCAGGAACTTGTCACCGCCATCACGGCGAACGGTCGGGCGGTCGCCTGATCACACCATAAACTCTTCGGAGACAAATCATGCGCAAGATATTGTTGACGGCAGCGGGCCTGCTCGCGGCGAATATCGCTGCTCAAGCCCAATCCAGCGACGCCATCCTCGATCGCATCAAGCAGAAAAAGCAGATTTCGATCGGTTACCGCGAAGCCTCCATTCCGTTCTCGTTCCTCAACGATGAACGCAAGCCCGTCGGATATGCACTCGACATCTGCACAAGGGTCGTCGACGCCGTGAAGCAGAAACTCGAACTGCCCGATCTCGCGGTCAACTTCGTCGCAGTCAATCCGCAGAACCGGATTGCCCTTGTCGCAAATGGCACGGTCGATATCGAATGCGGTTCGACCGTCAACACGATATCCCGGCAGTCGCAGGCCGACTTCAGCGCCGCGCATTTCATCTCCGCCACGCGCCTTCTGGTGAAAACAAGTTCCGGCCTTCAGGAGGTTGAGGATCTCGACGGCAAGGCGATTGCATTGCCGATCAACACTACACCGGAACGGCTGATCAAGAGGTTGATCGAAGAGAAGAAGCTGAAAGTGAAGATCGTGCCGGTGCGCGACAATTCGGAAGGCTTCCTCGCGTTGTCCACCGGGCGCGCCGATGCCTTTTCCACCGACGACATTTTGCTGTTTGGCCTGCGCAAATCCGCGCCCAATCCGTCCGACTACGAAGTGGTTGGCCGCCCGCTGTCGTTCGATCCCTATGGTCTGATGGTGCAGAAGAACAGCACCGTGTTCCTCAGCACCGTCAACGCGACGATCGCGCGGTTGATCCGTTCGGGCGAGATGCAGGCGCTGTATGCAAAATGGTTCACGCCGCTTTCGGTGGAACTGGCGCCGGATCTAGCCGCCGCCTTCAAGCTTGGGGCCACACCAGAATAGCAGCCTTGCTCATCGGAGCGCATGCCATGAACTATTCCTGGAACTGGTCGATCCTGATCCAACCGCCTTACCTTGGCTGGCTTGCCTCCGGCCTGGAATTGACGCTCGTGATCTCGATCTCGGCATGGATCATGGCCTTGATCGCCGGCACCCTGGTTGGGGTCGTCGGAACATTACCCCATCGTATTCCACGGATGCTGGCTGCAACCTATGTCGATATGTTTCGCAATATTCCCCTGCTGCTTCAGCTCTTTCTGTGGTTTTTTGTCGTCCCCGAATTGCTGCCCAGCAGATGGGGCTTTTGGCTGAAGCGCGATCTGCCGTTTCCAGAGTTATGGACATCGATGCTGGCGCTCGGCCTGTTCACCTCTGCCCGCGTCGCGGTTCAGGTCGGATCTGGCATCACGGCGGTGTCTAGCGGCCAGCGGATGGCCGCAGTCGCCAGCGGCATGAGCCCAGCGCAAACTTATCGGCTGGTCCTGTTGCCGCAGGCCTTCCGGATCGTGCTGCCGCCGCTGACGTCGGATTTTCTCACCGTTTTCAAGAATTCGGCGCTGGCGCTGACAATCGGGGTCTTCGAACTGACCGCGCAAAGCCGGCAAATCGAGAGTTTCACGTTTCAGGGATTTGAGGCCTTCACCGCCGCAACGATCGTCTATCTCGTGATCGCACTCCTGGTGACCTTCTTCATGCGCACGTTGGAACGACGGGTAGCCTTGCCGGATACCATGGGAGCCGCGTCATGACGGACCTTGATTTCGGCGTCATTCAACGTGCGTTGCCATTCCTGCTCGAAGGCCTTGCTCTCAGCTTCTTTCTGACTGCTGTCGCGATGCTCGGTGGCGTCATACTCGGGCTCGGGCTCGCCGTGATACGCCTGTCGCGCTGGAAGGCGCTATCCATCCTTGCTGCCGGCTATGTCAACGGCTTCCGGGCCATCCCGCTCGTGCTCGTGATCTTCTGGTTCTACTTTCTGGTGCCGCTGGCGCTCGGCCGATCCGTAAGCGCGCTGCAATCGGTCGTCATCGCCTTCGTGTTATTCGAGGCCGCCTACTATTCGGAGATATTTCGGGCCGGTCTCCAAAGCATCAGGCCTGGCCAGTGGCAGGCAGCCTATGCCTGCGGCCTCGGCTATTTCCAGACGCTGCGGCTTGTTGTTCTGCCGCAGGCGCTACGCAATATGCTGCCGCTGATGATCACGCAGGCGGTGGTGCTGTTTCAGGATACCTCGCTCGTCTACGTGATTTCGCTGCGCGACTTCATGACTTCCGCGAGCATTGTCGCCAACCGCGATAACCGGTTGATCGAAACCTACCTGTTCGCCGCTCTTGTCTATTTCGTCATTTGCTCAATCGGCGCGGCATCCGCAAGCCGGCTGAGCGCACGATGGAGGCCTGCATGACCAAAGCGCACATTCAAGCCTCTCGCACGCCCGCAGAAATTGTTGAAATGCCAGCCTCGGCTCGCGTCGTTCCGATTTCCCAAGGTCGCAAACCGATGGTCGAGATATCGAAGCTCTACAAGAGTTACGGACCAATCGAGGTACTCAAGGGCTGCGATCTCGTTGTGGAGCGCGGCGAGGTCGTGGTGATTTGCGGACCATCAGGCTCCGGGAAGAGCACTTTGATCAAATGCGTAAATGGCCTCGAGCGGTTCGATCGCGGAGCGCTGGCGGTCGATGGGGTCGCGGTCGGCGACCGTGCTTCCGACATGACGAGTTTGCGGGCGCGCATCGGCATGGTGTTCCAGCATTTCGAACTGTACCCGCATCTCACCGTGTTGCAGAACATCTGCCTCGCACAGGTTCATGTTCTGAAGCGTAGCAAGGTGGAGGCGCAAGCCAAGGCGCGCGCGCTTCTCGCTCGGGTTGGTCTTCCGGACAAGGAGGGCGCTTATCCCGCCCAGCTTTCCGGCGGGCAGCAGCAACGCGTCGCAATCGCGCGGGCGCTCGCGATGGATCCGGTGGCGATGCTGTTCGACGAACCGACTTCCGCGCTCGATCCGGAAATGATCGGGGAGGTGCTTGCCGTCATGCTCGAATTGGCGCGGGACGGCATGACCATGATCGTTGTTACTCATGAAATGGGGTTTGCGCGCAAGGCCGCTGATCGGGTGGTCTTCATGGATAAGGGGGCGATCGTCGAAACCGCGTCGACGCAGCAGTTCTTTGATGAGCCGCGGGCGGAGCGCGCAAAGCTCTTCCTCTCCCGCATTCTCTCGCAATGAAAGAGAGCCGATTATGAATTTGAGACGCCCCGAACCGGCAGACGTTCTCGACGCGCACGAACGTCTGGAGGGCATCGCCATTCGCACGCCGTTGCTTCGTTCAGACGAACTCGATGCCCGCGTGGGCGGTAAGGTCTTCTTCAAATGCGAAAATCTGCAGCGCTCCGGCGCGTTTAAGTTTCGCGGCGCCTATAATTGCCTGTCGAGGCTGGACCGCCAGGCCTATCCGGGAGGCGTGGTCGCCTATTCGACCGGGAATCACGGACAGGCGGTCGCGACCGTCGGACGGATGCTCGGCATACCCTCGACCATCGTCATGCCGTATGACGCACCTTCGGTGAAGATCGCAAAGGCGCGGGCGCAAGGGGCGCAGGTAGTGCTTTATGACCGGCGCACCGCGCGCCGCGAAGAAATTGCCGCGCGTATCGCCGATGCAAACCCGGTGGCGATCATCCCGCCCGGCGACGATCCCTTCGTGATTGCCGGACAGGGCACCGTGGCTGGCGAAGCGCTGCAGGCGTTGTCGGGAGCCAATGTGGACGTCGTGCTGGTGCCCTGCGGTGGCGGCGGTCTTGCCGCAGGCACTTGCCTTGCGGTCGAGGCGTTCCGCTCAAAAGCGGAGGTCTGGGCTGCCGAGCCGCTCGCCTTCGATGATACGAAGCGCTCTCTCGCGTCCGGACAACGCGAGAAAAACCCGCGGCTCGACGGCTCGATCTGCGACGCATTGCTGGCGCCGACGCCAGCGGTTCTTCCTTTCGCGATCAATCGAGAGCGATTGGCCCGTGTGCTGGTCGCCGATGATCGGCAGGTGCTGGAGGCGATGCGGTTTGTCTATGAGGAACTGCGGGTGGTGGTGGAGCCGGGCGGCGCCGTCGGCCTCGCCGCGCTACTGGCAAACCCTGAGGCGCTGCGCGGCCGCTCTGCCGTCGTGGTCGCGTCCGGCGGCAACGTCGATACCGGCCTGTTCATGCGGGCGCTGCAATCCGCCGGCGACCGTGTCGCGGCCTGAGTCTCATACTCACAACCCTTAAAAGTAAGGATGGAAATGTCACAGTCTCGCTTTTCGCAATCCACGCAGGCCCCGGCGCGCTTACAGCGTCTCGAACTGCCCGAGCGCGTTCCGATTGCCGGAACCAGCGCTAGGCGCGCGGACATCGCGCTGCTCGCAAAGGCGCCGCCCGATTTTCTCGACACTACGCATTTCGACACCGTGCGTTTTCCGCCGCCGCCATGGGCCGCCGAGCAGTTCGCCCGTGCCGCCCATGACGGTGCGCTGGCCTATACCGGCTATCGCGGCAACCGCGAAGTGCTCAGCGTGCTTGCCAGTTCCGTCGGGGGCTTTCTCGATCTACCGCTAGACTCTCAACAACATCTGATCCTGACGCCAGGCACCCAGGCAGGTCTGTTTGCGAGCCTGGCTTCCCTGGTCGAGGAGGGCGATCGCGTCGCCCTGATCGACCCAGATTATCTGTTCAGTGCGCGCATCCTGCGCTTCTTGGGCGCCGATATCGGGCATGTCCCACTGCGCTTCACGGCGGACGGACCGTGCCCGGATTTCGATGTGTTGGAGATGGAGTTCAAGCGCAAAGGCGCGCGCCATCTGGTTTTCTCGCACCCGAACAATCCAACCGGAGCGGTGTTCTCGGCCGACGTCATTGCGCGGATCGCCCGGCTTGCGAATACTTATGACATCACCGTTCTCGTCGACGAGCTCTATGCCCGGCTCCTTCATGACGGGCAAACCTTTCCGCACCTCGCCGCTGAACCCGAAATGTTCGCCCGCACCGTGACGTTGCTCGGACCCAGCAAGACAGAATCGCTGAGCGGTTACCGGTTGGGGGTCGTCGTAGCATCGCCGGAAATCATCAGCCGCGTGGAAAACGTCCTGTCGATCATGGCGTTACGCGCGCCCGCTTACGCCCAGCACATTCTGCTACCTTGGTTGCGGGATGACCGAGACTGGCTTGCTCAGCGGTTGAAGGAATTCACCGCGCTCAGGAAGTTAACGGTTGAAAGTCTTCGTCGCCTGCCATGGCTGAAGCTGCAGCCGCAAGCTGGCACCGCCTATGTCTGGCCGGATGTTTCCGCACTCGGTCTTTCCAGTCCCATCATCGCCGAGGCGCTATTGTGCGAGGCTGGCGTGCTGGTGAGCCCTGGTTATCAATTTGGACCCTCTTCCGGCGGGCATTTCCGCATGTGCTATGCGCGCGACGAAGCGGAGTGGGCGCTCGCGCTCGACCGAATGGTTGGGGTTCTCGACAGACTAGCGCGGCGTCACGGCCTTCCGGAACGAGCGGCATGACCGAGAGCCGCAGAGCTACCCTTCTTGGTGGTCGTGGTCAAATACGTCACCGAAAGATATCCGGGAGAACCCTCTAGGATGTCTTGGCGGTTCCCCTGTTAGACGCCCTACGTCGCTTAACGAGTAGTTCGCGTCTGAATTAAAAGAAGGCACTTAGCCGGGAAAATACTACAGCGAGTGCGGGTAGTGTTCCGCGATTCGGCTCGCGTGACGTCGATCCATTCGACGTCTGGCACCTGCGTTTGGTGGTGGTCTCGGCGAACTGGGTAATCGCGCACCGCCTCCGCTGCGTTGGCTAAGAAAAAATGTCCGAACAAGATCATCGAGCATGTCAGATAAACTGACGGCTCGATCGCCTCGAGCTCGCCGAGATCGTCGCCTGACATGTCGGAAAGATTCGCCCTTCGGAAGCACCGAGCTGTAAACGTCAACCCGCACCGCCACAATGATGTTTGCGACAACGTCCGCTTCCAGCATGACGTTCGGCGAGAGCGTTGCTGTCGCGAACGCGTGATCGAGCGCGGTACGCATTATGTTGGGAGCGGGCGGCAGGACTGTAGCGACGGGTCGAACGCAATCATGACCCAGTGGGAATTTCCATTCATGGACCTATGATGAAGTCATGAGATTGATAGTGACTTGGCGATCATGTGTTGGCCGATTTGTAGATCTCCGGCACACGATCTCGTTGCGACCTGACAAGGATGACGCCAATGAAACTGCTCCATCTCGATTCCAGCCTGCTCGGATCGCATTCGGTCAGCCGGCAGCTGTCCGCCGCCATCGTTGAGCGCCTGAAGACGGTGACGCCGGGCCTCGAGATCACCTATCGCGACCTTGCCACCAAGCCACTGGGGCACTTATCAAGTTCTCATCTCGCTGCAGCACAGGGCGTCGAGCCCGACGCGGCGACCACGCAGGATCTCGCCGTCGGGCAAACCGTATTGAATGAATTTCTCGGCTCCGACGTCGTCGTAATAGGTGCGGCAATGTACAATTTCACCATCGCAAGCCAACTCAAGGCCTGGATCGACCGCATCCTCGTCGTCGGCAAGACATTCCAATACGGCGAAAAGGGTCTCGAAGGTCTTGCAGCTAACAAGCGCGTGATCATCGCGGTGTCACGCGGCCTTCAATACGGCAGCGGCACACCGAACGCTCCTGGCGAGCATCTCGTATCCTATCTGCGTTGGATATTCGGCTACATGGGTATCGCCAACCCCGAATTCATCATTGCCGAAGGCACCCGTATAGGTCCGGAGAATCGCGAAAAATCGATCGAAAGCGCCTTGCAGGCCACGGCTGCGCTTCGCGCCGTCTAGCTGAGATGTCGGAGCGCCGGCTGCGAAGTCAGTTAGGGCTGGCTCATAAACGCACGTTCCAACTCAAGAACTGGCACGCTCCTTGGGCGGCCAAGCTACATAAACGGAAGGACAACACTTGAGCACACCGAAAGCTTACAAGAGATCGCCTGCGTTAGCCAACTCGACGTGGTACAAGGGTATTCTTACTAGCAAGATGGCGGGCGCTTCCGATAATAACCGAGAGTTTGACGTCAGTGTCATCAAGATGAGACGAGGCACCGAACCGCCACCACATGTGCATTCTCGAGAAGATGAGCTGTTCTATATCCTGTCGGGTGAGATGTGTGTGTATGTCGAGAGCGAAGTCTTCAAATTGACCGCCGGAGAATACATGTTTCTTCCTCGCGGAAAACCTCATGCGTTCTCTATTACCTCTGATGAGGGCCACTGGATATGCTTCATCACTCCTGGCGGTTTCTTTGAAGCAGTCGGCAAGATGGACGTTCCGGCATTGAAGATGGAGGTGCCCTCTGATGCCGATACTGCGACCTATGCGAATGCGGATCTCACGGAGACCATCAAGATGTTTGAGCAGTATGGACTACGTTTCCTGACTGCGGATGAGATACGCGCAGTGATGCCACAATACCCACTCTAGGTCGTTAAAATTCAAGGTACGGACCTCGTGAAGCCGACCTCGCTCTATAGCTGGCGGATGCGCTCGCCGGCGGCGGCACCAACGTCAGCTCGCCAACGGCGGCAGTCGCCGCTTCAACCTTTTCCAGACCGACGCCTTTGTGCGGCACAATGTGGGGGGCCTACATCAGTGCGGCGTTCGCTGACGGCTGGCAGGATTCACCACCACCGTGTCGGTACCCCGGCCGGTGCCAATCGGTTGCGCGCAGAGTTCAACCCCAACACATTCTCCCCGCGCGTCGAAGGCGGCCTTTGTTTTGTCACGTCGTGGGCCGGCGGCGTCGGTTCTCACCTCCTGCGCGGCGGGCTCAGTTCGCCACGTTCGATCTGCCGGCTTATGCCGAAGCCGTGCTCGCAGGCGCCAACACGTTTGCTTGCCTATGGTGGCAGCGAACTCGGCATCTGCAACGGCGCGGCACAGGCGGATGACGCGGCGCTGACCACCGCCTCCGCGAAAATGAATGGCTGAACGGCTTCTCGTTCGCCGCCACCGTTGGGGGCGAGATCTCTGACGTCGAGGCGGGGCGCGCCTTCAAGAACGCGTTTCAATACGTCTGCCAAAGACCGTCATAATGAGTTGGCATGCTGTCGCTTTCCGCCCGCGCAGGCATGACTGCAATGCAACATTGTAGAGCCGGTCCCACGTGGACATGGGTGGTGAATTCTTATGCGGCCTGTAAAAGGATTCGCCAACCGGATTTCCCTCCTGATGCTTCCATCAGCTTCCGTTGAGAGCAAAACCTCCTGGGCCGTCGCCTCGGTAGCGCTGGCGATCCTTGGGATGTCGTTCGGCGCGGGCTGGATCACCGCGGTGGCGCTCAAGGACATCGCCAGCGAAGTCGGCGGATCGCGTTCCGTTCCGGCGCTCGCCGGCGCACTGGCGTGGCTCGGCTCCGGAATCGGCGGCATCCTGATGTCGCGAATTGCCGAGCGGATTGGCACACGCTCGACGGTGATCTTTGGCTCGCTGATGATCGGCCTTGGCCTCACCATCTCGACCCTTGGGCCGCCATGGCCGCTGTGGATCGGCCACGGACTGTTTATCGGGCTGATCGGATTGGGCGGCATCAACGCTCCCTTGTACATTTACGTCAGCCGCTGGTTCGACCGCCGGCGCGGTTCGGCGCTGGCGCTGATCTCGAGCGGCACCTATGTCGCCGGAGCGTTCTGGCCGCCGATATTCGAGCAGGTGATTGCCAGCTACGGCTGGCGGCAGGCGATGCTGTGGTATACGCTCGCCGAGATCGTTGTCGTCGCTCCGCTGGCCGCAATTTACTTCCGGACGCCACCCGAATTGGTTCTACCGGCGGCGGCGTCCGGCGCCAGTTCAAACAAGGCGCGCGTCCTCGGCTGGCCGCCCAATGCCGTTTTCGTGTTGATGTGCTGCGCCGCCATACTGTGCTGCATTCCCATGGCGATGCCGCAGGGCCACCTGGTCGCCTTTTGCAGCGATCTCGGGATCAGTCGATCGATGGGCGCCCTGATGCTGTCCGTGTTGCTCGGCACCGCGTTCCTGAGCCGGCAGATCTGGGGCGTGATCTCCGATCGTATCGGCGGGCTCGCCACCGTACTGATCGGATCAGCCTGGCAGGCCGCATCGATGACGACCTTTCTGTTGACACAGAACGAAGCCGGCCTCTTCACGGTGGCTGCCGCTTTCGGGCTCGGCTTTTCCGGCATCATCCCGGCCTATGTCCTGGCGGTGCGTGAACTTTTTCCGGCATCGGAAGCCTCCTGGAGAATCCCGACGCTATTGCTGTTCAGCGGCGGAGGCATGGCCGCCGGCAGCTGGCTCGCCGGCCTGCTCTATGATCATCTCGGAAATTATGCGCCCGCGTTTGCCGTCGGCATCGGCGCCAACATTCTCAATGTACTTATCATCGGTGTGCTGGTCGGACGAAAGCCCCACCACACGGTCGCGTACAGATCCGTTCTTTAGTCGAATAGCACCGTTTGCCGTAGGGCCGCTTCTGGCGCAACCGGACGTTCGTTTGAATCTCACTGAAGAGGTAGGCAACCCATCAATTTAAGGCGGTGGCGGCATATTCGCTGCGCCAGCCACCGAGCAAGCCCGGGTTCCAATACGGAGCAACTAGCATCTCCCGCGAGTAGGTCGGTATCTGGATTTTGCTTGCGGCGCCATCGCCGAGATGCGACGCGCGCCCTCGGACAGCGACGACGCGGGATCGGGATAGCGGGCGAAACGCGTTAGAGGCCCTGGGCGGACGCGGACAGCCCGCCGTCGACAGTGACCACTGAACCGCTGGTGTAGGACGACATTGGAGAGGCGAGGAATGCGACGGTGGCGCCGATTTCCTCCACGCTTGCAGGGCGTGCCCAGGGCAGCAACGCGTCCGCATTAAACTTCTGAGTACCCTGGACGCTGGCAGCCGCCTTGAGCCGCTCGGTCGCGACGGGGCCGGGGTTCACCGCGACCACGCGAATGTTGTCCCTGTGGCTCCCGCTGCCCAGCGTTTGGCTCAGGACGATGATGGCCGCATTGCCGGCCGCGATACAGATCGCCGCCGGGCTTTTGACTATCGCACCGATGCCGGCGATGTTGACGATCGTCCCGCCGCCGCGTCCGACCATCAGCGGGTAAAAGGTGCGGCACATGTTGATGTAGCCGAACACCTTCAGGTCCCACGCAGCGCGCCACCGTGCTTCGTCGACGTCGAACAGCGACCCGCTGGGAACCGCACCAGCGTTGTTGACCAAGATGTCGATGTCGGGAAAACGCCCACCCAGCTGCTCCGCCGCACCTTGCTGCGAAAGGTCGAGATTGACGGCCGTGATCGGGCGACCGACCTTCTTACTTGCCTCGTTCTCGTCGATGTCGCGCGAGACAAGGATCAGTTCCGCGCCCTCGGCGGCGAACGCCCTGGCAATGCCCATCCCGATGCCTTTTGAGCCGCCCGTCACCAGTACTCTCTTGCCACTCAGATTCAAATTCATGATCAGCCTGCCGCGCCTTGATACTTTCGACGTCTCCATGAGCAATCATCTACAAACCTCATGACCGACATACAGGGTCCATGAATGGAATTTGCGACTGGTCCATGATTGCTGCGGTGACTCTTCAGCCGCTCGGCGTTGGAGCACACACAAACGGTTGATCAAAAGTGACTGCCGCTCTGGGACCTTATGGTATAGTCACTTTCGGCTCACCGGCAGAGTGGACTAGACCATGACCGTCGCAAAGGCCAGCAGGATTTCGCCGTTGGATTCAACCGCGGCCGAACCGTTTTATCGCCAGATCTACGATCGGTTTCGTGGCGCTATTGCGAGCGGATTGTTGAAGCCAGGTGACCGTATTCCCTCGGCACGGGCGTTGACCAGGGAATTGGGTTTGGCGAGAGGCACGATTGAAGCGGCTTACTCCTTGTTGGCTGCCGAGGGGTACATTCAAGCCCGCGGCCAGGCAGGGACCATCGTGACGCCAGGCCTCAAGCCGCAAGCGCCTGTTGCAATCCCGACGACGCAATCCAGAAGCAGCATTGCTGCGGCCAGTTTTCGTCCAGATTCGATTCTGCCGTTCCAAATGGGTTTGCCCGCACTTGATATGTTTCCCCGAAAGATCTGGGCGCGCCTCGGAGCGCGGTGTCTGCGTGCGATGCAACCATCGGACATGGTGCATCCTTCTGTATACGGCTTGCCAGCACTGCGTGCCGAGATCGCCGCATATCTCCAGGTTTCACGCGGGATCTACTGCTCCCCATCTCAGATATTCGTCACGTCGGGATATCGCCATACCATCGAGTTGATCGGTCATGCATTGTTGAAGGCGGGAGATCGCGTTTGGCTTGAAAACCCTGGATATCCGCCGACGCGAGAACTCCTGGGACACATGAATATTGCAGCCGTTCCTGTGCCGGTTGATCGGGAGGGCATCAGCGTTTCCGAGGGAATTAAGCTGGCGCCGCGGGCGCGAGCAGCTGTGGTCACGCCTGCCCATCAGAGTCCGCTGTGCGTGTCGATATCCCTGGCCCGCCGCCTGGCGCTGTTAGACTGGGCCGCGCGAAACAACGCATGGATCATTGAGGACGATTACGACGGCGAGTACCGGTATGTCAGTCGCCCTCTGCCTGCGTTGAAGAGCCTCGATTGCGGTGGGCGCGTGCTCTATGCCGGCACCTTCAGCAAAGTGCTTTTACCGAGCATTCGGCTTGCATATCTGGTCGTGCCGGAAACCCTCGTCGAGCGGTTCGAGCAGATCACTCAAGCCCTTGCAGGCGGCAGTCCCGAGCTTACGCAAGCACTCGTTGCTGCCTTCATCAGGGAAGGGCACTTCGCGCGCCATATTCAGCGGATGCGGAAACTCTACGCTGAGCGCCGGAAAGCGACTGCAGCAGGTCTGGACAGCGTGCTGGGGAAACACATGCGAATTGATTCACAGCCGGGAGGAATGCACTTGATCTTGCGGCTGCAAGGCCGACGCTCAGATCGCCGGCTTGTTGCGCGCATGCGGGAGGAGGGCCTGTACGGGGAAGCATTAACGGATTGGACGATGGGTAGTGATGGAGCCTCGGCTCTGCTTCTCAATTTCACGAATATTGATTCTCAGCGCACCGCCGAGATCTTCGGAAGGCGTATCTTGGGGCTGATATGACGGTGGCAATAGCCAGCTTTTTAGCTGACCTGGCAGGATCATGGCCTAGTACTTAAGACGGATCATGGACCTCCCAGGCACGCCTCTTCGTGACGATCTTGCTCTTGTGATCTTGAGTACGACTGTGGCGAAGGCCGAGCGCAATGGATGCCTCCCACGTCGCCGATGTGATGGGCATCAACAGAGGAAGCTGAAATGACAGGCGCGGTCCTGATTACCGGATGTTCGTCCGGCTATGGCGAAGCGGCGGCGAAACTGTTCGCCTTGCGCGGATGGAATGTTATTGCCACCATGCGCAACCCCGATCACGGCAGGAAGCTGACCGATTTGAAGAATATCCTTGTCGTTCGACTCGACGTACAGGACCGGGATAGCATCGATAAAGCGATCACTCAGGCGATCAGACATTTCGGGCGCATCGACGCAGTGGTCAACAACGCCGGCTACGGCCTGTTCAGCCCCTTTGAGCCCTCGTCGCGCGACGCCATTCAGAAACAATTTGACGTCAACGTCTTCGGCGCGATGGATGTGATCCGCTCTATCCTTCCGCATTTCCGTACCAACCGCTCTGGCACGATCATCAACATCAGCTCGGGCGCGGGTGTGTTCGGAGCCCCTATGGCATCGATATACTGCGCATCGAAATTCGCGCTCGAAGGCTTTTCAGAATCGCTGGCTTACGAGTTGGCAGATCTCGGCATCGCGGTGAAGCTCATCGAGCCGGGTGGCGCGCCGGGTACAGGTTTCATGACTCGATCCAAGGCGGAAACGGGCGGGCTTCCTATACCCGACGACTACAACGTGTTCATGGCGCACGCCGCCCAAATCTATGGAGCTTTTGCTACCAACTCCGATTCCGACGCTATCAAGAGGGTAGCGGAAGCGATCTTCGCAGCCGCGACCGACGGGACAGGCCAGCTCCGGTATATGCCGAACGACGATATCCGAGCCCTTCTGACGGCTCGACGTGAATCCTCGGAGCAGGAGTTCATCGCGCTGATGCGCGGCTTCTTCCTGCCTCGTCCGAGCAGCAACGCCTAATGGTGCCCTATGGAAAATGCAGGAGGCTCAATGCCGACCGCGCTGACTCAGGATCACGCGCGTAAGCCTTTCGTTGAAATGCGGCGGATTTTGAAAGCTGCGTTCCCGATTGCGTGCCGCTTAAAGCTCGCACCAAACCTTGCGCTAGCCGTAACGGCTGGCGAAGCAACAAAATGGATCTGCCCACATGGCATGGACACTACTGAGTCTCGCTGGCTTTCTCGAAATCGCATTCGCGTTCTGCATGAAGTGGTCTCAAGGCTTCACGCGATTGATACCTGGACTGCTTACAGTCGTCACTGGCTTGTCGAGTGTTGTTCTACTTTCACTCTCGCTCCGTACGCTGCCCCTCGGGACTGGTTACGCGGTCTGGACCGGTATCGGCGCGGCGGGCACCGCGATACTGGGAATCGCAGTTCTGGGCGACTCCGCTGCGCCGCTGAGGGTTTTCTGCATTGTTCTCATTTTGGGAGGCGTCATCGGGCTCAGGCTAGTCTCGGGAAACTGAGGATAATGGCCGGTTGTCTAACATCGTAAGTTATGTGGTGAGGTGATCATGAGCAATGAATTTGACGTCATCGTAATTGGCGCCGGACCGGTGGGACTGTGGCTTGCGTGTGAGCTGGCGCTGGCAAAAGTGAAAGTCCTCGTTCTGGAACGGCGGACCGAACGCGTCACCCAATCCCGCGCATTGACGCTCCACGGTCGAACCCTGGAGGTGTTCGCCCTGCGTGGGATCGCGGAACGCTTCCTCTCACAAGGTCGTCCGAACCCTGGGTTTTTCTTCGGAGGGTTGGATACATTGCTTGATTTCTCGACACTGGAATCGCGCTTTCCTTTCACGCTGTTCCTGCCGCAGGCGACGACTGAAAGGCTCATCGAGGAGCGTGCACTGGAGTTGGGTGTGGACATCAGGCGTGGCCACCTTGTGGAGCAGGTTGAGCAGAATGCCGACAGCGTCATCGTAGGGGGCCGGAACGGCGAGACACCATTCGGTTTTGCCGCTCACTACGCCGCTGGCGCCGATGGCGCTCGCAGTATGGTAAGGCAAGCCTTAACCATCGATTTTGTCGGTCATCCGGCACGGCATGCAATGACATTGGCAGACGTCGCGCTTGATGCGCCACCAGAGAAACCGGTCCTGACCCTCGTCAACGAGGCTGGTGGTTTGGTTCTCGCGCCACGTGGCGATGGCGTTCATCACAGAATTGGCGTCATCGACGCATCGTCACCTTATTTGGCACCGTCCGCGCCAGTATCGCTCGCCGAGGTCGCGGCTTGCGCGGCCCGCATTTTCGGCAGGGACCTCCTCCCTCGCGATCCTGTTTGGATATCGCGCTTCACAGATGAATCGCGTCTCGCCGAGTGCTATCGGAAAGGGCGGATTTTCCTAGCTGGCGATGCCGCTCACATTAACCCGCCGATGGGCGGTCAGGGCATGAACGTCGGCATCCAGGACGCCATGAATCTCGGCTGGAAACTGGCGAGTGTTATACACGGTACCGCGTCTGATGAGATACTCGACAGCTATCAGTCGGAACGTAGACCGATCGGCGAGGCGCTTCAGAACGACACGCTTGCGCAATTCGCGCTGTTTTCCGCGTTTGATCCTCCGGCATTGGCTCTGCGGCGTATGCTCAGCGGCTTTCTTCGTGTGCCGGAGGTCAACCGCCAACTCGCGGACCAACTCTCCGGCTTTGGTGTCGCCTATCCAGAACCGCTGTTTCAGGCGGAGCACAATTGGGACCATTTGAAAGGTGTGAGCGGACATCGTCTTTCCGACGGCGATCTTGTTTTGAGGGACGGCTCGCGAACGACGCTCTACCGCTATCTCCAAGAAGGTCGCTGGGTCCTGTTGCAAGTAGTCGCTACGGAGAGCGACGCAACGCCCGTCAGGGACGCAATCAACGTCGTCAGCCTGGCACCTGGCGCCAACGACGGCCTGCTCGGCAACTTCGCTTCAATGCTTGTCCGTCCGGACGGCTACGTCGCCCACGTACGCACCGTAGGCAACGCAGGCGGCATCGAGTTCGCCGCCTGATTGCCTGCGCTGGCCGTGTTCAAGGATCACGACGGTTACGCCTCTGCCCGGGGGACAACAGGACCTCGCCCGTGCAATCAATATGCGACGACACACGCATCATCGACGTTTACCACGCTTGTAGTTACCACAAACCTTTTCTGACGGGTTCAAAAGGCGGCTCGCGGCCGACCGGTCTTGGCGCGAAGCGGACCTTGTCCTGCCACATCAGCTGTTTACCGGTCATTAACCATACCGACCCATCCTGAACGTTGTGCTAGACGGCGCGATATCGGTACGTTGCCGTGGGCCTCCATGTCGCCTGCCGGCACATGGCAGGTGAAGACCAACACGTGGCGAACTGAAAGTCTGCTTTCGCTTGCTCCACATTCCAATCATAAGATTTTGCACGGGACCACGACGGGCCAAGGGACATGCGAATGGGCTTCTTACGGAAGCCATCCATGGAGTTGGGACAATGAAGGCTTTGCAGACCAGCTGCATCGTGGGTGCCGTTGCATTCATGGGATTTTATCTGGCCAGCGGAAACAGGCCGGTCGCGACGGTGCCGGATGCAATACCGGAAGCAGCAGAGAACGTAGTAGCGCCTGCGCTCTACGCGGAGGCATCGGCCAAGCTTGCAGCGGCGCTTCAGGCTGCGACTGCCTCAGTGACTTCGGCGGGTTCTGGACCGTTGACGGCCCGAGCCGAAATCGCCGACGATTCCGTCGCGCCAAAATTGGCGGCGCTGGGCGAGCAGGTTACGGCCACGCCGCTTTCTGCAGGACAAGATGCGTCCAATGATGCGCCCAAGCCGGCGCAGGCGACGCAGGATTTCCGGCACTTAATCTACTACGTTTGGTCCGAACTACCACCCGCCCATAAACCGGCAGAGATCGTCTTGCGTTCACTCAAGGACATCCCGGTCGGAACGCCAGCCGAGGAGATCAAGCGCGCTTCCGACGCTTTCGGTCTCGATTTTAATTTCATGATGGCGGTTGCAAAGATCGAGTCCGGTTTCGACCCCAATCAACGCACCGGGTCGTATATCGGACTGTTTCAGCTTAGCGAAAAGGAGTTCGGCAAATTCGGCTTTGGGCAGATTCGCAGTCCCCGGGATAATGCCATCGCGGCTGCCTACAAAGTCATTACCGAAGGCATCCTGTTCGAGTGGATCGCGCACCGGAAGCCAGACCTGAGCGATCTCTACCTGATCCATCAGCAGGGGTGGGAAGGCGCCGCCGAGCACATCAGCCAGCCCGATCGCATCGCCTGGAAATCGATGTGCGCCACCAGCGAAGGCAGAGAGAAGGGCCAAAAGTGGTGCAGACGCGCGATCTGGGGCAATACCCTTCCGGCCCTCAAGCGGGAGTGGAAATCGGTAGACAAAGTGACATCGAAGGCGTTCGTCGGCATGTGGCGCGCGCGGGTTGCCGAATTCTACACGAAATACATGGCGACCGCCGCTGCAGGGACAATCCAGTAATTCTGTTGACAGCAGGAATCCGGCGGCTGTCGGCTCGCCGAACCCGACGCGGGCGGCGATGTGCGCGTTTTGAACTCATCGAATAATGTCGGGTACAAAGCCGACATAGCGCCGTGAGTGAAGCGTGTTTTCTTCCGGGTGAAAGGCGGCCATCCCGTGAACCGGACGTCCGCCCACCGCTCCCACTAGATCTGCGTCCAAGTATGGCCGACTGGCCGCTTCTGGCGCAAAGCGGACATTCGTCCGAGCCCTAACGTCCGAAAAGTGCCAATTTCGGAAGGAGAACATCGCAGAAGGGTCGCTTCGTGCAAATGCCGGAAATAATCTCCACTCATGCTGGTATGCCTGCCTCGCCGAGAGATTCATAAAACAACTTCTTTGCGGCAGCTGGGCGGACGGGCTCAATTGGAAGTGCGTGCAGCGATATATTTGGCGCTTTTTGGAGAAGGGCCTTAGCTGCTTCCAGTCCCTCGTTTTTTCGATCCAACTGCACAAGCGATGCAGCCATAAGTGCCCTGGCTAACCACCAGTCCGGCTTTCGTTCGACTGAGAGCGTTGCCCATTTGAGCGACTGTTGGAAATCTGAAAGAATGAAATATGCGATAGAAAGTCCGGAGTAGCGAAAGAAAATACTTGGATCGCGGGGATTGAGCCGGATTGCATATTGGTTTTTTTCAATACTTTCTTCGGCTCGTCCAGCATAGGCGAGCACAGTTCCATAAGCACCGTATGCTAGTGAAAAATTTGGATTGATTTCTATCGCTCGTTTGAATGCTGCTCCCGCTTGGTCGTACTTCTCATCGAGAAAACCCAAGACTAAGCCCAGCGCCCAATTCGAATGCTCGTTATTCTCCACAATGGACAATGCTGTCTGGATCGACTCCAGAGCCTCCTTTTTCAATTTTTCTGGCTTTCGGGTGAACCCCATAAAGACTAAATGCGAATCGACGAGTGATAACAATCTATGACCTTCGGGGCTGGTTGGGTCGGCCGCAATCATCGCTCGCGCTAGTTCACCGGCTTTCGTAAGGCTTTCTCGGGTAAGGCCATAGAATTGCGGATAGGCCCTCTTTGCCATATCCCATATCTTCAAATTGGGTGTTGTGGTTCGCTCAGCAAGGCTGCCCTCTAACAGGATCATTTCGGTTTGAATGGTGGAAACTAGACTCCGGGTAATCTCGTCTTGAAGATCGAAGATATCCACTAGATCCCGGTCGTACCGTTCCGCCCATACGTGGCCGCCACCTTGTGCCTCAATAAGCTGAGCCGTGACCCGTATTCGGTTTCCTGCTCGGCGCACGCTACCTTCGAGAACGTACCTAACACCTAGCTCTCCAGCTACTTTCTTGATGTCGACTGATTGACCTTTGTAGGTGAAACTTGAATTGCGAGCGATCACCAACAGTCCTTTGATGCGCGATAATTCAGTTATGATGTCTTCGACCATGCCGTCGGCGAAATATTCCTGTTCCGGATCGCCGCTCATGTTTTGAAACGGCAACACGGCGATGGACGGTTTGTCAGGCAGAGCAAGCGCTGAAGTCTCTGAAACCGGAGTGAGTGTCGCCGCTCCTTGACCGCCAAACCTGACCCGCCACGCGCGCATTGGTTCGGCGATGTTTTTGAGGGCCTGTGGTCCAAGATCATCAAAGGCGATCTCGACCTTGCCGCGGACTTGCCGATAAGCGTCGTCAGAGATGCAAACGCCGCCGGCGTCAGCTCTGCCCTCTAGTCGAGCTGCAATATTGACGCCGTCTCCGAAGATGTCGTTGTCATCAAATATGATGTCGCCGATGTGGATACCGATGCGGAATTCGATTCGCGTATTCGGTGGCACAGACCCGTTCTGTTCGGCCATGCCCTTTTGGATTTCAACGGCACAGCGTGCCGCATCAACGGCGCTGACAAATTCAACCAACATGCCGTCGCCGGTGGTCTTGACGATGCGCCCGCGATGGGAAGCTATAGCGGGATCAACGAGGGCCTTTCTGACCGCCTTGAGCCGGGCCAGTGTGCCTTCCTCGTCGAGGCCCATGAGACGGCTATATCCGGCAACATCGGCCGCCAGAACCGCTGCTAGACGCCTTTCCGGCCGTTCCCCCGTCAAAGAATGCTCCCGATTGGTTCGGTCCAAGCATCAAAGCATATCGGGCAGCCGCCGGGCTAGGGCCGATTTCCGCTTTGGGTCATTTGCGGAAGCCGCCGCGCGCTTTTGCGAGGTCCGTTGCACCTCGATAAACGGACGACATCAGGGCGCCTCGAGAGGTCCGAAAAGTGCCAAAACCGGTAGTAACAAGCCTTATTCGATCACCTCGTCAGCGCGGGCAAGAAGGGACGCGGGGATTTCGAGACCGAGCGATTTTGCCGTCTTCAGATTGATCACAAGCGGGTATTTGGTGGGTTGCTCAACAGGAAGCTCGGCCGGTTTGGCGCCTTTCAGAATCCGATCGACATAGTGAGCCCCGCGCCGCGCCAAGGCAGGAAATTCCGGCCCGTAAGCAACTAATCCGCCCGCTTGCGCAAAGCCGCTAATGAAGGAAATCGACGGTAAGCCCGCCTGCGCTGCGAGATCAGGCAATCGGTTTGGCGGGATGGAAAGGACGGGATCACCCCATATCCACAAAGCATCTGCACCCTGGTCTTTAGCGGTGGCAACGGCGCCAGGAATTTCCCGTGCATCGTGCAGCTCGAAAAGGTCGAGCTGAAACCCGAGCTTGGCGGCGGCAGGTGGCGCCTCCCTTGGATACATCAGCCGATGGGCTTCGTTTGAAGGATTGATGAAAACCGCCACGCGTTTCGCCCGAGGCAAAGCCTCTCGAAGAATGCTGAGCGTCTTCCCGTTGAAATCGCCCGGAGCCACCGTGGCGACACCAGTCAGATTTCCGCCGGGACGGGCAAGGCTTGAGACAAGCCCCATACCGACCGGATCGGCGACGAAAAGCATTACAATTGGCAGGTCCGAGGTCGCATCCTTTGCGGCGCGCGCAGACTGAGGAGTGATGGCTACGATGAGATTAGGTTTCGATCGCACCAGTTCGGCGGCGAGCGCCGGAAGTCGGTCGAGGTGATAATCCGGGTCCTTGCGCTCGACGACGATGTTGGCCCCTTCGACCCAGCCGAGCTTACGAAGCTCATCCAAAAAAGTGTCGTTAAGATTGACGTTGCACGTAGGGGCACAAAGCATTCCGATCCGCGCCACTCTCGGCGCCGGCTGGGTTGCGGCTGCCGACGCGAAGACAAGCAGCACAACTAGGAGGACCGGCAACCTATCGGCAAATCGTCTCATTCGGATCACCGCGCCTTCTCACAGGAAGATTACGCGATCGCGAGGCCGAGCGGTTTGGCCCCGAGTCCAAGTTATAGCAGCTTCAGGGCTACCGACGGATCACAATTGTCCGGTTCGGGTCAAAGCCTGACCTCGATGGAACGTCCGCTTTTGGCGCAAAGCGGTCGTTGCGGAAAAACGGAAAAACTCCCAGTTACGACAGGACGACTACCCTGTTAACCGAAAACATTTCCCTGTTACTTGGATCAGGAAATTGCGTGCAAAACGCCTATGTCGTAGTGGTTTCTGACTATTTGCAATGTCTCAAGGCGGCCAAAATCGCCAATTTCCCTGTAAAATTCCCTGTTTGCAGGGAAAATAAGCGGAGACAGGTGCGGTCAGCACTGCGTCGCCAGCCAGCGATTCCGGCGTTCGGCGAGGCTTCCCAAGAAACGCGAGATAGGGCCGGGCATCCCGGCTTTTCGCGCATTCGATTTCGTCTCCAGACTCCCAGTTCGCCGTTCCCGGGGTGGAAGTCGCCGATGCCGGATGTTCCCGTTTTGCGGAGACTATCGGCGGAGACTGGTTTAATCACGACTGCCGCCCGGCCGTACCAGGAGTTCGAATCCTTCGCTGCGCCCGTAATTCTACGGGAATGATGTGGCCCGCAAACCACAATTGCCGTGCGAGCGCTCAACACAGTCGCTCCCGCGATTGCGGCGGACCGAACGAATCAACTAGACCGCAAACGGGGCTGGGAAGCGGAGTAGTAGTATGAGAGTCGCTTCCTTAGAAAGTATATTGACGGCGGCCACGCTGGTGTCGGCCGTCATCGTCGTGGTGTGGGGGATGAAGATTTTCTACGGCACGTAGGCGTGAACTTCTGTCCGACAAGCGACCTCCGGCCAAGAAGAGGTTCGCGGCAATGACATTACTTCCGCGGCGGCGGAAGCCTCCTTCTCGAACTGCCAAACGTTTGTAGGGCAGTATGACATACTGATCAGTTCGAAGTCTTCTTGCGAGAATTGTCAGTTCAAGAGGGCATTTTGGTTTCAACCCTCATGCATTTCAGCTCCTTTTTGATGATCGTAGCCTTGGCCGTGTTGGGCGTGCAGCTGGCCTATGCGCTGTATCAACTGGTCACGTTCGCGCTCTAATCGGAAACTGCAAGGCAGCTCTCGCTGGCCCCCAATATCGTCGGTTTTCCTGTAAAATACCCAGCAGAGAACTTGCCTGGAGACCGGTGCGATCAGCACTGCGTCGCCGGCCAGCATCAAGTGAGGGCTTTCGGCCGTGAGGACGCATCCAGCGACGACACGCTCCATTCCCTACCTTCTGGCGGCAATCGCGGCGGTAGTGCTGCTTGCGCTCCCCGCCGTCGCCGCCGACACGCCACAGCAACCGGGGCTCGCTAACGCGGCAAACGCTATTCCACCGGCAGAACTCTATCGCGCGCAAACCATCGTGACGGGGCAGGGCGAGGCAAACCGTATCCTCGGCTTCGCATCGTGCCTGGAAGACGTTCTCATCAAGGTAAGCGGCATGCTGCGGCTCGCGGGCGACCCGCGTCTCGACCCATACAAGGCCGATGCTGCGAAACTGGTTCGGGACTTTTCCTACCGCGATGAAAAGGGCGGTAAGCCGAAGAACGACGAGCAGGGCACCCGCGACCGCTCCTTCATTCTGACGGCCGAGTTCGACGAGGCTGCCATCAACGGCATGCTTGCCAAGCTGGGCGTCAAGCCATGGCTTAGCCGCCGCCCGGTGCTTGGCGTCTTCGTGGAGATGCAGCCGGGCGCGCGACGATACGTGGTTGCAGGCGACTCGAAAGAGACGGATCTGCAGCGGGCTGCCCTCCTGGCGGCCGCGGCCAAGCGGGGAATGCCCATCGTGCTGCCCGATGCCGCAGCGCTGGCCGGCCTCGGCGCCAATGAGCTTGCGCTTGCGGGCATCGCGCCCGCGAAGATCGCTGAAGCCGTGGCCGGGCGGGGCGGAGAGGGCGAGCTGATCGTGCGCCTCGTCTGGGACGATCAGGAGCTGCGGTGGAACTCGGACTGGCAGCTCGATTGGCAGGGCAGGTCGCAGCAATGGCAGCTTGCGGCTGTCACGTTCGACGAGGCGTTCCGGCAAGGCATCGGCGCTGCCGCGCAAATCCTTGCCGGGCATCAATAGCGAGCCGCTATTCGGCAAGGCTGCGGCGACGCGGATCGATGCGCGATAACGGATGATGTCGACCGAGGCGGTTACACCGCGCTCGCCGACGACGTCGTGAGCCAGGGTGCTGTCAGCCGATGGCGAAGCCAGTCAGCGCGACGAGAACACATTCTTCAACTGCACCAGGAATGTCACCAGCCATGCGCACGCAAACATGCCCGCGAGACCCAGCGCCGTTCTGCGATCAATCAAAGACAGGTTTGTCCACCACCATATCCGGTAAAGCCATAGCCCTGTCGTGGCGATGCCAAGCAAGCAGACCAGCATCTTGAGAAAGGACGAGTTCGCGACACCTAAAGCGCCAAACAAGAGCGTTGCTGGAATGAGAAACATCGTGCAGGCGGATATCAAGGTCTCGTTCATGGGTCCTCAAGACATCTACGAATCGCGAGATTACAGATGCAGTTTGCAGCAACCTGTTCGCTTCTGGAAGTGAGACCAATGCGACTGATATTGCCCGCCCACGATGCAAAAGCAGAAATTGGCACCCGAGGGCAGCCAGGGACCACGGGTGTGCTCCACTCAGCTAACTCGGATACTCCCGTTGTGAGGAGACTTTCAACGGAGACAAATTTCGATCCCACTGAGCAGTGGGCCGGCAGTGGAATCCGGCCGAAGAATTCCCTGATTATTTGACGCCTCTCAATCCGTCCTCGACTGCTTCTCAAGGTCGAGGCAGACTTCTCTTACTCACATCCGGATGAGACGCTTACTGATCACGTGTCGCCGTCGCCTCTCATGTCCGCTGGTGAGGCCGAAGCAGACTTGCTCATGGATCAGCTTGAACGTCTGCTTGTGACCCGAGCCGACATCGGCCAGACGCGTGCTCCTGCTCACGCCCTCACCAAGCGCCTCTATTCAGTCATGCTGCTGACGCAATTTCTTTCTTAGTCGGTGGGAAAGACACCTGTGGAGGACCACCCTGGTTCCCACAACGGTTCCGTCGCCAGTGTCGGCACGAAGCCGCAAAAAATCGGCGCAAGCTCGTCAACGCATCCGCGTTCGCTTGACCATTTTTTGCGGGATCGGGAACCGAACGATCCAGAAAATCAATCGAGGAGTTACGATGTTGTTTCGCTCGAGCGCCGCAATTTGCGGCGTCGTAGTGCTGCTTGCCATTTCTGTTACCGTTGCTCGAAGTGAAATGGCTGCAGTTCATTCAAGCGCCGTCGTCATTGCCGCTTCTGGGGATGCGATCGTTGGCGCAGCATCCACGTACAATCCGTTCCGGCCGGGATGGCGGGAGGGCGGCCCGAACACAGCCTCCGGCGAGCGCTATGAGCCCACTGTCTGGGCGGCTGCCATCAAGACGAGTCTGCGCCAGAAATTTGGTGGGGTCCGATATGGCGCGAGGCCGAAATATGCTCTCGTTGAGGCTGTAGGCAAGAAGGTCATCGTCAAGATAAATGACGTGGGGCCGCTGACGCCTGGCCGCATCATTGACCTTAATGAGCGGACGATGCGCCATTTCGATCCAAGCCTGCAGCTCGGGGTAATTTACGGCGTAAGCGTCAGGCCGCTTTCCGGCGACTATTGGATCCCCGGACCGGTTGGCTGAACATCGCAAGGCACTGGTACGGCCCAATTTGCGTTGCTGCCGCCCTGGTCCGATCCTCAAGTTTCGATGACCAGTGCGGGGCCACCGATTTGCGCGCCGTGACAGCCGATCGGCGAAAAGTGCGGTTCAACGGCAGAGGGCGCGCCGTCAACCAGAACGTCAATTCTCTGCCGCAGATGATCAACCAGATATTCAGCGCCGACAGTCATGCAGCCATGATGTCCCCATGGCACCTCGACCACGTCGAGTTGAGAACTGAGATGCCGCCACGCCCGGCCGTCGTGTTCGGCCGCGTAAAAAGTCACGGGGACCTCAAGCGGTGCCGGAAGATACTGCGCCATTGCGGCTGAATAAGCGTGCCACAACGCCGGCGGAATCTCGAGCTCGGCAGTCGTAATCGGCGCGCTCGTCGACGCCTTGGAGTAACGCTCCAGCTCCGCCATTTTTTCAAATGCCCAGCGCAGAGGGTAAAGCGGAAGCAGGGGCTTCATCAGCCCGATGATCGCCCGCGGCACCGGACGGGCACTGACGGTCGGCGGGTCGACCATCGCCACCATATCAACCTTGTGGCCGGCTGCCATCAGCAGGCGGGCTGTTTCAAACGCCACCATGGCGCCGTTGCATTTGCCGCCCAGGAGGAAAGGACCGCTGCTCTGCCTCTCCAGAACAAGCGGCAGGCGGTCGGCGGCCATCTGCTCGATCGACGGCGGAATCCGCTCCCCATGAAGACCATGGGGATCGATCGAAACGATTGGATAATCGGGCCCGAGAAGCTCTACCATCCGCCGCATACCCGAGTGGCCGCCAACGAGGTTCCCATTGAAAAAGAACAGGGGGGGCCGATCGCAACTGGCACCGAACTGGAAGAACGGCGTCGCCGGGGTGCCTGTCTGCATGGCGATTTTTGGGACAAGTTGGCGGATGGTTTCTGCCCCATACAGAATCGTTTCCGGTAAGCGGTGGCCGATGAGCCGCTCGACTTCGATGAGCATTTCCATCGCTAGAAGGGAGTCACCACCGCTGGCGAAAAAATCATCGTCGATCGTCACAGCCTCGGACTTGAGCAGCCTCCGCCACAGGGTCAGCAATTCAGCTTTCAGATCCAATGGCCCTTTGTTCACAGCTTGCACGGGCATCGCGCCCTGATCACCCAACAGCCCGTCGAGCGACTCGCGCAGCCGTCGCCGCTGAACCTTTCCCGTCGCCCCCTTTGGCAGTTGGTCGAGGATCAGAATGCGCCGCGGAATCTTGAACGAGGCCAAGGCGTGTTGCAGGAACTGGCGAAGCTCCGCAGGTGTCGCCTGCGCACCAGGATGGAGAACGATGGCGGCTGCGACGTCCTCGCCAAGGCGTGGATGGGGGATTGCGAAAGCAGCGGCCTCGGCTATGGCGGGATGGCGCAGTAGCGCGGATTCGACCTCAGCAGGGGCGACTTTCTCACCGCCGCGGTTGATCAGTTCGCTCAGGCGCCCGTGCAGCGACAGGAAGCCGTCTTGGTCGAGGCTGCCGATATCGCCCGTGCGAAACCAACCCTCTTTGAAAGCAGCTTGATCGAGTTCCGGCGCATCGAGATAGCCAGACATCACGGTGGGGCCGCGAACCCAGACCTCGCCCCGCTCGCCAGCTGGTAAGGGATGTCCATCCTCACCAACAATGGCCACGGTATCAGGCCAAGGTTGCCCGCAAGTCCCTGGCCTGTTTGGACCGGGCGACGGCTGGTTGGTGGCGATTTGCGCGGCTTCGCTGGAACCATAATGCTCCAGCACCGGCACGCCCAAAATGCGCTGCAGGTCGTTCTGCACCTCCTTCGGGAGTGGCGCGCCGCCCGATACAACGAACCGCAGGGTGTGCGCCGCCTGCGCATCCTCAAGGCTTTTTGCCTTGTCGAGCACGGCAGTGTGGAGCGTGGGACCCGCCGAGTACCAGGTCGGCCGCAAGGCATCGAGCCATTCATCCAGCGCCACGATGGCAAAGTTCGCCGGGACAGCAATGCTGCCGCCCGTCAGCAGTGGTGTGAAGACCGTTACTTTGAGCCCATGGGAGTAGTGAGGGGACGACACGCTCAGGCAGCGGTCCTCAGGCGTGAGGCCGAACCAGGCCTGAAGCCGTGCGGCCGCCGCCAGCATATTGCTATGACTGAACGGAATGAGCTTCGGCTGCGCGGTCGTGCCCGACGTCTGCAGGATGAAGGCAGGCGAGCCCGGATCAGGCTCGGCGTCGATCGCAGGCGAGTTGGAGACCTGCACGGCGATATTTAGTCCAAGCTGACCGTGTCCGATCGGAGCGGCTTCGATCACGGCAATCGTTCTCCGCTCAGCCGCCTGGCGCGCTTCAAAGGCCCTGCCTTGCGGCACGAGAAGCGCGTCCAGGCGCAGCATGTCGAGACGTTGATCGAATTCCGCCTCGGACAGTCGCGGATCGAGAGGAACCGCGATGCTGCAGCAGGCCACTGCCACGATGGCGAGAACCGCCTCCGCGCCGTTCGGCATCAGTACCCCGATCCGGGTCTTGCAATCGAACCCGGCCAAACGAAGCTGCCGACGGATGCCATCCAACTGGCCCTGAAGATCGCGGTACGTCAGCGGCGCAAACTTGGTGGAGACGATCGCAGGCTGGTCCGGGAACCGGCTGGCAGTCCGACCGATGACTTGGCCCAGCGTGCATTGGACCTCGGGCTCTGCGCCGTCGCCGACGGACGAGGCTCCCTCGGACCAGATCGCGCGAGCGGAGTTCGCGTTTTCCAGGAGCAAATTCGTCACACAAGCCTCCCGTGACCACAAGGATGTGACCGCTGTGTGCCGCCGCTACACCAAGCCACTGCAATCGCAGTGGCAAGGATTACACCCACCTCCCCACTGACCGGACAACTGGCAATGATGAGTACCTCGGATGGGTAGGTGAATTCTGCCTTATGGAGTTCTGTATCCGTTGGCAGCGTATCGGGCACGCGATAGAGCTCTGGCGCATGGCCTTTCCTACGAAAATGGTCGCAGGCAGGCGTTGCTCGTCATGTAACAGGGGTCGCCCGCCTTGTTTGCTCACGTGCGGCCGGCCAGGCTCCGATGGGCGCGGATGATTCTATGTCTCTATTCCGGTTTCACCCACCACTGGCAATTCGCAAGCGAGGCCTGAGAAGTGCAATACTAGCGGGCCTGGGCCGCGGCACGCATAGCTGGCCAGCTCTTCTTGTGCTGAAGGGGCTCAATGCCGCACTTATGGCGGTATCGAATTTTGTCCTCGCGTATGTGCTGATTCGAACAGTTGGCCTCGAGTCGTATGCTTTTATTGCGGGCTTGCTGGCGGTCGCTGCTCTCGTGGTGCAATGCGATCTCGGAATTACCGTTCTGACATTTTCCGAACTGCGGTCTCACTACCTGGGTGAGGTTCACAAACGTAAGGCGAACCAGGGTGACCATGACCTGGTGCGAGCGACCGTGACGATCTACACCGCGATCGCTGCCATCGCCGTCACAATTCTGGGTGTGGCGTTGATTGCCGGCATTGTTCCTGTCGCACATCATGGCATCGCCTACTTCCTGATTTTCGCCGGAGCTGTCTGTCCGTTGCCACGTATGCCGCTTCGCGCGGCCATCAACGCCAGGGATGGCTTTGTTTGGACGGAGGGCGTTGATCTGGTGAGACGTGTTGCGATCCTGGCGGTGACCATCGCGATGCTTTTTGGCCTTTCGTTTGTCGCATATGGCGCGCTGAGCTTGTTCATATGGGTGACGTCGATAGCAGCTCTGGTCTGGCTCGCCCGCCCACACGGCTTTGCATTGCAGAGTGGAGTGTTTTTCAAGGGTTTGCTTTTTCTGAGGCGCAAATTTCGGAAGGCGCGCGCGGCGGTCGTGTCGTCATCGGCTGAGTTTGTGATCAGCATTTTTCCGTATTACTTGCTGTCTGCAACAGGGGATGGATCGGCAATTGTCGCGTTCGATATGTTCCATAAGGTGTCGCGCTTCGCGATGGTGACCTACCTGATTGGCGCAGAAACGGCCCTCCCTCATCAAACGCGCGCGCTACATAACGCAAATGCGTCCGGATTGGGTAGGGCAACTGCGGCCGGATTCCTGTTGGGTTTATTGCCGATGACCCTGGGCATTGTCGCGGTCTCCATGTTCGGCGAAAGGATATTTGGTACTATTTTGAACCATAGCGGAATAGTCTCGCCGACCATGCGCACGGCACTTTGTGCAATGCTCGTGTTCATGCTGATACAAACAACGTGCGCATTTGTGCTGGTCGGCGCGGGAAAATTTGAGGCGCTCGCCCGTCGCGCCAACATTACCCTTGCGGGGATGGTGCTGATCAGCGCTCTTATGTTTCTGTTTCATTGGAGCATCGACACGTTTATCGTCGCCTATGTGTGTGTCTATGGAGGAGGCGCTTTGCTGTACGCAGCGTGTCTGTATTCGCTGAGCAGATCCTTGTGGGAAAAGAGCTCTCACGCCTTCAAAATGGGAACGTAAATCGGCGATGGAAATGTGCCAATCTGCGGTGGCGCCGGCGGCTTCTCACGAAAGCAGGGGAGAGGCAATCGCCCGCAAGGACGCTCGACGGGATTGTTGCGCGTATCCGGCCAGGCTTCGATCACTTCACAGGTATCCTGCGGTTTTGCGTTGACATCAAACTGTGATGCATTGGACCATGGCGCACGCGTTCATCGCACCGGTCGCAAACTCAGAACAACAAGAAGCTGAAAATGATGATCCTCTATTCCGCAGCGCTTAGCATGTTTGGTGCCAAGGTCCAGATCGCCCTGATCGAGAAGGCAGTCGATTTCCAGCTGGTCATGGTGCCATACGATCGCGATCGCGGCTACGAGCCGAAACATCCCGAGGTGCTGCGGGTCAATCCGAAGCGGCAGGTGCCGGTGCTGATCGACGGTGACGTGGAGATTTTCGACTCGACACAGATCTTCGAGTACCTGGAGGACGTGCAACCGGCGCCGCCGCTGTGGCCCCGCAAGCCCGCCGCGCGGGCCGCCGCGCGCCTGCTCGAGATGAAATCCGATGAAGTTTACTTCCCGCACGTCGTTAAGTTGATGGGACTGCAGGACAGGCCCGACGACCCGACCGCAGTCGCAGCACGTGACCGTGCGTCACGCTATTACCTGGAGATGGATGCGCTTTTGGCTGATCGCGAATGGCTCGCTGGCGATTACACCTTTGCCGACATTGCGTTCTACATGGCTGCCCTGTTCGGTGAACGCATGGGAGCGGTGCTGGGGCAGGAGACGCCGAGGCTGCTTGCATGGCGCGACCGCATGACCTTGCGGCCCGCCGTGATGCCGGTTGTCACCGCGCTGGCGCGTTACCTGTCGAGTCAAGGGCGACCAGTGCCGGGATGGCTCGATGCAGCCGTGAGATAGCCGAGCGGCGTTCACCCCAGGCGCCAACGCGCATCATGAGCCGCGATACGGTCCAGGCGGTCGTCGATAATCTACATCCATTCCGCCCCCTTCCTGCGGCCTGGATTGAGCGGTATCAAGGAGCTGCTCGGGCGGTGAGCTGTTGCCCCCGACGCCAGCAGGGGTCGTTACATGGCATTTGAACTGTTCCAACTGACCGGCCAAAGGGCGCTCATTACCGGCTCGTCGCAGGGCATCGGCTTCGCGCTGGCGCAGGGCCTTGCCGAACACGGCGCCGAGATCGTCCTCAACGGCCGCGACGCCGGCAAGCTGGAGGCGGCCGCGGCGAAACTCAAGTCCGCCGGACACAAGGTATCGGTCGCCGGCTTCGACGTCACGAACGCGCAAGCCGCCAAGGATGGCGTCGGGGCGATCGAGCAGAATACCGGGCCGATCGATGTCCTGATCAATAACGCCGGTATGCAGTTCCGCTCGCCGCTCGAAGACTTTCCCATCGAGAGATGGGAGCAATTGCTCGCCACCAACATTTCGAGCGCGTTCTATGTCGGCCAGGCCGTCGCCCGCCACATGATCCCGCGCGGCCGGGGCAAGATCATCAACATCGCCTCGGTGCAGAGCGAACTCGCGCGCCCGGGCATTGCGCCCTACACCGCAACCAAGGGGGCGATCAAGAACCTGACCCGCGGCATGTGTACCGACTGGGCCAAATACGGCCTGCAGATCAACGCGCTCGCGCCGGGTTACTTCAAGACCCCGCTCAACCAGGCGCTGGTGGACAATCCGGAATTCTCGGGCTGGCTCGAAAAGCGAACCCCTGCCGGACGCTGGGGCAATGTCGAGGAGTTGGTCGGCGCCGCCGTGTTCCTGTCCGGCAAGGCGTCGTCCTTTGTCAACGGGCACACGCTCTATGTCGATGGCGGGATCACCACCAGTCTGTAAGGTTCGTGCCGCGGGAGTTTCACCATGAAAGCCGTCGTCATCCATGCCGCCCGCGATCTGCGGGTCGAGGAACGTGAACCCGAGGCCGCCGGCGCGGGACAGGTCGAGATCGCCGTCGAGGCCGGCGGCATCTGCGGCTCGGATCTGCATTATTTCAACCATGGCGGCTTCGGCACGGTGCGGGTGCGCGAGCCGATGATCCTCGGTCACGAAGTGGCCGGGACCATCAGGGCGCTGGGGACGTCGGTATCCGGGCTTGCGATCGGCGACCGCGTCGCGGTGTCGCCGAGCCGGCCCTGCAACGCCTGCGACTATTGCCTGAAGGGCCAGCAGAACCAGTGCCTCAACATGCGCTTCTACGGCAGCGCGATGCCGATGCCGCATATCCAGGGTGCCTTTCGCCAGCGCCTCGTCGCGGAAGCCTGGCAATGCCACAAGGTCGCCGACGGCGTCTCGATCAACGAGGCGGCATTTGCGGAGCCGTTCGCAGTTGTCCTGCATGCGGTCAACCGCGCCGGATCGCTGCTCGGCAAGCGGGTGCTGGTGACGGGATGCGGCCCGATCGGCGCCCTGGCGATCGTGGCGGCGCGTCTGCACGGTGCGCGGGAGATCGTTGCGACCGACGTCATGGCCGCGGTTCTCCAGAAAGCGCTCGGGCTCGGCGCCGACCGGGTGATCAATGTCGCTGAAGCCCCCGATCAACTCGGCGCCTATTCGGCCAACAAGGGCTATTTCGATGTCCAGTTCGAGGCGTCCGGCAACGAACGGGCGGTCCGCTCGGGGCTGGAGGTGCTCAAGCCGCGCGGCATCCTGGTTCAACTCGGCCTCGGCGGCGACGTTTCGATCCCGCAAAACATGGTGGTGGCCAAGGAGATCGAAATGCGCGGCACCTTCCGCTTCCATGAAGAATTCGGACTCGCCGTCGACCTCATCAACCAGAAACGGGTGGATCTGGCGCCGCTGCTGACCGGCGTTTTTGGACTGGAAGAGGCGATACACGCCTTCGAGGTTGCGGGAGATCGCAGCCGATCCATGAAGGTTCAGCTAAGCTTCTGAAGATACCGGACAAAGATAACAGGGGGAGTAAAAAATGAAGCTCGTACGTCTGTTGGGTGCGGTGGCGTGCCTGATCCTGTTTCAGGCTTCGGCAATGGCGCAGGAAGTGTCGCTGCGTCTCGTTACGGCCTTTCCGGAAAACAGTTTTTACGTTTCCCATCTTTTGAAGTGGGTGAAATCGGTAAACGAGCGCGGCAAAGGGGTCCTGCAGATAAACTTCATTGGCGGCCCGCGCGCCATTCCCACATTTGAAGTCGGCAACGCGGTGAAGACGGGTGTCGTCGACATAGCCCTGTCGACGGGGGCTTTTTACACCAATGTCATGCCCGAAGCCGATATGTTGAAGCTCGCTGAAAGGCCGGTCGCTGAGCAACGAAAGAACGGAGCCTTCGACTACATCAACAAGGTGTGGAACGAGAAAGCCAACATGCAGTACCTGGCACGGATGGTCGAGAACCAGCCGTTCCATCTCTATCTCAACAAGAAGATCGACAAGGCGGACCTTACCGGCCTCAAGATCCGGATCACGCCGGTTTATCGCGAGTTTTTTCAGGCGCTCAATGCGAATGTCGTCACGACTGCTCCAGGTGAAGTCTATACAGCGTTGGAGCGAGGGGTTGTTGATGGCTATGGCTGGCCGATTGGCGGGTTGTTCGACCTGAACTGGCAGCAGCACACCAAATTTCGCGTCGATCCGGGCTTTTACGATGCGGAGGTTTCCATCATCGTCAATTTGGACAAATGGAAGGGCCTTACCGAGAAGCAGCGTGACTTCCTGAGCGGCATGGCGTTGGAGCTGGAGGCCGGCAACGGCTTCTGGAAGCAGTACGCCGTCGATGAGGAAAAGCGGCAGGCGGATGCCGGCATCCAGACGATCAAGCTGGATGGCGACAAAGCGAAGGTCTTCGTCGATACCGCCTATAGCGTCGCTTGGGCGGCTGCGAGCAAGGCGAGCCCGGTGCATGCTGAAAAGCTGAAAGCGTTGTTCGGGAATCGCTGATATTTGCGACGTCCGCCAGTGTCGAGAGTGTGGTCAATGGATGTGCTGGATCGGTCGATTGGCAGGCTTTGCCTCGCGTTGGTATCCTTGGCATGTGCGTTACTGTTCGGGATGATGTTGGTCATTTGCGTTGACGTGTTCTTGCGCAATGTGGCCGTGCCAGGGATGCCGCGCGGCTTCGCTTTGGCCAGCGACTTGTCCGAGTCTGCGATCTACCTGATGACCTTGCTGTCGGCGCCGTATCTGTTGCGAAGCGGTCGGCATATCCGGATTGACATATTGCTCCACATGGTGCCGGCGCGGATCGGCTGGCTGATGGAGTTGTTTGCTGCCTGCGCGATGTTGGCTTGTTGCGTTACGATGGTCTGGTACGGCTTCGTTGTTACCGGGCGAAGCGCGGGCAGTAGCGCAATGCTCATTAAAACGGTGGTTTATCCGGAGTGGTGGAGCCTGCTGCCGCTGCCGTGTGTGTTCGTGCTGTTGTCGCTCGAGGCAATCTTCCGGCTGCGAAGCCTCATTGACGGGCCGCGGCAGCCGCGCAACGAGCAGGTGTCGGTGTCATGATGAGTTGGGAAGCTGCAGCCTGGTTGCTGCTTGGTGGATCAACCGTTCTGATGTTCGCCGGATTGCCGGTCGGCTTTGCGTTTCTCCTCATCAATCTGATTGGAGCTTACCTTTTTATGGCCGGTGAAGCCGGCCTGTCCCAGCTCGTGCGCAGCTCGGTCTCCTCGATCACCACGTTCTCCCTGACGCCGATTCCGCTCTTTGTTCTGATGGGCGAAGTTCTTTTTCACACCGGTTTGGCGGTCAAGGTCATCGACGGAATAGAGAGGGTCATCAAGCACGTCCCGGGCAGACTTGCGGTGGTCGCGGTCGTGGCCGGAACCGTGTTCAGCGCGATTTCGGGATCGACAATCGCAACGACGGCGATGCTCGGCAGCCTGATGGTGCCGATCATGCTGTCGAGGGGCTATCATCCCACGATGGCAACGGGGCCGATCATGGCCATCGGCGCGGTTGATATGCTGATTCCGCCGAGCGCCCTTGCCGTTCTGTTGGGGAGTCTCTCCGGCATTTCGATCTCCAAACTCCTGATCGGGGGAGTTATGCCGGGCATCATTCTTTCGGTTCTCTTCGTCGGGTGGATTATCCTGCGCACGCTATCCAAGCCGGAATTGGCGCCCGATAGCGATTTCAAGGAATACAGCGGATGGGCGAGGTTCAGTCCGCTCGTGCTCTATGTGGTGCCGCTGGTTTCGATCTTCGGGCTTGTCGTCGGTGCGATGGTGGCCGGCTGGGCAACGCCGACAGAGTCTGCTGCGATCGGCGCTTTCGCGACGATCGTCCTCGCGGGCGTCTACCGGGCGTTGACGCCGAAAGTTCTGTGGCAATCCCTGCATGGCACGGTGCTTATTTCCGGGATGATTCTCTTCATCATCATCGGAGCAACGACCTTTTCTCAAATATTGTCTTTCTCCGGCGCCACCAATGGCATCGTCAACATCATCACGCAAAGCGGGCTGTCGGCCAACGCGCTGGTCATCGTCATGTTGTTGATCCTGATCGCGCTCGGCGTCTTCATCGATCAGGTCAGCATGATGCTGATCACGCTTCCCATCTTCATGCCGCTGGTGAACTCACTTGCGATCGACCCGGTGTGGTTTGGGGTGCTGTTCCTGATCTGCATGCAACTCGGAATGCTGCTGCCGCCCCACGGCCTGTTGCTGATGACGATGAAGGGGGTGACGCCGCCTCAAGTATCGATGGGGCATATCTTCCAGGCGGTCGTTCCATACCTCGTCATCAGCATTGCAGTTCTCGCGCTGGTCTATCTGGTGCCTGGAGTGGCGACCTGGATGACGAAGGCGCTGTAGCGCATAAGATCCGACATGATGCTGGCAAGGGATCGTCCTGACCGCATAGCCAGGCTCCCGGTTTAAGCGAAACGCAATATGACCGATTGGGTACTCAAGAAGGATTACTGAGTTCGCTCGATTGTGGAGGTGTGATTGTTGAGGACGACAATGGTCCCGCTACAGCTCAGCGCCGGACAGCGGCTTCCAGGAACTCCTGCACCGAGTGCGGCACCTCATCGAATTCAGGAAAGCGCCGACGCAACTCGTCGGCAATATCCACCGTGACGTCGCGCGACCAGCCCTCGGCCGTATTGAAGGCGACGATCCGCACCGGATGGCTAAACTGGTCTTCCAGAAGACGGCGGATCAGCGCCTCGCGGTCGGTGCCTTCCTCGTCTGCCTCGCACCAGGCGCGTCCGAGCCTGCCAAAATCGTTTAGCACCAGATAGATGTCGTGATCGCCACGATGCGGCACGATGGACGGGGAGCGAGGCATGCGGAGTAACTCCCGCGCGAGAACAGGGTATGGAACCTTACTCTGTTCCAAATCCGCTGTGTTTGGAAAATCCGAGGTAAATCAAACGGATGATAGATGAGGGCGCGATGGGAGCCTATGCTCACGCCGCTGGGCTTTCAGCGCATCTGGTCCAGCAAGCCTTGGCCTCAGCTCGCAAGCCTCCGAGCTGGGGCTTTTTCCTTCTGCGAACAGTCGCGCCTGAGCGTTTCCGGGGCCTGAGGTGCCAAAACGATCCCGGTTGCTGAAGTCATCGCGATGAGCGGTCGTGTCGACTGCCCGATCTTTTTCGATGGCCGTCTCAGCAGAGGCCGGCATCGTTGCCATCTGTGCCTCCAGCACGCCCGCTCGGCTTCCGCGATCATCGCCAGCGCAAGGCGCGCAGCACTGCAAACGACGCAGAGCAGTGCTTCCATTTTATGAGGGAAGAGCCGGTCCCTGTGCCTTTCGCGTAACACTCTCCAGGAAAGAAGTCTGAAGACACATATGCTGACTGTCCGGTGCTTGGATCGTTACCTAAATCTGCGACCTAAGATAATCGAATCGTTTCGGAGCGAGGCCTGAACGAGGCCCCTCCGAAACAGCTGGGAAGCGGACCATGAAGTCAATCAACAGCGCAGTGCTTGCCTCGGTAGCATGTCTCGTCGCCATGGGCGGAGCCCAGGCCGCGGATCTTCCAGTCAAGGCCAAGGCGGTCGAATATGTCAGGATCTGCTCCCTCTATGGAAATGGCTTCTACTTCATCCCGGGTACCGACACCTGCATCAAGCTCGGCGGATACCTGCGCGCCGATGTCACCCTCAACGGCGGTGGCATTCAGGGCACCCCGGCCTGGAGTGGCGCCGCGGGTCAACAAAGCCGGCTGAGCAACTACTATTTCGCGCGCGCCCGCGAAAACCTCAACATCGATACGCGTACCGCGACCGAATATGGCGTGCTCCGTACATACTTCGATGCGAATTTCTCCTGGACCTCGGGTACCTATGCCTCCACCGGCGCTGGCGGCACCGTTTACTCTGCGGCTGCCCAGGCCGGCGGCTTTGGTGGTGTTGGTAACCCCTCTGACGGCGGTCTATCCGGTGGTTCGTTCGCCCTCAACCTCGCGTTCATCCAGTTCGCCGGCTTCACGATCGGCAGGGCAATATCCCAGTTCGACGCACCATTCGCTGGCTATCCCGCCAACATCACGGACGCGCTGCTCGGCGGCCACTCCGACACGACAGGCGTGAACCAGTTCTCCTATACGGCGGATTTTGGTCAGGGCATCACCGGTGCGATCTCGTTGCAGGATCAGGTCACCTACTACCAGACCAATTTGTGGAACGCGTCCACCCTCACCGCGGCCAACTTCGCGGGCGGCGTGTATGGCGCCAATGCCTTCGGCGGCACGCGGGCTCCCGACATCGTCGGCATGCTTCGCGTCGACCAGGCCTGGGGCATGTTCCAGGCCTCGGTAGCCGCGCACAACATCCACGCGGCCTATTACGGCGGGACAGAAACTTCAGGTCATCCCAGCGACAAGTGGGGCTGGGCTGGTCAACTGGCCATGACGATCAAGAACCTGCCGACCGGCCCGGGTGACGACATCGATATTTCATTTGGCTATTCGGACGGTGCCAGCCGTTACGTCTGGCAGAGTCTGGTCGCACCCACCGTCGCCATGTATGGCAGCAGCGGCTTGGCTGGCGTTTACCAAGGCCTGAGTATTGGGGGCGTTTCTGACGGCATTTTCACGACCGGCAATGGGATCGAGACGACCAAGCTGTGGGGCTTTCGTACTGGCTACACGCACAACTGGAACAGCCAGTGGAATTCAGCGCTCTTCGGCTCCTACACGTCGGTCAGCTACAATGCCACGGCAAGAGGTTATATCTGCGCCACCGTCGCCACCTTCCTGACGCCCGGCTCGACCTGCAACCCGAACTTCAACGTCGCGCAGATCGGTGCGAACACGCGCTGGTCCCCGGTGAAGAACCTCACTTTCACGGGTGAGCTGATGTACACACTGGTAGATCAGCAATATTCCGGCGTCGCCGCCTTGCCGGCCGTCAGTGTCAAGCCGGCAGCCCTGTACGAACTCAAGGACCAGGGCACATTGTCACTCGCCTTCCGCGCCCAGCGCAACTGGTAAGACGGGCCTATGCTTGCGGCGGGTGGCTCATCTCGCTGAGCGACTGCCGCATGGCTTCCACCAGGTCCAAAGCCACTGGCGAGGGACTGCGCTGCGGCGGAAACACCGCAGCGAATTCGAAATCGATCCGCGGCAGGAAAGGCCGCGCCACGACGCCCCGGCTCTCGAACTCCTGCGCCGTGAACGGATCGCAGATCGCGACGCCAAGGCCGGACGACACCAGCCCGCACATGATTTCCGAGAGGCTGGTCTCGACCCGAAGCACCCGGCGGACATCGTCGCGATTGAAGGCCTGGTCGACCAGATGCCGGCCGGTCGATCCCGTCGTCAGGGACACGAAGGTCTCGCCTTCGAAGTCGCGCGGCTGCAGCGTTGCCTTGGCCGCGAGCCGGTGTCCGGTTGGCAAAACGGCGACGCGGGCCGGGGCCGGCAGCCGCACGCTCGACAATCCCGCATGGGCGATCGGCACTTCGGCGAAGCCGATGTCACATTGGTTGTTCAACACCCAGTCGACCACAATCGGTGAGATCACGCCGAAGAACGATAGGTTGAGGTTTGGCCGCTCCATCAGGAATCGCCCGGAGAGCCTCGGCAGATAGCCGTTGGACAGCGCCGGCAGGGCCGCGATCCGCAGCGTGCCGGTCCGGCGGCTGCGGATCTCTTCGGCTGCCGCCGTGATCCGCTCCAGACCGACGAAGGACCGTTCGACCTCCATGTAGAGGGCCGTCGCCGCAGCCCTCGGCACCAGTCCGGTGCCGCGCTTGTCGAACAGCTCCATTTTCAGCAGCGCCTGGAAGTCGCGCAGCAATCGGCTTACGGCCGGCTGTGTCACAGCCATCAGCTTTGCCGCCTCCGTCACGCTGCCTGTCAGCATCATCGCGCGGAAGGCTTCGACCTGCCGCGAATTGATCCGCGCCATCTTCTCTCCATCCATAACATTCCGGCATGAAGAGGGTGCCATTATTAATTGGACGACGAAAGCGTGGATTGCGATCTTTTTCATCAAGGTTGGAGATAGCTGATTTTTTGGGCGACGCCGGTCGGGAGCGGACCGGTGCAGGCCAAATCTCCGCGCGGATCCGACATGGCGTCGTACCGCGATACCGATACACGGGTCAGGACAGTTGCGCTCCGGGTGTCACCCAGCAAACGGATATGGAGATCGATCGATATGAAGCATCTCGCCCTTATCGGAGCCGTCAGCATTGCCGCGATCGCCTTAGCCCCGTCGGCGGGTTTGGCGCAGCAGAAGACGCTCTATGTCGCCGGTTACGGCGGCTCGTTTGAGAAGACGATCCGCGACGAGGTCATCCCGGCGTTCGAAAAGGCGAACGGCGTCAAGGTCGAATATGTCGCCGGCAACTCGACAGACACGCTCGCCAAGCTGCAAGCGCAGAAGGGCAACCAGCAGATCGATGTGGCGATCGTCGATGACGGTCCGATGTACCAGGCTATCCAGCTCGGCTTCTGCGGCAAGCTCGAAGGCCTTCCCGCCGATATCTACGAAGCCGCACGCTTCAAGGACGACCGCGCGGTTGGCATTGGTCTGGTCGCAACCGGCCTGATGTACAACACCAAAATCTTCGCGGAGAAAGGCTGGGCGCCGCCGACCTCCTGGAACGATCTCAAGGATCCAAAATATCAGAAGCAGCTGGTCATTCCGCCGATCAACAACACCTATGGCCTGCACACATTGCTGATGCTCGCCAGGATGAACGGTGGCAGCGAGGCCAATGTCGACGCCGGCTTCAAGATCATCAAGGCCGACGTCAATCCAAACGTGCTGGCCTATGAGCCTTCGCCGGGCAAGATGACCGAGCTGTTCCAGTCCGGCCAGGCCGTGTTGGCCGTGTGGGGCACGGCCCGGGTCCAGAGCTTCGCCAACACCGGCTTCCCCGTCGACTTCGTCTATCCGAAGGAAGGTGCGGCCACGCTGCTGACGACAGCCTGTCCGATCACCAAGCCAAACGCATCGCTGCTTGCATCAGCATTCGTCAAGACGCTGCTTGAGCCGAAGATTCAGCTCGTGCTGCTGAAGGACTACGGCTACGGCCCGGTATTGAAATCGGTCGTGGTTCCGCCGGAGCTCGGCAAGATGGCGCCGATCGGCGAGCGCGCCGCGAAACTCTATACGCCCGACTGGACCGTCATCAACGACAAGCGCGAGGAATGGACCAAGCGCTGGAATCGCGAGGTCGAGCGCTGAGCCAAGAGCTGAGCCAAGAATTAAACCAAGACTCGGCGCCGGCGGACACGATTTCGGCGATGGCCCGGCGCGACGCCGCAGGCCCATCGTCGCGCTTTGCCACAGCAGCACCCGGAAGCATCCATGTCCTTTCTTGAGCTCGACCGTGTCGCAAAACAGTTCGGCACGCAGACTGTGGTCGATGACTTCAGTCTGACCGTCGGCAAGGGCGAGTTCGTCTCCTTCCTCGGTCCGTCGGGCTGTGGCAAGACCACGACGCTGCAGATGATCGCTGGCTTCCTCGATCCCTCTCGCGGCGCGATCCGTCTCGAGGGACGCGACCTGACCGTGGTACAGCCGGCGAAGCGCGGGCTCGGCATCGTATTTCAGAGCTATGCGCTGTTCCCGCATATGACGGCGGCCGAGAACGTCGCCTTTGGCCTCGAGATGCGGCGCGTGCCGCGGTCCGAGTGCCGCGAGCGCGTCCGCGCCACGCTGGCCATGGTCGGGCTCGCCGGCTACGAGGAGCGTTATCCGCGGCGGATGTCCGGCGGTCAGCAGCAACGCGTCGCGCTTGCCCGCGCGCTCGTGATCCGGCCGAGCGTGCTGCTGCTCGACGAGCCGCTGTCGAATCTCGACGCCAAGCTGCGCGAGGAGATGCAGATCGAGCTGCGCCAGATCCAGCGAAATCTCGGCACCACCACGATTCTCGTCACCCACGACCAGAACGAGGCGATGTCGCTGTCCGACCGGATCGTGGTGATGAGCCAGGGCCGCATCGAGCAGATCGGAACGCCGCAGGAAACCTACGAGCGGCCGGCTTCCGCCTTCGTGTCCCAGTTCCTCGGCAAGACCAATGATTTCGCCGCGACTATCGACCGGACCGCCACGCCGGGGCGGCTGATCGCGGGCTCCTGGAGCGCGCCGGCGCCGGCCGGCCTTGCGGGTCCGGTGACGGTCAGCATCCGCCCCGAGCGCATCGGCTTCGGCGACGCCGGGCTCGCGGCGAAGATCGTCACCCGCATCTTCCAGGGCAATCACTGGCTGTTCCAGTGCGAGAGCGAATGCGGCTCGGTGATCGTGATCCGCCAGAACGACGGCCAGAAGCAGCCCGTGGAGGGCGAGGCCGTCCGGCTCGCCTGGCGGCCGGAGGACATGAGCCTGCGCCGCGCCGGAGGCGCCGCATGAGCGCGAAACCTGCGACGGAGGGGCGCGATGCGCGCACGGCGTGGCTGCTGACCGCACCCGCGCTGATGCTGTTCGTCGGCGTGCTGGTGATTCCGCTCGCCATGACGGTGATGCTCTCGTTCCACGACTGGGGCCAGTACAAGGGCATCGAGCCGGTCTTCATCCTGAAGAACTGGCACGAGGTCGCGACCGATCCCTATTTTGCCGAGATGTTCTGGCGGACGTTCCGCATCGCGCTGCTGACGACGCTGATCACCGCCGTGCTCGGCGCGCCGGAGGCCTACATCCTCAACCGCATGAGCGGACGCTGGAAGAGCTTCTTCCTGCTCGTGATCCTTGGCCCGTTGCTGATCTCCGTGGTGGCGCGCACGCTGGGCTGGGCGCTGCTGTTCGGCGGCAATAACGGCCTCGTCAACAAGCTCCTGATGTCGCTCGGGCTGATCGGATCGCCGCTGCCCTTCATGTTCACCGAGACCGGCATCGTGATCGCACTCGCGCATGTGATGATGCCGTTCATGGTGCTGTCGGTCTGGGCCGCGCTGCAGCGCGTCGACCCGCAGATCGAGAACGCCGCTCTGTCGCTCGGCGCCGGCCCGTTCACGATCATCCGCCGCATCGTGCTGCCGCAGATCATGCCGGGCGTGCTGTCGGGCGCGATCATCGTGTTCTCGCTGTCGGCCAGCGCTTTCGCGACGCCCGCCATCATAGGTGGCCGCCGGCTCAAGGTCGCGGCGACGCTCGCCTATGACGAGTTTCTCAACACGCTGAACTGGCCGCTCGGTGCGGCGGTGGCGGTCCTGCTGCTGGTGGCGCTGGTGCTGATCGTCGTCGGCAGCAACGCGCTGATCGAGCGACGCTATGCCGAGGTGTTCCGATGAGGACGAACGGCCCGCTCGCGCTGACCTTCCATACGATCTTCGTCGTCATCATGCTGGCGCCGATCCTGGTGGTCTGCCTCGTCGCCTTCACGCCCGAGGGCTATTTGTCGCTGCCGACCACCAGTTTCTCGCTGCGCTGGTTCAGGACGATCGCGAACTATCCCGAGTTCGTCCATGCGTTCTGGGTAAGCCTCGGGTTGGGTGCTCTGTCCTCGCTGGTGGCGGTGCTGTTCGCGGTGCCGGCGGCGCTGGCCATCGCCCGTTACAGTTTTCGCGGCCGTGACACGCTCGCCGCGCTGTTCCTGTCGCCGCTGATGATCCCGCATGTCGTGCTCGGCATCGCCTTCCTGCGCTTTTTCACGGCGATCGGCATTGGCGGCAGTTTTGCAGGACTGCTGGTCGCGCATGTGGTGGTGGTGTTTCCGTTCGCATTGCGGCTGACGCTGGCGGCGGCGACCGGCATGGACCGCTCGATCGAGATGGCCGCGGTCTCGCTCGGCGCCGGCGATTGGACGCTGTTCCGCCGCGTGACGCTGCCGCTGATCCTGCCGGGCGTCATCAGCGGCTGGGCGCTGGCCTTCATTCAGTCCTTTGATGATTTGACCATGACCGTCTTTCTGGCGACACCCGGCACCGAGACGCTGCCGGTTCGCATGTTCCTTTACATCCAGGACAACATCGATCCGCTGGTGACATCAGTCTCGGCCAGCGTGATCGCGATCACCATGACCGCCCTGATCCTGCTCGACCGCTTCTACGGGCTCGACCGCGTGCTGGCCGGCAAGAACGACCCGGGGCGCTAAGGGGAACCCAAGGAAAACCTATGTCAAAGGACTATGACGTCGCTGTCGTGGGCGGCGGACTGCTCGGCTCCGCTATCGCCTGGGGTCTTGGCCGGCTCGGAAAGCGGGTCGTTGTGCTCGACGAGGGCGACGTCGCCAAGCGTGCCTCGCGGGCAAACTTCGCGCTGGTCTGGGTGCAGAGCAAGGGCCTCGGCATGCCGGCGTATACCGGCTGGACCATGCGGGCCTCCGAAACCTGGGGCAAGCTCGCCGCCGAATTGAAAGACCAGACCGGGCTCGACGTCGCCCTGCAGCAGAATGGCGGTTTCCACCTGACCCTTGGCGAGAATGAGTTTGCGCAGCGCGCGCAGCTTGTGACGCGGATGCACAACCAGGTCGGCGCGGCCGATTACCGGATGGAGATGCTGTCGGCCTCCGAGGTCAAAAAGATGCTGCCGCTGATTGGGCCGGAGGTCTCCGGTGGCAGCTTCTGTCCCTGGGACGGGCACGTCAATTCGCTGCGCACCTTCCGCGCCTTCCACACCGGGCTGAAATTGTTCGGCATCGAATACTTTCCCGAGCGGCCGGTCTCGGCGATCGCGCGTCGCGGCGGCGAATTCCAGCTCTCGACAGCGCAGGGCGAGATCCGCGCCGGCAAGGTTGTGCTCTCCGCCGGTAACGCCAACCAGTCGCTGGCGCCGATGGTCGGCCTGTCGGCGCCGATGGGTCCGACCCGCGGCCAGATCGTGGTGACCGAGCGCACCATGCCGTTCCTGCCGCATCCTCTGACCACCATTCGCCAGACCGACGAGGGCACGGTGATGATCGGCGACAGCAAGGAAGATCAGCTCGACGATCGCACGCTGAACCATGCGGTCAGCGCCGTGATGGCGGATCGGGCGCAGCGCACGTTTCCGCATCTGGCGCGCCTCAACGTCGTGCGCACCTGGTCCGGCATCCGCGTGATGCCGCGGGATGGTTTCCCGATCTACGATCAGTCGGAGAGCGCGCCGGGCGCGTTCGTCACCTGCTGTCATTCCGGCGTGACGCTGGCTTCCAACCACGCCTTCGAGATTGCGCGGATGGTGGCGGCGGGCGCGCTCGACCCGGAACTGGTCGGCGCGTTCTCGGCCCGCCGCTTTGACGCGAACCATGCTGCGACAGGCAGCGGCTATTACTGACATCGACACGACCCGAAGGGGCGAAGAGGCAGCCAATGTTCAAACGATCCGATCAGGACAGCAGACGATCCGTGCACATCGTCGTGGACGGGGCCGCTGTCGCGGCGCGCGAGGGCGATACGGTGTCCGCAGCGTTGCTCGCCTCCGGCCGTGACGTGCGCCGCGCGACCGCGGTGAGCGGCGCGCCGCGCTTGCCCTATTGCATGATGGGCGTGTGCTTCGACTGCCTCGTCACCATCGACGGCGTCGGCAATCGGCAAGGCTGCCTGGTGCCCGTTGCCGAGGGTATGCAGATCGAAATCCAGAAGGGCAAGCGGGAGATCGGCCGATGAACACGACTGCCAGGCGCGACAGTTATGATGTCGTGGTGATCGGGGCAGGGCCCGCCGGGCTCGCCGCCGCCACGACCGCGGCCGAGGCCGGCCTGTCGACGCTGTTGCTCGACGAGAATGCCGGCCCCGGCGGCCAGGTCTGGCGCGCCATCGCCTCGACCCCGGTGACGGAGCGTGGCCATCTCGGCGCCGACTATTGGGCGGGCGCGGAACTTGTCGAAGCGGTGCGATCGAGCGGCGCGGAAATCATCCAGCGCGCGACGGTCTGGAGTCTCGACCGCAATCTCGAGATCGGCGTGTCGGTCGGCGGTGCGTCGTGCTTCGTCAAGGCGCGCCGTGTGATTCTGGCGACGGGCGCGCTGGAGCGGCCGTTTCCGATTCCGGGCTGGACCCTTCCTGGCGTGATGACCGCCGGCGCCGCGCAGACGATGTTGAAGTCGTCGGGCCTTGTCCCGGACGGGCCGACGGTGATCGCGGGCCAGGGGCCGCTGCTGTGGCTGCTCGCGGCGCAGATCCTACGCCTCGGCGGGCGCATCGACCGCATCCTCGATACGACCGAGCGTCGCAACTATCTTGCCGCGCTGCCTCACGCCTTCGCCTTCATGACGTCGCCCTATTTCGCAAAGGGTTTTGCGTTGATGAAGCAGGTGCGAGCCAAAGTGCCTGTCGTGACTGGTGTCAGCGAACTCGCTGCCGCCGGCGACGGCCAACTCGCGACCGTGACCTATGGGTCCGGCGGCCGACGCGAGACTGTTCCGGCCGAGTTGCTGCTGCTGCATCAGGGCGTGGTGCCCAACGTGAATCTTGCGATGGCAACAGGGATCGAACATCGCTGGGATGATTTGCAGCTGTGCTGGTCGCCGGTGCTTGATCGCGACGGCAACACGTCGGTCGAGGGCATCGCGATCGCCGGCGACGGTGCCGGGATCGGCGGCGCTGATGCCGCCATTGTCCGCGGTCGCATCGCTGCACGCGCCGCGGTCGAGGCGCTGGCGCCGGCGGCTACCGCCAGGCTCGCATCGATGGCAACCTTCAGGGCATCGCTGGTAAAGGCCGAGCGCGGGCGCATTTTCCTCGACACGCTGTTCCGTCCGGCCACGCAGTTTCGCATCCCCTCTGATGACACCATCGTCTGCCGCTGCGAGGAGGTATCGGCCAGAGACATCCTCGAGGCCGTCGCGATCGGTGCGACCGGTCCCAACCAGCTCAAGGCCTATCGCCGCACCGGCATGGGTCCCTGCCAGGGCCGGCTTTGCGGCCTGACCGTCACCGAGCTGATGGCGCAAGCGCGCGGCAAGACCCCTCAGGAGATCGGCTATTACCGGCTGCGTGCACCGGTGAAGCCGATCACGCTGGCGGAACTGGCGGCGGTGCCGAAGACGGAAGCCGACGTCAATGCGGTGGTGCGCGGATGACGAAGCTTGCGGATGCCATCATCGTCGGTGGCGGCATCCACGGATGCTCGACCGCGCTTCACATGTGCCTCGCTGGCATGAAGCCGGTGCTGATCGAGAAGGACTATGCCGGCCGCCACGCCTCGGGCGTGAATGCCGGCGGCGTCCGCCAGCTTGCACGGCATGTCGCCGAGATCCCGCTCTCGATCCGCTCGATGGGAATCTGGGAGCGGATTGAAGCGCTGGTCGACGATAGCTGCGGCTTCGAAAGCCACGGTCAGGTGCTGGTCGCCGAAAACGCCGCCGAATTCGATGCCTGTCGCGCGCGCGTCGCCGAGCTGAACGCGCTCGGCTTCACCCACGAGGAGCTGATCGACGGGCCGGAACTGCGGCGGCTGGTGCCGGCGGTGGCCGAGAGCTGCCCTGGCGGCGTGGTGTCGCGGCGCGATGGCGCGGCCGAACCGGCCCGAACCACCACCGCGATCCGCCGCAAGGCAGAAGCGCTAGGCGCGACCGTCGTTGAGGGCGTCGCAGCAACCAACATTCGAAAGCAGGATGGGCTGTGGCGGGTCGATGTCGGTGCCGATAGCTATGCGGCGCCGGTGCTCGTCAATGCCGCCGGTGCGTGGGCCGGCCGCATCGCCGCTGATCTTGGCGAGCCGGTGCCGGTCGAGACCGTGGCGCCGATGCTGATGATCACCTCCCGCGTGCCGCATTTCATCGATCCCGTGGTGATCCTGCGCGGCCGCAAGCTGTCCTTCAAACAGTTCGCCAACGGCACGGTGCTGATCGGCGGCGGGCATCTGGCGACGCCGGACCAGGACCGCAACGAGACGGTGCTGGACTGGCGCAGTCTCGCCATCAGCGCCCGCACCGTGTTCGAATTATTTCCCGTGATGCGCAGCGCCACCATCGTGCGCGCCTGGGCCGGTATCGAGGCTCGCACAAAAGACGAACTGCCCGTGTTCGGCCCGAGTGCTCGTCACGCAGGGCTCTATCACCAGTTCGGCTTTTCGCTGCACGGCTTCCAGCTTGGCCCCGGCGCCGGCGCCGTGATGACGGAGCTGATCGCGAGCGGTGGCACCCAGACCCGGATCGGCGATCTCGGCATCGACCGCTTTCATTCTTCCCAACCCTAGAACCAAGATGAGGACATCATGAACATCATCCGCAACATCCGCACCCCGATCATGCACCGCGCCGTTGAAGCCAACGGTTTTGTCTTTGTCGGCGGCACGATCGCCGACGACACCAGCGTCTCGATGGGCGAGCAGACTCGCAACATCCTCGGCAAGATCGCGGGCTATCTGAAGGAGGCGGGCACGGATCGATCACGCGTCGTCAGCGCCTCGATCTTTGTCACGGATCTCTCGAAGAAAAAGGAGATGGACGCGGCCTGGACCGAATTCTTCGGCGACAATTTGCCGGCGCGCGCCACCGTCGGCGTCGCCGATCTCGGTGGCGGCGCCTTGATCGAGGTCGTGGTCACCGCGCTCAAAGGCTGACGCGGGCATTTCCCTCTCGTTTCACCGGCTGACCGGTGGAACGAAGGGGACCGTGCGCGGTGCGGCTATTCTTCTGCTGGACCCGCGAGGTTGCGACGGAGGCGCTGGGTTTCGCGCCACGTCTCACCAACCTGTTTGCCAAAACGAGCGAGCCTGGTTGCGACCTGCATGATGATGAGTGTGACCATGGCTATCGGCCCGCCCTGGAGAACAAGCGGTCGATCTGGCGCTCGGCATTATCGGACAGTTGTTGCATCCCGTGGTCGGCAACGTACGCCTCAACAGCGCGGGCAGCCCGTCGCTCATTGGATTCGATACGAGCGCGCAACAATCTTGCAAAAAACGAGGGTTTTTCAGTCGGGGCAGAAAGCCAGGCCCCAGTGGTTAGAACATTCGCCATTAGATGGCTCCTTTTCGGAGTTGTCCTTGGGACGAATTTCCTTCCTGATTCCTACATAGATATTGCAGCGCACAAATGCGAGGTCAAAAAGCGCGCATCAGGCATCAATTTTTGCCGCATCGGGTGAGCGACAATTCGGCACAAGGTTAACGGCGGGTTAAATTCCGGCCGTCATTCCCAATCGGCCGATGCCCGGAAATTTCAGCGCCGGCCGGCGAACATCGAATCCCAGCACCGCGCCGAGGAAGTTGATTTCGAAACCCTCGACCCATCCGATGGTGAGGCCGAGATAACCTCCGAGCGACGCAAAAACGCCGGTACCGGAAGCCGTCAGTCCGAATGACTTGCCCTCGTAGGGATAGTCTTTTCCGATCGCGGTGGGCGGCAGCACAGCCATCAGTTCGGGGACCGCATTGAGGACGGCCTGCACGAAGGTGTTGGAGTTCGGACCCGGCCACGGGCTGTAGTCGCCATAGGCCCGGAATCGATAATTTTCGACGACGTGACGGATCTTGGGGATGAGGCGACTTGCTTCCTCGCCATCGACCGCGACGATGGTTTCAGGGGCGGCGCCGAACCAGCGCGCATCGGCCGCGAAGCCGTTGGTGCGGATCGGCTCGCCCCAGGCGGTGTAGTCATAGCGGGTATAGGTCGCGGCGTTCTGCTCCTTGATAACGATCCAGGTGTGGATCGCGAAGATCGCCTTCCATCGCAGCGTGCGCGCGCCATAAATGCGAATGACCGCATCGGGATGGCGGGATGCCTCGGGCAAAAGCCCGGCGCTGGAGCGGTCCGCCGTCTGCCAGCTTCCACGCGGGTCATCGGACCAATAGCGGGCCGCCGATACACCGATCGGGAAAAAAACCAACGACAGAAAGATGATGACTGGTTTGATCAAGGGGGCGTCGGGCGTGATTGATATGGCGGACTACGATCCCTCATATAGTCCGCTTCTTTGTTTGCGCCAGTTTGGTACCCGGACTATTCGCGGGCGGGCCTCTTCGGCGGCGGAAGGGCCCGGATAAATAATCGCGAAAACAACCCCATGCAAAGTACGGGCTCCTGGTCACGCCACCCGGGCTGCGCTGCGTCCCGCTAGGCCAGATTGTGAACCCATGCCTCCGGATAAAGCGCATAGGCGTGGCCACGGCGTGCAAGGCGCGAGAATGCGGGGAAATGCAGGTGCATCCCGGCGATCAGGATGCCATCTGAGCTGACGCGATCGAACATGCGTTCTCGTGAGGCCGCTGCCGCGGCGAGATCGGTGTCGAAGGCCATGCCGGCTTCGGGAAACGCGGTCTGCACTTCCGGCACATGTACCGTGTCGCCCCAGATCATCAACTGATCATTATCAGATGCAATCAGATACGCGGTATGGCCCGGCGTATGGCCGAGGCTGGGTACGGCGGTCACGCCAGGAAAAACTTCGCCGTCTCGAAACAAACGCGTGCGGTCCCTGTACGGTTCGACCTGCTCCCGGCCGGCGCCAAAATAGAGCTGCCTCGCTCGCTCGTCGACCTTGCTCATCTCGCCATCGTCAAACCAATAGGCCTGTTCGTTTTCGTGCATGACCAGTTCCGCGTTCGGAAAGTAGCGTTGACCGTTCGACATGTCGGTCAGGCCGGCGGAGTGATCCGGGTGCATGTGCGTGAGCAGCACGGTGTCGATCGATTTCGGATCGATGCCGGCCGCCGCAAGATTACGCTGCACGTGGCCGGCGGTCGGCTGCAGATAATTGCCCGATCCGGTGTCGACGATAGCGATACGACCCTTCGAATGGATCAGGAATGTGTTGACGCTGGTTCGCCGCGCCGGCCGGAATGCGTCCTGCAGGATCCGGCGTGCTTTCTCGACGTCGACGTTGCGCATCACCTCGAGATTGCCGTCGAGATAGCCATCGCTGATCGTGGTGACGACGATGTCCCCGATCTTGCGATGATAGACGCCGGGAATTTGCTGTGCAGGCTGCGAAGGCATGTTGGAAGACCCTGTGCGATGGAGGGGGGGTGGCCGGGTGCCGATCAGGCATCGACCGTTCTGAGGAAATCGGCGATGCAATCGGACAACAGATCGGGCGTTTGCACGGCCATGTAGTGGCCGGAGGGAATTTCGACGTAGCGGGCACCGGGGATCGTCTTGGCCGTGGCTTCCGCGAGCGCTGGCGGCCGCACGTGGTCAAAACTGCCGCCGATCACGAGCACGGGACAGCGCAGCCTGTTCAGTTCGTCCTGCATGTCGAGGCCGGCCAGCATGCGCCAGATCGTGGCATAGCTCGCGGGATCGTTGCCGAGCCACCGCGCCCGGTATCGTTGAAAGCGCGCGATGTCGCCGCGAAGCTCCGGCGCATAACCATTCTGCATCGAATCGGCGACAGCGAAAGCCATGCCGGCGGCTTCGATCTTGAGGAGCCGCTCAAGCGCTGCCGCGCGACGCTCCGCGGCTATGCCGGTGGCCGGGCTGCTGACCGCGACCGCACTCGTGCGTTCGGGGTATCGGGCCGCGAAATGAAGTGCGATCGCGCCGCCGAGGGCGACGCCCGCCAGTGCGACCTTGCCGGCGATGCCGAGCGCATCGAGCAGGCCTGCGATGTCGTCGGCCATCGTATCGATGCCAAGCTCGCCGCGCACCTTCTGGGACATTCCCGCGCCTCTGGTGTCGTAGCGCAACACCCGGCGGGCTTCCGAGAACCGTGGCACGACGTCGTCAAAACTTTCGAGCGAGCCAGCCATTTCGTGCACCAGCACCAGGGTGCGGTCACCCTTGCCGCTGAGTTCGTAGCGCAGCCCGACGCCATCAAGTTCGATGAAGTCCATTCCAGATTCCCGGCTTCTTTTATTGACGCCTGCCAACGCACCAACAGCGCACGATGTGCGCTGTTGGTGGTCGATTGGCGGCGAGGGCCGTTACGAAGCGGAGGCTGCTATCCGAGCTTGGTCGCCGAGCGCGACAGCAGTTTCCAGTCCGATCCCTGCTTCTGCCAGTTCATCAGAATGTGGAGGTTGGTGGAGCTCTTCTTGCCGTCGGCGACGGCTTCCTGCTCGCCGAGCCAGTGGAACCGGACGATCGCTGCCGGGCCGACGACGCGGATCGCGGGGTCTTTATAGGTCAGCGACAGCCACTTCGATTTTCCGCTGGTCGCGCCGGCGATGAAGGCCGCCTTGTCCTCGACCCGGCCATCCGAGTGGCTGTAGCTGAGTTCGGCTGCGCAAAGCGCGGCGAGTCCCTCGGCGTTGGCGGCGGCCTGCGCGGTGCGGAAGGCCTCGAGGTTCTTGGCGACCGCATCTTCATCGGCGCCGGCGAAGGCTGGCATCACGCCGAGAAGTCCGATGGCGAGTACCGGTAACGCAAGCTGACGACGATCGATGTCCATGGATTTCCTCCGTTGTTATGGTTTTGAGACCGTGCGTTGTTTTTCTGCTGGCCGGGACTCGCGATCGGGGCAGGAGCCGGCCTGCGGACGCACGCGGTTGCGGTTTCCGCAGGGCCGATTGAAACACAGGGTTGTGTCTTCTGAAAGTATTATCAGCGGTGTGCGCTGCGAGAGGAAGCGAAATCGCTCCCGTAGCCCGCGCCAGATTTGCAATCTTGGTGCTTGCAATCTGGCGAGCGTCTGCGTCAGGCGAGCAGAGGTTTTCGAATAGTTCTACGGCGGTTGTAAAATTCTGCCGCCATGCAGATCAGAATCAGGCCAGCGCCGTCGGCTTTGGCGGATGGGCGGTCCGGGGATGATGATCGTGCAGGTAGGTTGCGAGTGTATTTGCAATGACGCCGTCATCGACGGCAGCCGCAAACAACATTTCCTGGGCGTCGCGCGACAGCTCCGGCCACACCTTCAGCGCTGCGTGACCGAGCAGTGCGGCGAATTTGTTTTCGTCCATCTACAAACCCTCAAGCGGAGGCCGAGCGCGCCGAAGGCCGCAGATTTCTCTGCGGCCTCGACTTGCGAAATTAAAATCCTACCAGCGCGGTCCGGCGCCAAATCCAACACCGACTCCGCCCGGTCCCACGCCGATACCGACGCTCGGGCCGTCATTGTAATAGCCGCGGCGTTCGATGTATCGCTCGCGCGGAGCGTAATTGTAGCTGTCGCCGTATTCCCGCTCAACGACAACGCGGCGGCCGCCACGGGTACGGTAGCATTGGCCATATTCGTCGCACACCATTCTGACATGTTCGATGCCGTTATCCGGCATCACGGTAATGCCATGCGAGAGCGGTGCGGCCGTTGCGCCGGTAGCGAGCAGCGTGCCGGCGCCAATCGCGAGCACTACGATAAATTTCTTCATGACTGAACTCCTTCAGGTCGATGAACACCAACCCCACCGCTTACCGAATGTTCCCGGATTTGGAATGTTCCCGGCCACTCATTTGGCGCGCAAATCGGAACCCTGCGAAGCAATGCTCCGCGACCAGCGCCGTCGCTTATGCCGGCAGCCAGGCCTTCACCGCCCGACGGGCGCCCAATTCGTAGAGCTGCGCCAGCGCGCGCGTCACGGCGTTGCGCAGGCGGGGGTCGTTTCCAAATTCGCCGAAGATCGAACGAACGTCGAGCAGCGCAGGCGCCAGCCGATCAGCGACGGGGCCGGCTGTTTTGGCGATCGCGGCCAGTTCCGCCGCTAAGGGATCGCGCACCTCGATCGCCTGTCCCTTCTCATCGCTGGCCGTGACGTAGCGCATCCAGCCTGCGACGGCGAGCGCGTGCGTATCGATCGGCAAGCCCAGCCGCAGCCGGTCCTGCATCGTGCCGAGCAGCCGCTGCGGCAGTTTCTGCGATCCGTCCATCGCGATCTGCCAGGTGCGGTGACGCAGGGCGGGGTTGGCAAAGCGCTCGAGAAGCGAGGCGCTGTATCCCGCCAGGTCAGTCCCCTCGGGCATCGAAAGCGTCACGGCGGATTCTTGCATCACGCCATGGGCGAACGCCGCAAAGCGATCGTCGGTCATCGCAGCGGCAATGGTCTCATGGCCCGCGAGATAGCCGAGATAGGCCAGCGCCGAATGGCTGGCATTGAGCAGCCGCAGCTTCATGTGTTCGAACGGTGTCACATCAGTGACGAGCTGCACGCCGGCGCGTGCGAAATCGGGGCGGCCGGCCGGAAAATTGTCTTCGACGATCCATTGCGTGAACGGCTCTGATATCACGGGCCATGCGTCGGTCATGCCGAGTTCGGACGAGACCGCCGCGCGATCGGCGTCGGTGGTTTCGGGCACGATGCGATCGACCATCGTGGACGGGCAGGCGACGTGATCGGCGATCCACTTTCCAAGCTCGGGCGAGCGCAGGTGAGCGAACTGCGTCAGGATCCGTTTCACGGTATGGCCGTTGGCCGAAAGATTGTCGCAGGAGAGGACGGTGAACGGCGTTGTGCCCGTCGCCCGTCGCCGCACCAATGCGGCGACGATGAATCCCGGAGCCGATCGCGGTGCATCCGGGTTTGCAAGGTCGTGGACGATATCGGGATGGTCTGAGTCGAGTTCGCCAGTCTGCGGCGTGTGGCAATAGCCTTTCTCGGTGATCGTCAGCGAGACGATGCGCGTGGCGGGATCAGCCATGCGCGCGATCAATTGCGCGGGGTTGCTCTTGGCGACTTCCGTCTTCAGCACCGAGCCGATGATCCGGTGCTCAGTGCCCGCGCCGGAGCGAACGGCAACCGCATAGAGACAATCCTGCGGGGCGAGGGCGTCGTGGGTGTCCGAACTTCGAAGGCTGGCGCCGATGATTCCCCAGTCCGTCACGCCGTTTGCGAGCAGGTCGTCGATTACGACCGCCTGGTGCGCGCGGTGGAACGCGCCGATTCCGAGATGGACGATGCCTGATGTGACCCGTGCCCGGTCGTAACCGGGGCGGCGGATATGGCCGGGGAGCCGGGCGAGGCTGGCGTTCGAGAGGCGCAAATCGGCCTCCTTTGGGTTGGAATGGCGGAATTTTCGCCATTCGCCTTGACATAGCGCGCCCGTAAGGTCAATGTTTGGTCAATTGGTAAGGCCAATTTACCGATCGGCACTGGAACTCAAGACCAGCCGATTGGCCAGAGCCAACCAGAAAAGAATCGATCCACGAGGTCGTTCGGAGGAAACCAGCGTGCCGTTAGAGGCAGTGGAAGCGCGACGCCTATACCGCCAGGTTGCCGATCAGCTGCGCGCCTTGATCGACAGCGGCGAATACGCCGTCGGCTCCAGGCTCCCGACCGAACGCGATATCGCCGAACAATTGAAGGTCTCCCGTCCCACCGTGCGCGAAGCGCTGATCGCGCTCGAAGTCGAAGGACGTGTTCGCATTCGTGTCGGCTCCGGAATCTATGTCAGCGATCCGGCCGCGCTTGCCGCGCCTTTGCCGGCCTCCGCAATGATCGAAGGGCCGTTCGAGTTGCTGCGCGCCCGCGAGTTCATCGAAGGCGCCATCGCCGAAGAGGCGGCGAGGGTGGCCAAGCCGGAAGATATCGCGCGCATCGACGCCTCGCTGCTGGCGATGGCAAACACCCAGCATCCCGGCGACGCCTCGATGATCCACGACCGCGCCTTCCATGTCGCGGTGGCGGGAAGTCTCGATAACGCCGTGCTGGTTCGCGTCGTCGGCGAACTGTTCGACCAGCGGCTCAATCCCTATTTCGCCAAGCTGGCGCATTATTTCGAGAACCCGGAATCCTGGGGCGCCGCGCTCAGTGAGCATCAGGCGATCCGCGACGCCATCGCCGCGCGCGATCCCGACGCCGCGCGCCTTACCATGCGCGAGCATCTGGCGCGTTCGCAGGAACGCTTTGCACAAAATTTTGGAACCGAAGCCCCATCCCCTCGCGCGCAGGCAAGGAGCGGCTGATCAGGCATTCGAACGGTTCGGCCCAAAAGGCTGAATCGGTTGAGTAAGAAAAGCAAATGTAACAATGGAGGAGATTTCATGTTGAAGAAATTGACAATTGTATTGGCGGCTTCCGCTGCCGTGCTTGTTGCCGCCACCAGCGCCGGTATGGCGCAGACCAAACTCAAATGGGCGCACGTCTACGAGACGTCGGAGCCGTTCCACACCGCGTCGGTGTGGGCCGCACAGGAGATCGGCAAGCGCACCAACGGCCGCTATGCGATCGACGTCTATCCGGCCTCGCAGCTCGGCAAGGAAGCCGATATCAACCAGGGCCTTTCGCTGGGCTCGGTCGACATCATCATCTCCGGCTCCAGCTTCGCCGCCAAGAGTTTTCCGCCGATCGGCGTGACCTATTATCCCTACACGTTCCGCGATGCCGATCATCTCCTGGCCTACACCAAGAGCGATGTCTTCAAGGATCTCACCAAGGGCTATGAAGACAAGACCGGCCACCGCATCGTGGCGGTGACCTATTACGGCGTGCGTCACACCTCGTCGAACCGCCCGATCAAGGCCTGCGCGGACATGAAGGGCCTCAAGATACGCGTGCCCGACGTGCCGGCGTATCTGGCGATGCCGCGCGCCTGCGGCGCCAACACCGCGCCGATCGCCTTCGCCGAGGTTTACCTGGCGCTGCAGAACGGCACCGTGGAAGCCCAGGAGAATCCGCTCACCACCATCGAAGCGAAGAAGTTCTACGAGGTGCAGAAGCACATCGTGCTGACCGGTCACATCGTCGACCACCTCAACACGATTATTTCAGGCGGGCTCTGGAAGAAGCTCAGCGAAGAGGATCGCAAGATCTTCACCGAAGTCACCCAGGAAGCCGCTGCCAAGGCAACCGGCGAGATCAAGGTCAACGAAGCCAAGCTGGTCGATTTCTTCAAGCAGAAGGGTCTCACCGTCACCGAGGTCGACAAGGCCGCGTTCCGTGACACCGTGATCAAGACCACGAGCTTTGAAAGCTTCGACTACCGCAAGGCCGACTGGGATCGCATCCAGGCGGTGAAGTGACGACGAAGTCGTCATCCCGGGGCGACGCGTCAGCGTCGAACCCGGGATCTCCAGATTCCGGGTTCGGCTCTCCGAGCCGCCCCGGAATGACGTGAGCCAATCACGCGACGCGACTTGGGGATTAAACGCATGTCTACGGCTGAAGTGCACAAGCAGATCACGGCGGAAGAGATCGCCCATACGTTCGAGGACGAGGCGCCGAAGGGCGCCGACCTCAGTCCGTATGCGTTCGAGGACTGGCTGGCGCTGGTGATCTTCTGGATCATGGCGCTGTGCGTCTTCCTGCAGTTCTTCACCCGCTACGTCCTCAACGACAGCTACGCCTGGACCGAGGAGATCGCGACCTATTGCCTGATCGGCGTGGTGTTTATCGGCTCATCAATGTGCGTGCGGCTGTCGCGGCACATCCAGGTCGACCTGGTGTTCCGCTATCTGCCGCATGCGGTGGGGCGCGCGCTCTCGACCGTGATCGACCTGATCCGGATCGCGTTCTTCGGTTATGCGATCAAGCTGGTCTGGGTCTACATCCAGATCATCGGCGAAGAGCGGATGACGACGATCAAGATCGAAAAAGGGTTTGTCTATTACGGCGTGCTGCTCGGCTTCGTGCTGATGTTCGGCCGATCGATCCAGATTGCGATCGAAAACTGGCGGCGCGGCTATTCGATACTGGAGCGCCCCGGCGCGTTCGACGGAACGGAAGGGTAGGGCGATGCTGCTGCTGCTTGGGGCATTTTTGCTGTTGATGCTGGTCGGCCTTCCCGTCGCACTGGCGATGGCGGTCTCGTCGCTGTTGTATATTCTCGTCACCGGCATCACGCCCGACGTGACGCTGGCGCAGCGCATGATCGCGGGCGTCGAGAGCTTTCCGCTGCTGGCCGTTCCCTTCTTCATCCTCGCCGGCAACCTGATGAACATCGCCGGCGTCACCGGGCGCATCTACAGCTTTGCGGTCGCATTGGTGGGCTGGATGCGCGGCGGCCTCGGCCACGTCAACATCGTCGGCTCGGTGATCTTTTCCGGCATGTCCGGCACCGCGATCGCCGATGCCGCAGGCCTCGGCACCATCGAAATCAAGGCGATGAAGGACCATGGCTATTCGACGGAGTTTTCCGTCGGCGTGACCGCGGCGTCGGCGACGCTCGGCCCGATCATCCCGCCGTCGCTGCCGTTCGTGATCTACGGCATGATGGCGAACGTCTCGATCGGCGCGCTGTTCCTTGGCGGCCTCATTCCGGGCGTCGTCATGACCTTGATGATGATGGCGACCGTGGCCTATTTCGCCCACAAGAACGGCTGGGGCAGCGATACGCCGTTCTCCTGGCGGCAGATCGGCTCGGCCGGGCTCGAGATCGTGGTCGTGCTGTGCTTTCCGCTCGCGGTCTGGCTGCTGGTGCTCGCCGGGCTCTCGGTCAACATGGCCGTTGGCATCGGGCTCGTGGCGCTGCTGGCGCTCGACTGGTATTTCGATTTCTCCGCCGTGATGGCGCTGATGGCGCCGGTCATCCTGATCGGCGGCATGACGCTGGGCTGGTTCACGCCGACGGAAGCCGCGGTAGCCGCTGTGATCTGGTCGCTGTTCCTCGGGCTGGTGCGCTATCGCTCGATGACGTTACAGACCGTGGCGAAGGCGACCTTCGATACCATCGAGACCACGGCATCGGTGCTGTTCATCGTGACGGCGGCCTCGATCTTCGCCTGGCTCTTGACGGTGTCGCAGGCGGCGCAGATCCTGAGCGACGCGATACTCGGGATCACCCAGAACAAATGGGTGTTCCTGCTGCTGGCGAACATCCTGATTCTGTTCGTCGGCTGCTTCATCGACACCATCGCCGCGATCACCATCCTGGTGCCGATCCTGCTGCCGATCGTCCTGAAGTTGGGCATCGATCCCATTCATTTCGGGCTGATCATGACGCTCAACCTGATGATCGGCCTGTTGCACCCGCCGCTTGGTATGGTGCTGTTCGTGCTCGCCCGCGTCGCAAAACTCTCGGTTGAGCGCACGACGATGGCGATCCTCCCCTGGCTGGTGCCGCTGCTGCTGGCGCTCATCGCCATCACCTACATCCCGGAGCTGACGCTCTGGCTGCCGAAATATATGGGACTTGCTAAGTGATAGGACTCGCAAAATGACATCGATGGCTTTGGCTGCAACATTGTTTGGCCCCGAGGACCTGCGCATGGTCGAGCGCCCGCTCGATCCGCTGGCGTCGGGCATGGTGCGGATTCGCTTCGGCGCCGGCGGCATTTGCGGCTCCGACATGCATTACTACCGCCATGCCCGCACCGGGGATTTCGTCGTCACCTCGCCGCTGGTGCTCGGCCATGAGATCGCGGGCGAAGTCGTCGAGATCTCGGGCAGCGCGCCCGGCCTGAAGACCGGCGATCGCGTCGCCGTCAATCCGTCGCGCTGGTGCGGCCACTGCACGCCGTGCCGCGAGGGCCGGCTGAACCTGTGCGAGAACATCTTCTTCATGGGCTCGGCTTCCAAGACGCCGCACATGCAGGGCGGGTTTTCCAGCCTGTTCGACGCCATTCCCGCGCAGTGCGTCAGGATTCCAGACCACGTGACGTACCAGGCGGCGGCACTGGCTGAGCCGCTGGCAGTCTGCCTGCACGCGGTCGCCCGCGCCGGAGATGTCAGCGGAAAACGTGCGGTGCTGTTCGGCTCGGGTCCCATTGGCCTGCTGACGATGCTGGCCGCGCGCCGCGCCGGCATTGCCGAAGTCACCGTCGTCGATATCGCCGCCGCGCCATTGGCGTTCGCAACCCGGCTCGGCGCCAACCATGTCATCGACATCTCCAAAGGCGATGAAGCCCTGAAGGCCGTCGCGCCCTACGATGTCGCATTTGAAGTGTCGGGCACGGCGGCCGGCCTTGCCAGCGCCATCGGCGCGGTCAGGCGCGGCGGCGTCGTCGTCCAGATCGGCAATCTGCCGGGCGGGCAAATTCCAACGCCGGCGAACGCTGTCATGGCCAAGGAGATCGATCTGCGCGGCTCGTTCCGCTTCGGGCCGGAATTCATGACCGCGGTCGAACTGATTTCCGACGGCAGCGTCGATGTGCTGTCGCTGGTAACGGCCGAGCGTCCGCTGTCGGTCGCACCCGATGCGGTTCGCCTCGCGCTCGACCGCTCGCAGAGCGTCAAGGTCGTGCTGACGGCGCAGTGACCGGAAGATATTCAGGAGAATTCCCATGATGCTGCAGGGATGGCGGTGGTACGGGCCGAACGATCCGGTGTCGCTCGATGATATCCGCCAGGCGGGTGCCACCGACGTGGTCACCGCGCTGCACCAGGTGCCGATCGGCGAAGCCTGGACGCGATCAGGCGTCGAGCAGCGCAAGCACATCATCGAGAAAAGCCAGCCCGGCCGTTCGCAGCTGACCTGGTCGGTGGTGGAATCGATTCCGATCCCCGACGACGTCAAGCGGCTCGGCGGTAAGGCGACGCGCTCGATCGAGGCCTGGATCGCGAGCCTGGAGGCGGTGGCCTCCGCCGGGATCAAGATCATCTGCTACAATTTCATGCCTGTCGTGGACTGGTGCCGAACCGATCTGGAATGGGAACTGCCGAACGGCGCCAAGGCGATGCGCTTCGACCAGGAACGGTTCGCGGCGTTCGACCTGCACATCCTGCAGCGCCCGGACGCGGCGGCGGAATATTCGGAAAGCGCGCGCGCCCGTGCCAAGCAGCTTCACGCCGGGATGACGCAGGCCGATATCGATGTCCTCGTCACCAACATCGCCAGCGCCTTGCCGGGATCGACCACCGATCCCCTGACCATTCCGCAGTTCCGCGACCGCTTGCAGCAATATAGCGGCATCACCACCGCCGTGCTGCGCCAGCATCTGATCGAGTTTCTCGCGCGCGTCGCGCCCGTTGCCGAGCAGCTTGGCGTGACGCTGACGCTGCACCCGGACGATCCGCCGCGGCCGCTGTTCGGCCTGCCGCGGATCGCTTCATCGGCCGAAGACTACCAGGCGCTGTTCGACGCGGTTCCGTCCAAGGCGAACGGCATCTGCTTCTGCACCGGCTCGCTCGGCGTACGTGCGCAGAACGATCTGCCGGCGATCGCGAGACAATTCGCGCCGCGGATCGGCTTTGCGCATCTGCGCGCGACCAAGCGCGAGGCCGACGGCCTGTCGTTCTTCGAATCCGACCATCTCGATGGCGACGTCGACATGATCGCTGTTCTCAAGGCGTTGCTGAGCGAAAACCGGAAACGTTCGGCAGGTGAAAAAATCATATTCCGGCCGGACCACGGCCATCGCATGCTCGACGATCTCGCCGAGACCAAGCGCACCAATCCCGGCTACACCGCGATCGGCCGGCTGCGTGGGCTGGCCGAACTGCGCGGCGCGATCCGCGCCATCGAGCACGCGGGCTGATCGCGGCGCGACAATTCATGACCTGACGTAGGCCGTTCTAACCCGGCCTGAAGGTCGCGACGATCATTCTTTGCAGCGCTGGCCAATTTTTGTCTTCGACTACCAGGCGGAAGCCGAGATTGGCGGGTGGCACGCCGGCGGCGCAGCCGCCGGTGCGAGGATCGCGGATGAAGTCGGTCATATAGGTCCGGTGGGCGCCCTGCACGACGCGAACGCCGCAATTGGTGTTGGTCACGCGCGCGGCCCCCGTCGGCTCCAGCGTCATGCGAAGGAAGCAGCTGTTGGTCCATTCCCAGATATTGCCGCCGACATCCAGCAGCCCGTTCTCGTTGCGACCGAAGGCGCCGACCGGTTGCGGGTCGAGCGCGCCGGGCCGCGCCCGGTTGGCTTCCGCCTCGTAACGCGCAATCCAGGCCTGCGCGGGATCGACCGGGTCGACCACCGGCAGCGCTTCGTCGCGGACCTTCTGGCCGGCTGCGAACACCCATTCCTCGTCGGTGGGAAGGCGGTGCAGGACCCCGGTCTTGTTCGTCATCCATTCGGCATAGGCCGTTGCATCCCGCCAGCTGACGCCGACCATTGGACGCTCCGCCATCGCGGAGGCTTGCGGGATTTTAGGACATCGGCCGTCATCGGCGCAGCGCGCATATTCGCCCGCGGTGACCTGACGGTTCATGATCTTGATACTGGCGGCTAGAAGCGCTTCACGCAGCGGGGCTGGCGCGGGTTTGCCGTCGCGGGAGAAATCGCCGGCGAGCCGATACTGAAACGGTTTTGCGGCAATTTCGATGATCGCGGAATCGACGGGGTGGGCAACAGGGGCGACCGTCAGCGCGATCGGACTGGCCAGAACGGCCGCTGTTATCGCGGCCTTGATTTTCATGGCGAGCAGCATGGGGCGGTCCTCCGGTCACCGCGGCCCGCAGCAATGGCTTCAGGCCGCGAGGTCGTTATCTGGTTTTCACCACAGCATCAGCCGCGCTGGACTTGCCGGGCAGGATCGGGCCGGGAGGCTGCACCTGCTTCATGAGGTCGTTGTTCCATTTGCCCTCGACCTTGAAGTGGGCAGTGGCGCCGAGTTCGACGGCCTCGATCAGGTTGTGGTTGACGTAGGCGTAGATGCCGGGCTGCCTGAACGTGTAGAGCGCAGCTCCTGCTGAGCCGCCACGAATGAACCAGGTCTCGAGATCCTTCTCCGGCGGGTTGACGAACTTGCCGGTCTCCCAGACGTAATCGCCGTGACCGCCGATCAGATGCGGACGGCTGTCGCGATTGGCCTGCGAATGAACGATCATGACGGTCTCGCCGACCTTCGACGTCATCGCATTCTTGCCGGTGAGGGCGCCGACCTTGCCGTTGAAGACGACGTGGGTCGGGATCAGCTTGCGCATGACCTCGGTGGTGTCGGCGAACGATTCTCCGACCGTTTCGTAGCTCTTGTATTTTCCCTTCTCATCCTTGGGCACGTAGAGGTCGTTCTCGCCAACGTAATAGAGGCGGTCGTAGCGCAGCGCCTTGCCCTCGCGGTTTTTCAGGCCGTCGCGCGGCAGCACCATCACGGTGCCGTGCATGCCCGACACGACGTGCCAGGGAATCATGCCTTCCGGGGCACAGTGATAGATGAACGTTCCGGTGCGCGTTGCTTTCCAGCGCAGAACCACCTGTTCGCCGGGGTTCACATGGGTCAGAGCGCCGCCGCCCAATGCGCCCGTCGCGGCATGGAAGTCGATGTTATGAGGCATCGCATTGGTTTCGGGGTTGACCAGCGTCACCTCGACGTAATCACCTTCATGGACGACCATCAGCGGACCGGGCATCGAGCCGTTGAAGGTCATCGCCTGGAACTTGGTGCCGGCCTCGTCGATGACGACTTCCTTCTCCGTGATGACAAGTTTGAACTCGATGATCTTCGGGCCTTCCTTGGTGGCCTGTTCGTGCGGATGCACGAACGGCGGCGCCACCAGCGCAACCGCCTGACGCGGCAGGTTGAGATCGTCGGCGGCCAGCGCGGGGACGGCAACGACAAGCGCGGCGACTGCGACGCCGAGCAGGGCGATACGGCGGGTGATCATGACACTCTCCTGTTGGTGTCTGCATTTGAATTTCGTGTCACCCTTGTGCCCCAAGGATCGGAAGCGCTCTTTGCGCCAGCGCAAGCTTCCCGGAAAGAAGACCAATCGCGCCGCTGTTTGCTCCCGAACAAAGAAAGAAGTGGTCGGGTGCCTAGGCTGGCAGCATGAAAAAGAGCATGCCCACGCCTGACATGATGGTCGACCAGGTGATGAACCGCTGGCCTGCTTCGATACGGGTGTTCATGGATTTCAGGATGGGCTGCGTCGGCTGCCCGATCGCGACATTCCACTCGATTGACGAAGCCAGCCGCGAGCACGAGGTAGACGGCGGTGCGTTCCTGACGGCACTGCGCGCCGTCGTTCAAGCCTGAACGGGTCCTAGTTGCCGATCTTACCGGTCGATCTTATTTGCCTTGGCCTTCCGCGATTTCGAACAGTCGGTGGGGATCGCGCAGCACGATGCGCTGTCGTCCGCCCTCGACCAGCCCCTGTTGCTCCCATGCGCTGAGAATGCGGCTCACGGTGTGCAGGGTGGTGCCGGTCATCTCGGCGACATCCTGCCGGCTGATCGGAAAATCGATCTCGACGCCATGCTCAACCTTGCGGCCTGCCTGCTTGGCCAGGCGCAGCAGCGCATGCGCGACGCGCTGCTCGACCTGTTCGCTGGACATTTCGAGGACGCGGTCCTGCGTATCCTGCAATCTGCTGCCGACGGTCTGCAACGCGCCTGCCGCCAGCGCCGGGAACTTCGCGGTCAGCTGCGGCCACAGCGCCGATGGCCACGACAAGGCCACGCTGTCGACGACCGCAATCGCAGTTGCCGGATAGTTTTTGAGCGCCAGCGCCTGCGCGACGCCAAACAATTCACCCGCCGAGACGTAGCGAACCACGATTTGCTGGCCCTGCGGCGTGGTCTTTTCAACCCGTAGATGGCCGTGCAGCAGAACGAAGAACGAATGAGCTTCGCCGCCCTGGTCGAATACGCTGCTGTCTTTCGGATATCTGACCGATCGGGCGTCGCACAGGATGGCGTCGAGATCGTCGGCGCTCAAGGAGGCGAAGATCGGGACATTTGCGACAATTGAACGGTCGAGGGGGGCCATGGGAGGTTCCGGATGCCGTTCTGAAATCGGACGTGAGAATTACGGGTGGCAATCGGCCGCCGTCATTTGGCGTGACCGGCGCTGCAGCCTCATCATACCGCGACAATCGGCTGGGAGCTTGCGCTAAAACAAGTTCCGCCCTGCGATTGGGGACTAGAAGGCGCGATGGGGTCCGAATGGAGACCCGACCGATCGACAGGAGATCAGGATGCGCAGATATTTGGTAATGGCCGTGGTGGCCGCAGCCATGGCGGTGGCCGGTGGCGCAACGGCGGCCGAAGTCGAAGTCAAGATGCTCAACAAGGGAACCGAAGGATTGATGGTTTTCGAGCCGGCCCTGGTAAAGGTTGCGCCGGGCGATACCGTCAAGTTCGTGTCGACCGACAAGGGGCATAACGCGGAGACCATCAAAGGCATGCTGCCGGACGGCGGGGTCACCTTCATCGGAAAGATGGGTGAGGATGTCGCCGCCAAATTCGATCAGGCCGGGATCTATGGCGTCAAATGCGCGCCACATTACGGCATGGGCATGGTGGCGATGATCGTGGTGGGGACGCCCGCCAACGAGGAGCAGGCCAAGGCCGTGCCTCAGGTCGGCAAAGCCAAACAGGTATTTGCCGCGCTGTTCGCAAAGCTTGCCGCGACAAAGACGGCAGCGAAATAAATTGATGGCATGAAAGAAAGGAAAGCGGCCTTGTCGGCCGCTTTCCTTGTTTTATCGCGCGCCTGGCAGTTCCGAAATGTGCCCTTCGGCGTTGCCTGAACAATGGCCGCAGCACATGATTTCGGCTGTAGGGGAACTGGATGGTGCAGTCGCAGCCATTTCTGTCCCGTCGCGAGTGGTTTTCGAGTCGTCCTGAGGCTGAATCGGCAACCGTCCCAAACCCGTCCGTAGTCGCGCAAAGATTCGCATCGTCTATCTCCATTTTGCTGAACCTTCTTGCGAATACGCCTGGGCGAGGCCGTCGTCTTTGCGCCTCGACAAAGAGGGCGCGCTTCGCGCCGGCTAGGGTGCGGCCAGCAACAGCCGGAGCAGGGTCCAAATCATGTCAGTATCGCGCTTGAGAGATTATCGAGGCCCCGCCTTGTTTTCGTATGGCTTCCGGCCGTTCTTCTTTTTCGGATCCGTCTATGCTGGTGCCATCATTCTGATGTGGCTGCCGGTGTTTTACGGTCGGCTGCAGCTCAGCACGGCGTTCGCGCCCCGGGACTGGCATGTCCATGAGATGCTGTTCGGATATATCGCGGCCGTTATCGCCGGTTTTCTGCTCACAGCGGTGCCGAACTGGACGGGCAGATTGCCGCTGCAGGGCAGGCCGCTGATCCTGCTGTTCTCGACCTGGGTTGCAGGCCGAATTGCCGTCAGCATATCGGCCTGGATTGGCTGGGCGCCGGCCGCGGCGATCGATTCGGTGTTTCTCATCCTGCTGGCGGCTTCCGCCGCGCGCGAGATCATTGCGGGCAAGAAGTGGGGCAATCTCATGATCGTCGCCATCATCAGCCTGCTCGCCGCCGGCAATCTGGCGTTTCATCTGGAGGCGCATTTCGAAGGCTTGGCCGAATACACCACCCGTGGCGGCATCGCCGTGGTGATCGGCCTCATTGCGCTGATCGGCGGGAGGATCATCCCAAGCTTCACCCGCAACTGGCTGGCAAAACGAACTCCCGGCCAGATGCCCGCGCCGTTCGGCCGCTTCGATGTCGCGACCATCGCCTTGAGCGTGCTCGTCCTCCTGTTCTGGGTTGTGCGACCGCTGGACCGGACCACCGGCGGATTGTTGCTGGTCTGCGGCGGCATGCACCTGATCCGGCTTGTGCGCTGGACCGGATACCGGACATTCGCCGACCGGCTGGTGCTGATCCTGCACGTTGCCTATGCGTTCGTCCCGGCGGGATTCATCCTCACCGCGCTCAGCGCCTTCGACCTCGTGGCGCCGAGCGCTGGAATCCATGCGTGGACGGGAGGAGCGATCGGCACCATGACACTGGCGGTGATGAGCCGGGCAACGCTCGGTCATACCGGACAGCGGCTCCAAGCGTCTCCGGCGACACAGCTGATTTACGCTGCGGTGATTATCGCCGCCCTCGCGCGGGTCTGCGCCGTGCTGGAAACGGACCACACGGGTCCGCTGCTGGTGGCTGCCGGTATCGCCTGGGCTGCGGCGTTTCTCGGATTTGCCGTAATCTACTCGGTGGCGTTCTGGTCGCCACGCCGGCTCTAGGAGCGATAGGCCGAACGACGTAAGGCATCTCAACTGCTGATTGGCCTGACGCAAAACTCTCTATCCCGGCTTGACGGTTGCGGTGATCATTTCCGCAAGCCGCAGCCTGCTTTTGGCCGGCCGTACGGGCTGGCGCCGTGCGACGGGTCAGGCCATGTTAGGCGAGTTCGACCGGAGCGCGTGACGGGGATGAAACCTTTGCGGAGCGGCAGCCTCTATGCTCGGCCCGCCATCGGGCGTGTCAGATGAAGGGCGCTGGCAAAACCAAAATGGGCCTGCGCAAGGCCGCTTCGGCGATTCAGTTCGATTGCGCGACCGCGTTCCAGAAAATCGCGCTGGACTGCGTCGGCAAGGTCAGGCTGCATCACAGCAGCGCCTGCGCCGGCGATGCCGAAGCCGTGCATCAGATTCGTGTTGCCATTACCCGGCTGCGGTCCGCCGTGTTCTTCTTCGCTTCGATCGTGGTCGATGCGGAATGGCGGCGCCTGAAGAAGGAGCTTGCATGGCTGAACGGCTCGCTCGGCGCCGCGCGCGACAGCGACGTGGTCGTGGAATATGCACGCCGCGAACGGTACCGGGACTGGGCGCAACGCATGATCGGCGAGGATCTCGATGCGCATCAGACGCGCGATCATCGCCGGATGGTTCGCTGCCTGCGTTCTCCGCGATTTCATGACCTGATCGAGGCGATGTCCGGCTGGATCGGGGGCGGGTCATGGCTCCCGCGTTGGGAGCGGATGCTGCGCCGCAAGTCCGCAAGGCCGCTGAAGGCCTATTGCAAGCGCGAGCTCAATCGCTGGCGCCGGCGGCTGATCCGCAAAGGCCGGCGGCTCAAAGCCCTCGGCGCATCAGATCGTCACCGGCTGCGGATCAGGGCGAAGCGATTTCGCTACATGCTGGAGGCGCTGACGGGCATCGTCCCGGTTTTCGGCGATGGCGAGTTCCGTCACGTCCACAAGCCAGCGAGGCAGCTGCAACGCACGCTCGGCGATCTTCGCGATCTCAAGCGCTTCGCAAGGCTCGGACTGTCGGCTCAAGGCGATAATCCAGGCCAACGCCGGCCACCGGGCTATAGCCGGCAAAGGCAAAGGTTGCGGAGCGCCGCGATATCAGCCTATCGCGGTCTCAAGGACGCAGGGGCATGCTGACCGGCGTTTGATCCGGATCAAACGAAAGTTGCGGAGGAAACGCCTTTTCCGCGCATGGCCCCGTATCCGGTCCTCGGCTATGATGCCCAAGTCCAGATCGGCTTACCCGCAATGCCTGACGGCTCCGCTACGGCCCATACCTATCGTCCGAAACTCGCTACCGTGCTGGCCGAGGGATACAATCTTGGCCACCTCCGCCGCGATATGCTGGCGGCGCTGACGGTTGCGATCGTGGCGCTGCCGCTGTCGATGGCGATCGCCGTCGCCTCGGGGGTTTCGCCCGAACGGGGATTATATGCCGCCGTCATCGGCGGCTTTTTAGTCTCGGCGCTCGGCGGCAGCCGCTATCAGATCGGCGGCCCGGCCGGCGCTTTCATCGTGCTGGTCGCGGCCACCGTCACCAAATTCGGCCTGGAAGGCCTGTTGCTGACCGTCTTCCTCTCCGGGTTCATGCTGGCCCTGATCGGCCTGCTGCGGCTTGGCGCGCTCATTCGCTACATTCCGCACGCCGTGACCGTCGGCTTCACCTGCGGCATCGCGGTCACGATCTTTGCCAGCCAGCTGCGCGATCTCGGCGGCCTGAAATTAGGCGGTGTCGAACCCGGACCGTTGCTGCCCAAGCTTGCGGCACTCGGTCAGGCGCTGCCGACCATCAGCGCGGCCGCACTTGCGGTCGGCATCGGCTCGGTCGCCTTGATCTTCCTGCTGCGGCTGATAGCGCCGAACTGGCCGGGCATGCTGATCGCGGTGACGCTCGCGTCGGTGGCGGCATGGCTGTTCGGCTTGCCGGTCGAGACCATCGGCAGCCGCTTTGGCCAGCTGCCGGACGGATTGCCGGGACCCCGGTTGCCATCGATCTCCTACGCGTCCGTACTCGAAGTGTTGCCGGCCGCGCTCTCCTTCACGCTGCTGGGCGCGGTCGAGAGCCTGCTCTCGGCCAAGGTCGCCGACGGCATGACGGGGCGCAAGCACCGCTACAATATGGAAGTCGTGGCGCAGGGTGTCGCCAACGTCGCCTCCGCACTGTTCGGTGGCATCTGCGTGACCGGAACGATCGCGCGCACGGCCACCAATATTCGCGCCGGTGCCGTCAGCCCGGTCTCCGGCATGATGCATGCGCTGTTCGTGCTTGTGTTCATGGTGGTCGCAGCGCCGCTGGCAAGCTTCATCCCGCTGCCGGCGCTGGCGGGCGTGCTGGTCGTGGTGTGCTGGAACATGGCGGAGAAGGAAGAATTCCTTGATCTGCTGCACGATTGGCGCGGTGCCGGCGTGCTGCTCGCCACTTTCGGCCTCACGCTGATCGAGGACCTTACGGTCGGCATCATCGCCGGCTGTGCGCTGGCGGCGGCGTTCGCGGTCTATGATCGCGTCATGCGATCGCGCGGCAATTCCTGAACACCAGCGCGGCTGGCCGCCAGCGGCGATCGGCGTTACACTTCCCAGGGCAACAGAGGGAGCGACATCGATGTGGCAGCGGGCGTTCTATCACGAGGGAATGAGCGAACTGCAGGACCGGTTCGACGGGCGGCGTGTGGCCGAGGCGATCGAACGGCACCGCAAGCATTATGAGTTCTGGGATGACGAGAAGGCGTTGATCGAGAGTTCGCCGTTCTTCTTCATCGGTACTTCCTTTGCGGATTATGTCGACTGCAACATCAAGTCGGGCGATCCCGGTTTCGTGAAAATCGTTGGCCCCAACATCATCGAGTATCCGGAGTATGACGGCAATTCGATGTACCGGACGCTCGGCAATTTGTCGCGAAATCCGAATGTCGGGTTGTTGTTCGTGCGCTTCGACGGCAAGAGCCGGCGTATGCGCATCAACGGCCGTGCTGTTATCCTCGACGACGCGGCGGCGATCGGCCGGCATTACGGCGCGCAACTCGTGGTGCGGATCGAGTGCGAAATCTATCCGAACTGCCCGCGCTATGTGCCGGACCTCGCCGGCGCCAATCCGTCGCCCTACGTTCCCCGCGAAGGCGCGGGGCCTCCGCCGCCGCCGGAATGGAAGGGCCGCGATTACATCCGGGACATCCTGCCCGCCGGCGATCCGCATGCGGAGGTCGTCAAGACGGGGCGGCGCGAGAGCTGACCGGTTGCCGTTTATGGCTGGTACGGCCAGTCGGCGGCCGAGATCGTCATATCCGGCGTGGATTTGATTGGTCCGCCGACATACGCGTTCGAATCGAGCGGTTTGCACGTGACCTGGCGTGTGAAGGTGCCTGCGCCGCCGGTCGAGCCCTCCTCCGGCACGAAGGTGCCGTCGCCGTTCTGCCTTAGGATAATGGGAGGGCCACTCGCGCAAAACTCCGGGAAGGCGATGCCGTATCCGTCGTGCCCGGCGAAGCGTCCGACCAGCAGCTGGGATGCCTGCATTCTGGCCGCCGGCGATGCCCGCATCGGGCGTTGTGGATCGAACTTGCGATAGCACAGGAATTCTTCGTGGCGCCTGAACGTGTACTTCACCATGCAGGTCGCGGCGCTCGTCTTCACGAATGGCTTATCGGCGGAGGAGGCCGCGTCGCGTTCGAATATCAGCGTTTCCAGAGCCAGCGACTCTGTTTGCGGCTTCGTGGCGTTGAAGGGACGATTTGACGGTTCGGCGATGTCAGGTTCATCGTCAAAGGATTCGTGCGGGTCGGCCGCTATCGCTCCGCGAGAGAAGACAAGCTTGGTCTTCGGACTTGGTTCGCGTGTTTCGAGCACAAGCGCGGGCCGCGATGCCCAGGATCGATGCAAGTTTACCTTGCTTCCGTTCATCTCAAGTCTGACGTCGCCGACCGCAGGGTTCTCCTTGGCGAAGTCGATCATGCGGACGCCGACCTCCTTGTCCGTGGTCTCCAGGCTGAGGAAGCGCAGATCGTCTCTTCGCCGCGTGATCGGCATCATCGGATCAAAGCGGTCCTCGATGTTGAACTTGACCTTTTTCCTGATCTTGGGCGCCAAAGGCCCTTTTTCCGAGGACGGCGCGGCGACATCGATCACCAGCATGACGCCACTGGGCGAGTGTTTGACGCCCCAGATATTCTGAGAAAACCGGGTCCATGCCGAAGTCGTGGCCGTAGCCAACGCAACATCGCGGGCGAACAGGACGAGCTGACCCGGCCGCACAATTGCAAAGTTTTGAAAGGCGCCCAGCCCGGCACCTTCAAAAATCTTCACATCGTCCAGGCGAATGCACTTGGCTTTGTCGTCGTCCCCTGCCTTTTGATCGATGGTTCTGGATGCGGACCGCGAACAGAAGCCCAGGTCGCGCCTGAACGACTTCACGGTGATTGCGGTTGCGAATATGTTGTCCTTCGGACTTCGTGCCGGAATTTCCATGGGAAGCGGCGACGTCGAGAACATGTCGGCTTCAACCATGGAAAGCTGTGAATCCGCCTCCTCGGAGCAGAGGTCCCGCTCCGGCAACGTGTGGGTCAGCAGCTTCGCCGCATCCCCCATCACCATGCAGGTCATGGTGTCTCCCGAATTGTTCCGGGTTATCCAGATCAGACGATTTTTGCCCGCACCATCGACCAGCAGATGTGGTGCAGCGTGACGGCGACGAGGTGGCAGCCAAACCGCATTGGTATCAGACAGATTCGAACTGCCCCTCTTGAGCAGATCGTCCGGAATCCGCTTGATACCGACCGATCGGAGCTCGGCGCTGAGATCGTATCGGTCGTTGGTCGGTTTGAGAACAGGCGCGTCCTTGCAGTTGAGACAGGTGACGGTGAGGTTGGACCGAACATTGTCGAAAGTCAGAATGACCTGATCCGGATCGTCCTTGTACTTGTCGCGATCGACAGACTTGAAAGGATGATCCACCACCCGGCTGACCAAAAATCTGCTGGATCGCGAGGGATCCGGCTCAAACTCGAAATAGGTCGACCGGTCCCAGGCGCGATAGGCGTCCGAGCCGCCCAGGCTGACACCCGCCAGAACCATTTTTGATTCGGTCTGGCAGCGTTTTCTGTCGATCGGATTCCAGACATTGCAGAGCCGAAGCGCGGCGTTCTGCAGGATGCGGTCACAATCGTTCTGGTTGTAGCCATAGGTGGCGAGGCCATGGCGATAGCAAAGATCGTGAAAGACGCATGCCTGCCGGAAGCGTTGCAGCACGAGGCCGTGGCGGCCGCCTTGGTTCTTGATGTCGTCGAAGAACATGTTGGCCAGGCCGGGGAGGCTGCAGTTCAGCCCTTCGCCGCTGCCGCCAATGGTGCTGACGACCTCCGGACTGGATTGAAAGGAAGTAACAGTCGGCGGCATCTCGGTGGCGTCAGCGATGTCTTCGACATTCTTGTAGATGGAATCGATCATGTCTCTGTGAAAGTAGCTCGTGATACCCAGGACCAGCAGCACCGGGACCACCACTGCCATCACGCAGGCGATCAGCAATCCAATTCCAAAACGCCTCGACATGAGATCCCCCCGCGCGCCAGGAGCGAGAAACGGCCGGACGGGCGCTTTGCTTCAAGCGCGGTACCTTTGCAAAAACGCCGTTCGCGACTTCGCAAAAATCAAGAAACGGCTATCAAATGGGGAAAGACAACCATAGGTTAGCGCATTGTCAAGCGCGTGGCTTCACAAGGCAACGCAGCAGGGGATTGCAATTGCGTGATCAGGACCTGCGCCGGATTGTCGCGTCGGCTCTTGTTGGACGCGTTTCTGCCTGGTCCGAATCCCCTAATCCCGCGCGGCCGGCTTGGTCGCAAATTGCGGGAACTTGTCGGCGACGATGGGGCCGTCGGTGCGCCAGGAATAGCAGCCGCCGATGAAGAACGGCCGTTCACCGGAGTTGCGCTGCTCGTCCATCGAATCTCGGCCTTCCGGATCCTTGCCGTACGACATGGTCTGAAACAGCGTGGTCACGGCCGGGCCCAATAGCTCCGACAGATGCGTGCAGCCCTCGAGTCGGCCGATCTTCCGCCGGACCACCTCGCGCCAGCCCTTGCCGATGCTCTCGCCGACCAGCCGCTGCAGGGTCGGCTCGACATCGATGCAGGTGGGATAGGGCGTCGCCGCCATGGTCGCTTCGGCCTCGTGGATTTTCATCGTGTCGTCGATCGCGAGCCGCAGGCGGATGTCGTGCACGGGATCGCCGGGCTTCAGTTCCTCGCGATAGCTGTCGGCGGCTTGCGTGAAGGGTTTTACGTCGACCAGCCGCGCCTCGACTTCCCAGAGCCCGTCCTCCCTGATGTAGCCGTTGCATTCGACCGTTCGCGTATGCATCAGGCGACGCCCGGTTCCGTCGGCGGCCTTGTCTTGGGGCATGTTGCTGTCCTCAGGCGAATTTGACGATCATTTTACCGAGCGCGGATCGCGACTGCATGGTCTTGAACGCCTCGCGGAAATTCTCGAACGGCACGACCTTGCCGACCACGGGGCTCAATTGGCCGGACGCGAGCCAGTCGAACAATTGTGCGATCAGGCGGGTATGGGTTTCCGGCTCGCGCTTCTGGATTTGCGCCAGATCGACGCCGAGCAGGGCGCCGCCCTTGAGCAGCGGCAGATTGAAGGCCAGCGCCGGAATGGTGCCGGAGGCAAATCCGACCACGAGGTGCCGTCCGCGCCAGGCGATCGAGCGGAACGCCTGCAGCGCCACCTCGCCGCCGACAGGGTCGAAGATAACGTCCGGACCGTTGCCGCCGGTCAGGCCCTTAAGCGCGTCGCGCCAGTCCGCCTTGGTGTAGTCGATCGTTTCATCGGCGCCGTATCCTTTGGCAAATTCGCGCTTCTCATGCGTCGATGCGGCCGCGATCACCTTCGCGCCCATCAGCTTGCCGAGTTGCACAGCCGCGATGCCGACGCCGCCCGCGGCGCCCAGCACCAGCAGCGTTTCGCCCTTGCGCAGTTCGGCGCGCGCATCCAGTGCGTAAAGTCCGGTCAGGTAATTGGCCTGAAAAGACGCTCCGGCCTCGAAGGCAATCTTTGGCGGCAAGGGCTTCAGCGCCGCTGACGGCACGCAGATGTATTCGGCGAGCGCGCCGGACCTGACCATGCCGACCACGGGCATGCCCGGCTTGAACGTGGCGACGTCGCCTGCGGCAGCGTCAACCACGCCAGCGAATTCCGTGCCCGGCACGAACGGCAGCGGGTCCTTGGTCTGATACAGCCCTTGCACCTTCAAGCCGTCGACGAAGCCGATGGCAGCGGCGCCGATCCTGACGCGGACACCGCCGGGCGGGATATCGGGCATCGGCATCTCCTTGATGGAGATGCCGTCAATCGAATCGTAATTCTCGACCACCACGGCTTTCATGCAATTGGTCCCAAAGTCTTTCCTGGCGCCGTGCAGTGACCCGGCATCTTGATGTGTTTGCAGATTCTGAGGGCCAACGCTACTCGGCCGCCTCGGCCTGCCGGTCGATCTGCTCGGCACCGGCCTTGATCAGGGGAATGAGGTCGCGGCCGATCGCCATCGTGTCATGCGGATTCTCAAATCCGCGCAGCAGGAACGAATGGATGCCGAGCCGGTAATACCTGAGCACCGCAGCCGCGATCTGTTCGGGCGTTCCCACCAGGCAGGACGTATTGCCGGGCGCGCCGGTGGCGCGCGCGATCCCCATCCATAAGCGCTCATCATGCACGTCGGCGCGCGCGGCATAGCCCAGCAGGCGTTCGCTGGAATGGTTGCTCGGCTTCGGCGCTTCGCCCGTTTTGCGTTCGACATCCGCCAGCAGCGCATGCGCCTTGTTCCAGGCGGCGCCCTCGGTTTCCGCCATGATCGGGCGCAGCGACATGTTGAAATCGGCGCGCCGTCCGAACGCGGCGGCGCGACGGCGGAAATCATCGACGCGGGCGCGCGTCTCGGCGAGCGGCTCGCCGAAGATAGCGAACACATCGCAATGCGCGGCGCCCATTTCCAGCGCGCCCTCCGAGGAGCCGCCGAAGAACAGACGGGGATAGGGCTGCTGAAACGGTTTGATATCGCTGTACGCGCCCTCGATGCGATAGAATTCACCCTGGTGATTGAACGGGCTGTCGCTGGTCCAGATCCGGCGCATGACGTCGAGATACTCGCCGGCGCGGCGGTAGCGATCGTTCTTGGGCAGGAAGTCGCCTTCGCTGGCCTGGTCCTGGTCGCTGGTGCCGGCGATGACGTGCAGCCACATCCGTCCCTGCGTCAGCTGGTCGAAGGTCGCGATCTGCCGTGCCGCCAGCGCCGGCGCCACCGAGCCCGGGCGATGCGCGATCAGGAATTTTATTCGCTCGGTATGATCCGCCGCATAAAGCGCGATCGCAAAACCTTCGGCGGCCGAGGCGTAATATCCGACCAGCACGGAATCATAGTTCCACTGCTCATGCAGGCGGGTGAAATCGATCACCCATTGGCGCGATATCTGGCCCTTGATCAGGTGAACCGCGACGCCCTCCTGCTGGGTGCCGATCATACCGATGATTTTCGCTGGCATGGCTGTTTCCCCGGGGTATTTGTTCGTTGCCCGAATGAAACGCGCAACAACAGGGGAAATCAAGCGCTTCACGGGCCGGAAGCTGTGTCAGCCTTGCAACCATGCCATCAGGAAATGACGCCGCCAGGGCATCGCCGTTGCTGGGGGCAATGCCATGACTTATGAGAGGGGCAGGGGCACCTCGCGTGGTGAAGTATGAGCATGGACAAGCATACGCTTCGCAGCGGCGCGACTGAGGCGACCATCAAGGCCGATGGCGCCGAACTGTGCTCGCTGAGAAATGAAGGGATCGAGCTGCTTTGGCAGGCGGGGCCGGCATGGCCGCGCCACTCGCCGTTGTTGTTTCCGATCGTCGGCCGCCTCAAGAATGATCAACTGCGCCACCGTGGCAAAACCTATCCGATGACCCAGCATGGCTTTGCCAGGGATGTCAGGTTCGAGTGGGTGGAGCAGGGAGCGACGTCCTGCAAGCTGGTGCTTGTCGACAGCGAGGCGACGCGCGCCCGCTATCCCTTCGCGTTCCGGCTCGAGGTTACCTACAGCGTTGAAAATGCCGGCCTGAAACTGGCGTTCGACATCACCAACACCGGCAACGACACTTTGCCGGCTTCGATCGGCGCCCATCCGGCGTTCAACTGGCCATTGCTGCCTGGGTTGGAAAAGGAAGCCTACGCGCTCACCTTCTCGGACGAGGAGCCCGCGCCGATCCGCAGGCTGGCAGGCGGCCTGATGCGCGCCAAGGCCGAACCGTCTCCGGTTCGCGGCAACAGCCTCCCCCTTTCGGAGCGGCTGTTCGAAGACGATGCGGTTATCATCGACCAGCTCGCGAGCGGATCGGTTCGCTATGCGGCCGATCGTGGGCCTTCGATCGAGATGTCCTGGGAAGGATTTTCCGAACTCGGCGTCTGGTCGAAACCTGATGGCGCGGCGTTTCTCTGCATCGAGCCCTGGCATGGATTCGCCAGCCCGTCGGAGTTCGACGGCGAATTCACCGGCAAGCCCGGATTGATGCAGATTGCGCCGGGCGAGAAGCGGAGCCTCTGCTATCGGATACGCGCGGGTTGAGGTTGCGAACGTCAATCGACGGGCATTTTCGGCTGATTTTAGGGGCAGGGCGCCAAACAAACCGCATTTTCCGGGTTGAATGGTCCTTGCTTCCGCTTTTCCCGGCTGCAATGGATATGGCTGAACCCTGTCCCCACCCAAGAGAAGAGATCGATGAGCCAACTAATTGTCCGCGCCGGCGACTTCACCTTTGAGGCCCGTTTCGAAGAGCAACTGGCGCCCAAGACGGTAGCCGCCTTTCGCAAGGCGATGCCGTTCGAGAGCCAGGCGATCCATGTCCGCTGGAGCGGCGAGGGGGTCTGGATGCCGCTCGGCGATCTCGATTTCGGCGTTTCCTACGAGAACCACACCAGCTATCCCGCGCCGGGCCAGATCATTCTCTATCCCGGCGGCATCAGCGAGACCGAAATCCTGCTCGCCTATGGCGGCGTGCATTTCGCCAGCAAGATGGGCCAGCTCGCCGGCAACCACTTCATCACTCTGACCTCGGGGCTTGAGAACCTCACCGCATTCGGCAAGACCGTGCTGTGGAAGGGTGCACAGAAGATCCGCTTCGAGGAAATCTAGGTGACGGAGCCCGGCTACCCCCGCGACCTCCGCGGCTACGGCCGCAATCCGCCCGATCCGCGCTGGCCTGATAATGCGCGGGTCGCCGTGCAGTTCGTGGTGAATTTCGAAGAGGGCGGCGAGAACAACATCCTGCACGGCGATCGCGCCTCCGAGGCGTTCCTGTCGGATGTGCTGGGCGCGCAGCCCTGGCCCGGCAAACGTCACGCCAATATCGAATCGATGTTCGAATACGGCTCGCGCGCCGGCTTCTGGCGGCTGTGGCGGATGTTCACCGAGCGCAAGATGCCGGCCACGGTGTTCGGCGTCGCGACCGCGCTGAAGCGCAATCCCGAAGTGGTCGCCGCGATGAAGGAGGCCGGCTGGGATATCGCCAGCCACAGCCTGAAATGGATCGAACACAAGGACATGTCGGAGGCCGAAGAGCGGGCGGAAATCGCCGAGGCGATCCGCATTCATACCGAGGCGACCGGCGAGCGTCCGCTCGGCTGGTACACCGGACGTTCCTCGATCAATACGCTGCGGCTTTTGATGGAAGCCGGCGGCCTGCTCTACCTCAGCGATTCCTATGCCGACGATCTGCCATACTGGATCAAGGCGGGCGGATTGCAGCCGCATCTGGTCATTCCCTACACGCTCGACGCCAACGACATGCGCTTTGTGAACCCGCAAGGCTTTGGCGGCGGCGATGAGTTCTTCACCTATCTGAAGGACAGTTTCGACGTGCTCTATGCCGAGGGCGCGACCGCGCCGAAGATGATGTCGGTCGGCCTGCATTGCCGCGTCGTCGGCCGCCCCGGCCGCGCTGCATCGCTGTTGCGCTTCCTCGATTACGTCATGAAGCATGACGGCGTCTGGGTGCCGACGCGGTTGCAGATCGCGCAGCATTTTCACGCCAATCTCAGCCATCTCGCCGAGAGCGCCGCTGAGATCGGATAGGCCGGGGAATGCCGATGAAGCTTTCCGATCTCAATCTCGCTGGCAAGGACGAGTTCGTCAAAACGCTTGGCAATATCTTCGAATATTCACCCTGGATCGCCGAACAGGCGGCCGCAGCGCGGCCGTTTGTCAGCCTGAAAACGCTGTTCGAGGCGATGCAGGCCGTGGTCGATCGCGCACCGGCCGACATTCGCCTGGCGCTGATCAAGGCGCATCCGGATCTCGCCAACAAGACCCAGCGCGCCGCGGGGCTCACGGCCGAATCCAACGCCGAACAAAACAGTGTCGGCCTCGATCGGTTGTCGGATGCCGAATTTGAGGCGTTCGAGCGCGTCAACAATGCCTATCGCGCAAAATTCGGTTTCCCCTACATCGTCTGTGCGCGCCGGCAGACCCGGGATTCCATCCTGCGTGATTTCGAGCGCCGGCTGCCGAACGATAGCAAAACCGAAACGCAGGTCTCGATCGCGGAAATTTATCGGATCGCGGCGCTGCGTCTCGACCAGCTGGTGACGGCGGACGACAAGCTGGCCGTGCAGGGACGGCTGTCGACCCACGTGCTGGATACCCACAGCGGCAAGCCTGCGGCGGGAATTTCGGTGGTACTGACCGAACTGTCCGATCTTGGCGAAGCCCGCGTAGTGGCGCGCGCAATCACCAACAGCGACGGCCGCACCGATCACCCCCTGATCGGCGGCCGCCCGGTCCCGATCGGGCGCTATGAGCTGATGTTTCGCGTCGGCGAATATTTTTCCGCACGCAGCGTGCCGATGTCGGATCCGCCTTTTCTCGACCAGATCCCGTTACGTTTCTCGGTCAGCGATCCCGAGGGCCATCTCCACGTGCCGCTCCTGGTCACGCCGTGGAGCTACGCGACGTATCGGGGGAGTTAGGTCACGCAGGACGTAGGGTGGGCAAAGCGAAGCGTGCCCACCAACTTCGTTTTGCGCAAGAATGGTGGGCACGGCGCAAACGCGCCTTTGCCCACCCTACATCAGTCCTCACACATGCTGCGCCGATGACGCTGTGGCCGCGGCATCCGCTTCCGCAGCCGCCTTGCCGCCGAGGCCGTTGAAGAACGCATTCAGCGCGACCGCGACCAGCGCACAAAGAAGGATGCCGGACTCCAGGAGCGGATGCAGACCGTGCGGCAGGTTCTTGAAGAAATTCGGCGCCACAAGCGGGATCATGCCGAAGCCGACGGAGATCGCGACCACGAACAGGTTGAACTGGTTGTTCTTGAAGTCGACGGTCGCCAGAATCCGCGCGCCGGTCGCGGCCACCATGCCGAACATCACGAGCCCGGCGCCGCCGAGCACGACCAGCGGCACCGCTTCGACCAATGCGGCCATCTTCGGCAGCAGCCCGAGCAGCAGCATGATGGCGCCGCCTGTTATCGTGACCCAGCGCGAGCGCACGCCGGTGACGCTGACGAGGCCGACGTTCTGCGAGAAGGATGTGTAGGGGAACGTGTTGAAGATGCCGCCGAGGAAGGTGCCGACGCCGTCGGCGCGCAGGCCGCGGGTCAGTGCGTCGCGATCGACTTTCTTGCCGGTGATCTCGCCGAGCGCCAGGAACATGCCGAGCGATTCGATCATCACCACGATCATCACGATGCACATGGTGATAACAGGCACCAGGTGGAATGTCGGCATGCCGAAGCGGAACGGGATCACCAGCGCGCCCCATTGCGCCGCCGTGACTTTATCGAAATGCATGACGCCGAGCACGCTGGCGAGCGCCGCACCCGCGACGATGCCGAGCAGCACGGCCACGTTGGCGACGAAGCCGGTGCCCCATTTGATCAAGGCGAGAATGACCAGCAGCACGAACAGCGCGATGCCAAGCCCTTGAAGCTGGCCATAATTTGGATTCGGGAAAGCGCCGGGGACGCCGTCGATCACCTTGGTCACGGTCGGCAGGCCGCCGCCGGCCCAATTGATCCCGACGCGCATCAAGGAGATGCCGATCACCAGGATGATGGTTCCGGTGACCACGGGCGGAAACAGCGGCAGCAGCCGGCTGATGAAGGGCGCGGCAATGATGCCGAAGATTCCGGCAGCGATCACCGAGCCGTAGATGCCGAGCAGGCCGATATCGGGCGCCGCGGCCATTGACAGCATCGGGCCAACGGAGGCGAACGTGACCCCCATCATCACGGGCAGCCGGATACCGACCCCGGGGAAGCCGATACATTGCACCAGGGTCGCCAGCCCGCAGGCGAACAGGTCGGCCGAGATCAGGAAGGCGACGTCTTCCGGCGGCAGTTTCAACGCCCGGCCGATGATCAAGGGTACCGCGACAGCGCCGGCATACATGACAAGCACGTGCTGCAGGCCAAGCGCCAGCAACCGCGGCGCCGGCAGAGTCTGGTCGACCGGATGGATTTCAGTGGTCGTGGTCATGAATGGCTCCCCCTGGCGCGGGCACGCCGGCCCATGCGAACCGTTACAAGGCCCGTGCCAAAGCTTGCCCCCGGAAGCCAGTCCCGGCACTTGCTCAATGGCACGAACGTTGCTCAATATTGGATCATATCGGGCGACCATAGTCCCGCAAGATTGCTGGCTGAACTGGAGGCTTCCACGTGCCGCTGATCAGGAACAGATACGGGAAGGGCCGCGTCCGCGTGATGCGCCTCCATCGCGACGGCGACCGTCACGAGGTCAGCCAGCTCAACGTCAAAGCGATGGTCGAGGGCGACTTTGCGCCTGCCTATACCCATGGCGACAATTCGACTTCGGTTTCGACCGACACCATCAAGAACGTCGTCAATGTCATCGCGCGCGAAAACACCGGTCTGTGCACCGAGGAATTTTGCCAGGTGCTGGCGACGAAATATCTCGACACCTATCCGCAAGTAGCCTCCGTCGCGCTGACCGTGCACGAGACGAAATGGAGCCGGCTCAGTTTCGGCGGCAAGCCGCATCCGCATAGTTTCGTGCTCGACAGCAACGGCAAGCCCACCGTTGAGCTCTCTTCCGTCCGCGGCGGTGTCACCACGATGTCATCAGGCATCGACGGCTTTGCCTTCCTGAAGTCGACGCAGTCGGGCTGGGAGAATTACGTCAAGGACGCCTACACCACGATCCCGCCGACCGCCGACCGGCTGTGCGCGACCAGCATGGTGGCGTCGTGGAAATGGTCGGGCAAGCCTGAAAACTATCCCGCGACCAACAGGAAGGTCCTCGACACCGTGCTCGAAGTGTTCTCGATGACCTACAGCAAGAGCGTGCAGGACAGCCTCTACCGGATGGGCGAGGCGGCGCTGGCAGCGGTGCCGGAGATTTCCGAGATCAGCATGGCCTGCCCGAACATGCACTTCATCCCGATGAACCTGTCGGCATTCGGGCTCGATAACAACAACGACGTATTCCTGCCGACCGACGAACCGCACGGCCAGATCGAGTGCACGGTGGGTCGGGGATAATTCTCTCGCGTCCCGGACGCGCTGCAGTCTGTAGGGTGGGCAAAGGCGCGCTTGCGCCGTGCCCACCATCTACCTCAATCGCCCTGAATAGTGGGCATTGCTGAATTCAACACAGGGCGCTTTCGCGGACCCCCGCGTGAATGTGAATTGACTGCCGGCAGTATGGCTTGTCTGGTTCGGTGGGTTGATGCTGTGACGTCAATCCCGATGGAGGTTCCGATGCGCATTCCGGCTTTGATGATACTGACGGCCGTCACTGTTCTGACGTCTGCGCCGGCTCCGGCCCAGACGTATGGCGGCAATTATCCGATCTGTATCCAGAACTACCGCTGGGGAGGAAGCGACATCGATTGCCGCTTTACCTCGATGGAGCAGTGCGCCGCGACGGCGTCGGGTCTCTCCGCCCAGTGCCTCGCCAATCCCTATTTTGCGAACGCGCAAATGCCCCGCGGGTCGTCTCGTCGGCCGTATCCTCCCGCGTACTGATTTATCATGCCATCGTTTCACTGCAACGAACGACGTCGATGGCGTTGGACCCCGGTTGACGGCGCAGCGCTGCCCAATCCCGCGTTGGCCCTGTTCAGCGCATAGAGCGCGGCAGCCGCATCACCAGGTTGCTCCCGCGCCAGTCTGCCTGCAGGCGTGAGCACGCCGCCATTCAGCACATCCCGATCCGGATTCTGTGCCGCATAAGCTGCCGGCTCCTGCGCCAGCGCAGATGTCGCCAGAACGATCGACATCAGCGCTGTCGCGACCAGCGTCCCGGGTCCAGTTATGATCATTCTCCATTATCGCTTTTTTGCGCAATAGTTTGCGGCCGCACCTGCTGCCTTCGGGCGCTCCCTCCGGATGGCTCTACACAAGGGGCCATCTAGGCATTGCCGCCCGAAAAAGCGTGCTGCCGGCAGATCACTATTCCGCGAATGCGCGAAGGGCAGATATGCCCATCCGCGGACGCACAGCCAGGTTTACGTCATGCGCGCAGGGCTGACAGGTGCACCTTCACCCGGACCCAAACTTCTCATGCAACGCCGGCCACAGCCGGTCCGGCTTGAACGGCGTCGCCGTGAAGCGGATGCCGGTGGCATTGGCGATGGCGTTGCCGAGCGCGGCGGCGACCGGGTTGTACGGGCTCTCGCTCATCGATTTGGCGCCCATCGGCCCCAGCGTGTCCGACGTGTCGGCGAACAGCACGTCAGTGCGGGGGACGTCGGCGAACGACGGCAGATGATAGTCGCGGAAATTGGGATTGATGACGCGGCCGCCTTCGTCGATCACCATCTCCTCATAGAGCGCAGCGCCCAGCGATTGCGCGACACCGCCTTCGATCTGGCCGCGGCACTGCAGGGGATTGGCGACGCGGCCGGCGTCGGCGGCCTGCACGCTTTTCAGGATCTTGAGTTCGCCGGTGAATTTGTTCACCGCGACGCGAAAGCCCTGCACGTTGAAAGCGATCGAGCGTGGCGTGCCTGATGAATTTCCACTGGCGCTCAGCACTTTGCCGAGCGATTGCGCCGACGCGGCGAGCATGGCGTAGGGCGTGCGGCGACCGGCGCAGACCGCGGCGTGGTTGTCCAGCGCGCAGGCGTCAGGGTTTTCGCCCAGCAAGGACGCCGCGAATTGTTTCAATTGATCCGCCAGCGCCTCCGCTGCCGCCAGCGTTGCATTGCCAGCGACAAAGATGCCGGCGCTGCCATAGGCGCCGGTGTCGTGGCCGCCATGCGCGGTATCGGACTGGCGCAAGGAAATGCGATCGGCTGACGTTGCGAGCGCGGAAGCGGCGATCTGGCGATGCACGGTGCTGGTGCCGTTGCCGAATTCCGCGGTGCCGACCGTGAGGTCGAAGCCGCCGTCGCCGCGCAACGAGATGCTGCACTCGGCGAAATGCCCGGCCGGCGGCACGGTATCGATCATGGTCAGGGCGATGCCCTCGCCGGTGAGCCAGTCCGCGGACAGTTCGGGCTTCGGCGCGTCCGCGGCCATCGCCCCCTCGACCAGGTCGAGGCACTGGTCGAGGCCGTAACTGCCGTAGAGCACGTCGTGATACTTGGATTCCGGCGGCGAACGCATGGGATCGCCTGACTTCACCACATTGCGGCGGCGCATCTCGAACGGGCTGATGCCGAGCTGCTTTGCCAGTTCGTCGATCGCGGCTTCCACCGCGATCAGGGTTTGCGGCAGGCCATAGCCGCGAAACGCGCCTGAAGGCACGGTGTTGGTATAGGCGGCGATGCCGTCGACTTTCTTGTTCGGGCAATTGTAGACGCCGAGGGATTCGCCGACCGAATGAAACAGCACCGGCCCGGCGTGGTTGCCATAGGCGCCGGTGTTGGAGAGCACGTCTAGCTGCAGCGCCGTGAGTTTTCCATTTCTGTCGGCGCCGGCTTTCACCGCGACCCGCATTGGATGCCGCGTCGAGGTCGCGATAAACTGTTCCTCCCGCGTCAGTTCGAATTTGACGGCGCGGCCGGTCTTCAGCGCCGCCAGCGCCAGGATGTCCTCGACGAACATTTCCTGCTTGCCGCCGAAACCGCCGCCGACACGCTCGCAGAACACCCGCACCTTGGCCGGCGGCAAATCAAACAGGTCGGCCAGCGTGCGCCGGGTCAGGAACGGCACCTGCGTGCTGGAGCGGACGTTCAAAATTCCGTCGGCGTCGACCCAGGCGAGGCCGCCATGGGTTTCCAGCGCGGCGTGCTGGACCCGCTGCGTTGTGAAGTTACCCTCATAGGTAACGGCGGCCTGCGCCAGCGCGGCTGCGACATCGCCAAATTCGCCATGGATTTCGGCCACGATATTGCGGGCAGCGTCGGCGACGCGGTTTTCTTTCGTCTTGTCGCCGTGCAGCACCGGCGCATCGGCGGCAATCGCGGCGGCGGGATCGATGACGTCAGGCAGGATTTCATATTCGACCTTGAGCCGCCGGCAGCCTTTCTCGGCGGCGGCTTCGGTGTCGGCGATCACGGCGGCGACCTTCTGGCCGATGAAGCGGACAACGGTGTCGAGCACCTTGGTGTCATCAGGGTCCATCCAGTCCCATTCGTGGCGCGCCGTCGAGAACAGGCGATCCGGCGCGTCTTCTGACGTCAGCACGGCATGCACGCCGGGGACGTCGAGCGCCGCAGTCTTGTCGATCGCAATGATTCTGGCGTGCGGATGCGGCGAGCGCAGCATCTTGATATGCAGCAGGTCCTCCGGCGCGACATCGAACGTATAGCGTTCCGTGCCGCGCACCACCTGCGGGCCGGCGGGCACGGGCAGGCTGCGGCCGAACGCGGTGCCCGCGTCGGCGTCCTCGATGTTGGTCTTGCCATCAAGTGCATCCTCGATCGAGCGATATCCGGTGCAGCGGCAGATATTGCCCTTCAGCGACGCGCCGAGGTCCTGCCGCTGCGCCTGGTTCAGCGATGCGCAAGTCAGGATCATGCCCGACGTGCAGAAGCCGCATTGAAACCCCTGCGCATCGAGAAACGCCTGTTGCATCGGATGAATGCCGTCGTCGGGCGCAAGGCCTTCGATCGTGGTGATGGCGTGACCGGCGGCGCGGAACGCCGGGATCAGGCAGCTATGCACCGGCTCGCCATCGAGCAGCACGGTGCAGGCGCCGCAGTCGCCGGCGTCGCAACCCTTCTTGACGCCGAAATGCCCGAGCTCGCGCAGGAAAGTGCGCAGGCATTGTCCGGGCTGCGGGGATTCCGGGAATGATTTGCCATTGATCTCGATGCTCATGGCGTCACTCTTGGCACCGCCTGCAATTCGCCGCGGATTTCTTCGGCCAGCCGCAGCGTCATCGCCTTGCGCCACATCGGCTTGCCGTGGACGTCGGTGTGATAAAGGCCGTCGGGGATACGCTGCAGGATCGCATCGCGCAGGTCCTTTGCTGCTGGAACACCCGCAAAGGAAAACTGAACGGGCCGCGCGGTAGACGCCGTCACGGTCAGCGCCAGTCCGCCGTCACTGCTCAGGCTGCCGATCAAAAGCGCCGCCGAACGGCCGACCGGCGTCAGCGAGATCTGACGGAACGCGGAGCGTCGCTTCAGCACCGCTAGGGGAATATCGATCTGCCGCAGGAGATCACCGGGCGCCAGCACATTGCGCTGGTCACCGGTGACGAAATCCGCCACCGGAATTTGCCGTTCGCCGCCGCCGGCCTGCCAGATCATACAGACGCCCTCGAGCGCCGCGGTCAGCGAGATCATCGGCCCCGCCGGCAGCGACATGCAGATGTTGCCGCCCACCGTCGCGGTCTTCCAGATCTTGAAGGAGGCCAGGAACGCACGGCAGCATTGGTTGATCAGCGGCGAGGCGGTCCATTCCGGCGGGCAGGAAAGCGCATCGAGTTGCGCCACCGTGCAGGTCGCGGCAATCGACAAGCCGGTTTCGCTGACGCTCAGCGCCGGCCATTTCAGATCGGTGAGGTCGATCAGCCGGGTCAGATGGGTTTGCGGTTCCGAGAACAGCCAGGTCCCGCCGGCAAGCCAGGCGGCGTCTGCCGTCCAAACGGGCAATTCGTCCCGCGTGGTCGGACGTGCAACGGCGCGGATGGTGTTCAGGTCCATGGATACGCTAACGCTTTCAAGGTGATGCATCTCCGATTATGAAGTGTTGCAAGACCAGCGCCAATTGCCAATGCCGTTGGGATGGTCTTTGCATTGGTGAAGGCGGAAGTTCACAACGGCGCTCCGCAAATCAGGTGGGATCATGGACCAGACGCAGGCGATATGGATCAAGGATCCGCTTTCCATTCTCGCCGACGGCGCCGAGCGCGGCGTTGTGGTCCGCGGCGGCAAGATCGTCGAACTGGTGCCGCGCGGCCGGGAACCCGCGACATCAGATACCGCCGTCTTTGATGCCGGCGCCCATGTCGTACTGCCCGGGCTGATCAACACCCATCATCACTTCTACCAGACCCTGACCCGGGCGCTGCCGGCGGCACTCGATCGCGAGCTGTTTCCGTGGTTGCAGGCGCTTTACCCGGTGTGGGCGCGGCTGACGCCGGAATCGCTGGATCTCGGCGTCACCGTGGCGATGTCGGAACTGCTGCTGTCGGGCTGCACCACCACGACAGACCATCATTACGTGTTTCCGGCCGGCCTCGAGGATGCCGTCGATATCGAGGTCGCCGCCGCGCAGCGCCTCGGCATTCGCGTGCTGCTGACGCGCGGCTCGATGGACCGCTCGCAAAAGGATGGCGGCCTGCCGCCCGACAGCGTGGTGCAGGACGAGGACACGATTTTGGCCGACAGCGCGCGCGTGGTGGCAAAACACCACCAGCGCGGCGAGGATGCGATGGTGCAGATCGCGCTGGCGCCTTGCTCGCCGTTTTCGGTGACGACCTCGCTGATGCGGGCGACCGCGGATCTTGCCGACAAGCTCGACGTCCGCCTGCACACCCATCTGGCCGAGACCGAGGACGAGAACAAGTTCTGCGAGCAGATGCATGGCTGCCGGCCGCTCGATTATCTCGAACAGTGCGGCTGGCTCAATGCGCGGACCTGGCTGGCGCACGGCATCCACTTCAACGCTACGGAAATGAAGCGGCTGGGCAAGGCCAGGACCGCGATTACGCATTGCGCCTGCAGTAACCAGACTCTTGCCTCCGGCTGCTGCCCGGTCTGCGAGATGGAAGAGGCGGGGGTTTCGATCGGCCTCGGCGTCGACGGCTCGGCCTCGAACGACGGGTCCAACCTGATGCAGGAAGTACGCGCCGCGTTTCTCTTGCAGCGGGCACGCTACGGCGTCGGCCGCGTCAGCCACAAGGACGCGCTGCGCTGGGCCACCAGGGGCTCGGCGGCCTGCATCGGCCGTCCCGAGCTCGGCGAAATCGCTGTCGGTAAGGCGGCCGACCTCGCGCTGTTCAAGCTCGATGAGCTGCGCTTCTCCGGCCATGGCGATCCCCTGGCCGCACTGGTGCTGTGCGGCGCGCACCGCGCCGATCGCGTCATGGTCGCGGGCAAGTGGGTAGTGACTGACGGTGCGATCCCCGGCCTCGACGTGCCGGATTTGATCCGCCGCCACAGCGCCGCCGCGCGTAAGATGCAGGTGGGGTGAGGGCGGTGCGCTCCCTCGCCCCGCGCTTGCGGGGAGAGGGTTGGGGTGAGGGGCTCTCTCCCCAGGTCAGATATTGATTGTCTTGCGAAGCTGTCTTCTGAAAAGCGTTCAAATTGCGAGCGTGTGCCTCGCCCCTCACCCGGATCGCAAGGGCGATCCGACCTCTCCCCGCAAAAGAGCGGGGAGAGGTGAACCGAGACCACCCTTCACTTCCCCGGAATCTTCTCGTCGATGCCCTTCACGTAGAAATTCATGCCCAGCACCTGACCGTCGTCGAGATGCGTCCCGCCCTTGCATTCGACTTCCTTGCCGTCCTGGCCGACGATCGGGCACTTGAACGGCTGCAGTCTGCCTTCGATGATGGCGGCTTCGGTGTCCATTGCCAGTTTCTTCACGTCGTCGGGCATGTTGGTGTAGGGCGCCATCACGACGAGCTTGCTCTTCAGGCCGCCCCAGAAATCTTCCGACTTCCAGGTGCCGTCGAGCTCGGCCTTGACGCGCTGGATGTAGTAGGGGCCCCAATTGTTCATGGTCGAGGTGAGCTGCGCCTTCGGGCCGAACTTGATCATTTCGGAATCCTGGCCGAACGCCAGCTTGCCGCGCTCGGCGGCGACCTGCATCGCGGCGGGGCTATCCGTGTGCTGCATGATGATGTCGGCGCCCTGGTCGATCAGCGCCTTGGCGGCGTCGGCTTCCTTGCCGGGATCGAACCAGGTGTTGGCCCAGATGATCTTGACCTTGATGTTGGGATTGATGGTCTGCGCGCCGAGCATGGTGGCGTTGATGCCGGAGATCACTTCGGGAATCGGGAACGAGGCGATATAGCCGAGCACGCCCGATTTCGACATCTTGGCGGCGATGATGCCCTGGATGTAGCGGCCCTCGTAGAACCGCCCTGAATAGGTCGCCAGATTCTTGTCGCGCTTGTAGCCGGTGGCGTGCTCAAAATGCACGTTCGGATACTTTTTTGCGACCTTCAGCGTCGGCTCCATGTAGCCGAACGAGGTGGTGAAGATCAGCTTGTTGCCGGCGCGCGCCAGCTGCTCGATCGAGCGTTCGGAGTCCGGGCCTTCGCTGACGTTCTCCAGGAACGTGGTTTCGACCTTGTCGCCGAATTCCTTGACCATCTCGAGGCGGCCGAGGTCATGCTGATAGGTCCAGCCGAGATCGCCGACCGGGCCGAGATAGATGAATCCGATCTTGAGTTTGTCGGCGGCGGAAGCGCTGAGGAGGCCTGCGCCGGTTGCGAGCACCGCTGCCGTTGCCGCGATGAGAATCTTTTTCATGGATATCTCCGTTTCACTGATGGGTGGACGCTCTTCCCCGATGCGCAGCGCTCCGTCGCGCGCGCTTCGGGCATGTTACCGGTCGGGCACGAACACGGTCCCGAGCGCCGCAGGCGCGGTCGAGCCCCCGGTTCGTGCACGTGAAATCAGCACAAGGACGATGATGGTCGCAAGATACGGCAATGCCGACATCAATTGCGAGGGCACGCCGACGCCCCAGCCCTGCGCATGAAGCTGCAGGATCGTCACCGCGCCGAACAGATAGGCGCCGATTACGAGGCGCCCCGGCAGCCATGAGGCGAACACCACCAGCGCCAGCGCGATCCATCCGCGCCCGGCAGTCATGCCCGGAATGAAGAACGGTGTGTAGGCGAGCGGCAGATAGGCGCCGGCCAAACCAGCACAGGCGCCGCCGAACATCACCGCGAACATCCGAATCCTGAGCACGGGGTAGCCGAGCGCATGCGCTGACGTGTGGTTGTCGCCGGCTGCGCGCAGGATCAGCCCGGCCCGCGTCCTGTACAGGAAGAACCAGACGCCAATCACAAGCGCGAGCGAGAGGTACACGAAGGCGTCCTCGCCGAACAGGATGCGCCCGACCAGCGGGATGTCGGTGAGGCCGGGAATATACAGATGCGGCGCCAGCGAAATCTTTTCGCCGACGAAGCGGGAGCCGATCAGGCCGGAAAGGCCGACGCCGAGGATGGTCAGCGCGAGGCCGGTTGCGACCTGGTTGACCGCAAGGCCCAGCGTCATCAGCGCGAAGATCAGCGACATCAGCACGCCGGCGCCGATGCCGCACAGCGCGCCAATGATGACGGAACCGGACAGCCAGGCGCCGCCAAAGCCGCAGGCCGCGCCCACGATCATCATGCCTTCGACGCCGAGGTTGAGCACGCCGGCGCGTTCGGTCACCAGTTCGCCGGTCGCAGCCAGCAGCAGCGGCGTGGAGGCCGCCAGCACCGCAAGGATGATGGCCTCAATGAGCCCCACGGGACACCTTTGGTGACGCGAAGACGAGTTTGAACCGGTAGAGAATGAGGGAGTCGCAGGCGAGCACGAAGAACAGCAGAATGCCCTGGAACACCTTGGTGACGTCCAGCGGGATTTTCATTGCGATCTGCGCCTGCTCGCCGCCGATGAAAGTGAGTGCGAGGAAAAGTCCTGCAATTAATATTCCAATCGGGTTCAGCCGTCCCAGGAACGCGACGATGATCGCGGTGAAGCCGTAGCCGGGCGAGATGCCGGGTTGCAGATGTCCGACGGGCCCTGCGACCTCGATGATCCCGGCCATGCCCGCCAGCGCGCCTGAAATCGCGAAGGCCAGCAGGATCAGCTGGTTGGAATTGAAGCCGCCGAAGCGTGCGGCGCGGGGCGCGGCGCCGACGACGCGGATCTCAAAACCCTTGATGGTCTTGGCGAGCAGCACCGCACCCGCCGCGACCACGACAAGCGCAATGACGCCGCCAAGGTGCAGCCTTCCGCCCTCGATCAGGACAGGCACGGTCGCGACCGGATCGAACTCGGCGGTGGTCGGGAAGTTGAAGCCCTTGGGATCGCGCCACGGACCGCGCACCAGGTAATCGAGCAGCAGGTCGGCGACATAGACCAGCATCAGGCTGGTGAGGATTTCACTGGCGCCGAACCGGACCTTGCAGATCGCCGGGATCAGGCCATAGAGCGCGCCGCCGACAGCCCCCAGCAGCAGCATCGCCGGCAATACCCAGGGCCCGGCGTCGGTGCCCTGGGTCTTGACAGCGAGCCAGCTGCCGGCGACGGCGCCGATCAGGAATTGCCCTTCGGCGCCGATGTTCCAGGCATTGGCGAGATAGCACAGCGACAGGCCGATCGCGATCATCACCAGGGGAGTCGCCTTCACCGCGATCTCCTGCAGCGAATAGCTGTCGACGAGGGGTGCGATGAAGTAGACGCCGAGCGCAGATATCGGGTTCTTGCCGAGCATCGCAAACAGGATGCTAATGGTCACCAGCGTCAGGCCGATCGCGATCAGCGGCGAGATCAGCGCGATCGCGCTCGACCGCTCGGCGCGCTTTTCAAGCACCAGCTGCATGCGCCGCTTCCTTTTGCTCCAATGTGCTTCCACCCATCAACAGGCCGAGCTTCTCGCGGCTCGCATCCGCCGTCGCCATCGGCTCCGACATACGGCCGTGGAACATCACGGCGATGCGGTCGGCGATCTCGGTGAGCTCGTCGAGATCCTGGCTCGTGACCAGCACCGCCGCGCCGCAGGCAGCAAGATCGAGCAGGGCCTGGCGGATCACGGCGGCAGCGCCGGCGTCGACGCCCCAGGTGGGTTGGCTCACAACCAGCACGGCAGGACTACGCAGGATTTCGCGGCCGACGATGAATTTTTGCAGATTGCCGCCGGAGAGGCTGGCGGCTTCCGGATCGCGCCGGGCCTTGCGCACGTCGAACGCCTCGGTGGCGCGGTCGACGGTTTTCAGCATTGCTGCGGTGTTGACGAAGCCGTGCTGGACCATGCCGGAGGCCGCATGGCCGGTCAGCAGCGCATTCTCTGACAACTTCATGCGCGGCGCGGCGGCGTGTCCGAGCCTTTCCTCGGGAACGAAGGCCGCGCCGAGCTTGCGGCGTTGCGTGATCGACAGCTGCCCGGCGGCACGCCCGTCAATCACCACCGTGCCGGGGTCCGGCGCCAGCCGTTCCCCCGACAGCACGGCAAAAAGCTCGTCCTGGCCGTTACCGGCCACGCCGGCGATGCCGAGGATTTCGCCACCCCTGAGTTCGAACGAGATGTGCTGCAGCCGTACGCCGTGGAGATCGTCCGGCGCGAGGGTGAGGTCGTTGACGACCAGCCTCGGCGCGTTCGTGTGCCGGTTGGCGGCAGCCTTCACTCGCTTGACCTCGCCGCCGACCATCATGCGCGCGAGCGAAGCCGCGGTCTCCGCTTTGGGATTGCAGGTCGATACCTTCTTGCCGTCGCGCAGGATGGTCGCGGTGTCGCAGAGCCGTTTCACCTCTGCCAGCTTGTGGCTGATATAGAGGATCGCGCACCCCTCCGCCTTGAGACGGTCGAGCACGATGAAGAGCTGATCGGCCTCCTGCGGCGTCAGCACCGCGGTCGGCTCGTCGAGGATCAGGAATTTCGGGTTCTGCATCAGCGCGCGCACGATCTCGATGCGCTGGCGTTCACCGACCGACAATTGCCAGACCTCGCGTTTGGGATTGAGCGGGAGCCCGTAGACACGGGATACTTCCTCAAGGCGCGCCGACATGTCCTTGAAGGATTCCTTGCCGTCGAGCCCGAGGGCGACGTTTTCCGCAACGGTGAGATTGTCGAACAGCGAGAAATGCTGGAACACCATGCCGATGCCGCGCGCGCGGGCGTCCGATGGTCCGGACAGAACCATCTGCTCGCCTTGCCAGCGCATTTCGCCTTCGCTCGGCTGGATCAAGCCGTAGATGGTTTTGACCAGCGTCGATTTGCCCGCGCCGTTTTCGCCGAGCAGCGCGTGGATCTGCTGCGGCCAGATATCGATGCTGACAGCCTCATTGGCGAGGAGCGTGCCATAGCGCTTGGTCAGGCCCACCGTCTGGAGCAGCGGTGTGGCGCCCGTGTGCTGCACGGCAGGCGTCGAATCCGGCATTCGTGGTCACGCGTCCCAAGGAGTCCCAAGCAATCGATGCCTCAATACTGGGCTAGTTTAAACCCGCGCGTAAGGTGCAGGCGCGATTTTCTTTGAGCAACCTTGAATGGCTACTTTTTCCACACCCCGGCATGAACCACCGCGGCCTCGTCCTCGAGCAGCGGGCCGACCACTTCGGTCGATCGCTGGCCGCTGCCGAACACTTCGCGGCACGGCAGGTCGAGGGTTGGATTTTCCGGATGGTTGCCGGTCAATTCCCGCAAGCGATGTTCGCTCAGGCCGTAAACCAGTCGGCCGATGCCGGCCCAGTAGATCGCACCAGCGCACATCGCGCAGGGCTCGGCCGATGAATAGAGCGTGGCGCCGCGCAGGATGTTGGCATCAATCGTGGTACAGGCCTGGGTCGCCAGCAACCGTTCCGCATGCGCCGTGCCGTCACGGGACGGCATGTAGCCGTTCTCGGCCTCGAGCAGCACCTTGCGGTTCTGATCAACGAGCAGGGCACCGAAGGGATGATTGCCGTGGGTCATGGCGCGGCGGGCCACGTCGAACGACAGTCGCAGGAAATGCGCGTCGAGTTCCGGTTGGGTTAACGCAGCGATATCCGCCATCAATGCCTGTCAGTGCCCGGCCATATGCCGCCCGATCTCGGTGAGATCGGCCTCGCTGGCGCGGGCTTCATGGACGAACTGTCCGTGGAACATCACCACCAGACGATCCGACAATTCGAGGAGTTCGTCGAGGTCCTCGCTGACCAAAAGCACCGCGGCGCCGCGGTTGCGCGCCGCCATGATCTCGGCATGGATCTGGGCGACCGCGGCGAAATCGAGCCCGAAGCAGGGATTGGCGGCGATCAGCACCTCGACCTCGCCGCCGAGTTCGCGCGCTAGCACCGCGCGCTGCACGTTGCCGCCCGACAGCGCCGAGATCGGGGTGTCCGGCGAGCGGGTCTTGATCTTGTACAGCCCGATCTTGCGCTCGGCATCCTTGCGGAACGCGGAGAGATTGAGCCACCAGCCTTTGCTGGCAAACGGCGCGCGGTCGAATTCACGGAACGCGATATTGTCGGCAACGCTCATGCCGCCGACGCAGGCGTTCTTCAAGGGCTCCTCCGGGAGTAGCGACATCTTGTGCCGCCGCATCTCCTCGCGGCTCGCTGAATAGAGATCGCCGCGAACACGAACCTCGCCGCTCTCGGCCTCGCGCTGTCCGGCCAGTACCTCGACCAGTTGCCGCTGGCCGTTGCCGGAGACGCCGGCGATGCCGACGATCTCGCCGCCGCGGATGGTGAGCGAGACATTTTCGACCGCGACCGCGCCGGCATCGTCGATCGCACAAAGCTTGCTCAGTTCCAGCCGCGCCTCGCCCAATTGTCCGACGCGCGGCGGCTGTACCGTCAGTTCTTCGGCGCCGATCATCATCCGCGCCATGCTGTCGGGCGTGAGATCGGCGACCTTGCCGTTGCCGGCGAGCTTGCCGCGGCGCAGGATCGTGACCTCGTCGGCGAACGCCATCACCTCGCGGAATTTATGCGTGATCATCAGGATGGTGAGGCCGCCGTTCACGACCATGTCGCGCAACATGCCCAGCACCTCGTCGGCCTCGCCGGGCGTCAGTACCGAGGTCGGTTCGTCCAGGATCAGAAAACGCCGCTTCAGATAAAGCTGTTTCAGGATTTCGCATTTCTGCCGTTCGCCGGCGGAAATGTCGGAAACCCTGGCGTTGAGCGGCACCTTGAACGGCATCCGCGCCAGAAACGCTTCCAGCTCCTGTTTTTCCCTGGCCCAGTTGACGACAGCAGGAACGTCATCACGCGCCAGCACCAGATTTTCGGCGACCGTCATCGCCGGCACGAGTGTAAAGTGCTGGTAGACCATGCCGAGCCCGAGCGCGTGCGCATCCTTGGGGTTGGCGATCGCCTGCTCACGGCCGCCGACCAGAATGTCGCCCTCGGTCGCGTGATAGTAACCCATGATGCATTTGACGAGCGTGCTTTTTCCCGCGCCGTTCTCGCCGAGCAGCGCGTGGAACGAACCCGGCTGCACCTTCAGTGCGACATTGTCGAGCGCAAGGAAGTCGCCAAACTTCATGGTCACCGCGACCGCGTCGACGCCGAGCGGGCCTTCGGGAAGCGGTGTCTCGCCGATGATCACGACACAGCCTTGATGAACGCGCCGGAAGTGGCGACCGCGCCGAACACGCCGCCCTGCATCTTGATCATCTTCAGCGCGTGGTCGTGATTGCTCTTGTCGGTGGCGGCGCAGCAATCCTCGATCAGCACGCATTCGAAGCCGCGGTCGTTGGCTTCGCGCATCGTGGTGTGGACGCAGACGTCGGTGGTGATGCCGGTCAGCACCAGGTTCTCGATGCCGCGCAGCCGCAGCATCAGCTCGAGATCGGTGGCGCAGAACGATCCCTTGCCGGGCTTGTCGATGATGGGCTCGCCAGGCAGCGGCGCCAGGTCGGGAATGATCTCCCAGCCGGCCTCGCCGCGCACCAGCACGCGGCCGCACGGGCCGGGATCGCCGATCCCCGCGCCGATCTGCCGCGAGCGCCACTGCTTGTTGGCGGGAAGATCCGTGAGGTCAGGACGATGGCCTTCGCGGGTGTGGATGATGTGAAAGTTTTGCGCGCGCATCACCGAAAGCAGCTTCTTGATCGGCTCGATCGGCGCGCGGGTCAGCGAGAGGTCATAGCCCATCTTGTCGACATAGCCGCCGACGCCGCAGAAGTCGGTCTGCATGTCGATGATGACGAGCGCGGTGTTTTGCGGGCGCAGATCGCCATTGTAAGGCCAGGCATAGGGTTCGGATGAGATATAGCGCTCGGGCATGGCACGTTCTCGCTTATCGGGTGATGGACAATTCGGCCGGCGCGCCGGTCAGCGTGCGCTTCGGCGAACAGGTGATGATCATGATCGCCAGCGTCAGGATGTAGGGCGCGGCATTGAACAGATGATAGCCCGAGGTGACGCCGACCGATTGCAGCGCCGGTCCCAACGCCGCGGCGCCGCCGAACGCCAGCGACGCCCACAGGCACAGCATCGGGTCCCAGCGCGCGAAGATCACCAGCGCCACGGCCGTGATGCCCTGGCCGGAGGAGAGGCCCTCGTTCCAGCTGCCGGGATAGAACAGCGACAGGAACGAGCCACCGATCCCGGACAGAAAGCCGCCGACCATCGTTGCGCGCAGCCGGATCGCCAGCACGGAATAGCCCATCGCGCGCGCGGCATCCGAACTCTCGCCGGCGGTGCGGATGAGCAGGCCCCAGCGCGTGGTCTTGAAGGCCCAGTACAATATTGGCGCCAGCGCGATGCCGATCAGGAACAGCACGTTGATCCGCAGCGCCGCGCGGACCTGCGGCACGTCGCTCCACCAGCCGAAATCGATCGCCGGCAGCCGTGCCGCGGTCGGTTCGATCAGCGGCTTGCCGAGATAGAAGGCAAGGCCGGTCCCGAACAGCATCAGCGCGATGCCGACCGCGATGTCGTTGACGCGCGGCAGCGAGCAGATGCCGGCATGCAGCGCGCCCAGCATCGCACCCGTGATCCCGGCGGCGAGCACGCCGAGCCAGGGCGAGCCACTGAGATAGGAGATGCCATAGGCGCTCATCGCGCCCATGACAAGCGTGCCTTCGAGGCCGAGGTTGATGCGGCCGGAACGCTCGGTGATGCATTCGCCAAGACTCACGAACAGAAACGGCGTCGAGACGCGGATGGCGCCGCCGAATACGGCGAGGGGGACGGTCCAGAGTCCGAGCGATCCATCCGCCATCAGGATTTTCCTTTCAGGAAGCCGATCCGTCCGTACAGCGCGTCGCTCGCCAGCACGAACACGAAGATGATGCCTTGCAGCACCAATACGGACGCATCAGGCAATCCGAGCCGGCGCTGCAGCAGCCCGCCGCTGGCGCTGATGCCGCCGAGCAGGATCGCCACGGGAATAATCGCCAGCGGATTATGCCGCGCCAGGAAGGCGACGAGGATGCCGGTGAAGCCGTAGCCGGCAGCGAGATTGGCGTTGGTGCGGCCCTGCACGGCGGCGACTTCGACCATGCCGGCAATGCCGGCAGCGCCGCCGGCGAGAAAGCAGATGGTCAGGATCAGTTTGTTGACGCCGAGGCCGACGATTTTGGCCGCGCGGATGTTGCCGCCGGCCACCCGCGCCGAGAAGCCGAACACGGTGTGATAGATCAGGATGTAGGACGCGAACGCCGCGACCAGGCCGAACACCAGCCCCCAATGCACGTCGGTGCCGGGAATGCTGCCGATCATGTTGGCCGCGCCGATTTCGCGGGTGGATGGCTTGTTGAGGCTGGCGGGGTCGCGCATCGCGCCCTCGACCAGATGGTTGAGCACCGCAAGCCCGATATAGACCAGCAGCAGGCTCGAGATCGTCTCGTTGACGCCGCGATATTGCCGGAGCGCGCCCGCGAGCGTGATCCAGAGCCCGCCGCCGATCACGCCGGCGCACACCATCGCGGTCTGCACCACGAGCGGTGAGGCCCACGGCATCGCCAATGCCACCGAGGTCGCCGACAGCGCGCCAATGAGCAGCGCGCCTTCGCCGCCGATGATCACCATGCCGAGTTGCGCCGGCAGCGCCGTGCACAACGCGGTCAGGATCAGGGGCGCGGCGCGCGTCAGCGTGTTCTGCCAGGAGAACCATGTGCCGAACGCGCCCTGGTACATGTAGAAATAGAGATCGAGCGGGTTCTTGCCGAACAGCGCCACGAATAGCCCGAAGGTTGCGAGCGCGCCGACCAGCGCCGCGCCCGGGATCAGGATATATTCGATGGTCGCGCCGTAGCGTTGGAGGAAGCCGGGATCAGCGGCCGGCGCAACGCCGACCGCCTCCACCGGATCCGCCGAACCTGTTGTCACGAAGTGGCTCCGAGCACGCCTTCCACCAGATAGTTCATCTTCTCGAGTTCAGGATCCGTCTGGCCGCGGTCGGTGCCTGATGTAATGACCGCGTTGCCCTTGTTGTCCATGATCGGGCCCTTGAAGATGGTGTAGTTGCCGGCGACGAGCTTGGCCTTGATGTCGTCGGCATGCTTGCGCGCCTCGGCCGAGACCGCCTCGCCATAGGGCGAGCATTTGACGATCTCTTCCTTGAGGCCGCCGCGATAGAAGTTCGGAATGGTCTCTCCGGCCGCGATCATCTTGACGAATTTCGGATACAGCGCTTCCCAGTTCCACTCCGCGCCGGTGAGATAGGCCTTCGGCGCCAGCGGCGACTGGTTGACGTGATAGCCGCACACCATCGCGCCGCGGCGGGCGGCGTTCTCGACCATGGTTTTGGGGCCGTCGACGTGGCAGGTGAGGACGTCGACGCCCTGGTCGATCAGGCTGTTGGTGGCTTCGGCTTCCTTGACCGGCATCGACCAGTCGCCGGTGAAGATCACCTGCGTGGTCGCCTTCGGGTTGGCTAGCCTTGCGCCGAGCGTGAAGGCGTTGATGTTGCGCAGCACCTGCGGGATCGGTTTCGCGGCGACGAAGCCGAGCTTGCCGCTCTTGGTGGAGTAGCCGGCAACGATGCCGGAAATATACTGGGCCTCGTCGATATAGCCGAAATAGCTGCCGGCGTTGGTCGGGTCTTTGTCGCTCCAGAGGCCGCCGCAATGCTCGAAGCGCAGTTTTGGAAACTTCTTCGCCATCTTGATGACGTGCGGGTTGTAGTAGCCGAACGAGGTCGGGAACAGCAGCGACGCGCCGTCGAGGTTGATCATGGACTCGATGGTCTTCTCGACCGCGTCTGTCTCGGGGACCTTTTCTTCCTCGATCACCTTGAGGCCGGAAATCTTCTTCAGCGCCGCGGCGCCCTGCGCGTGCGCCTGGTTGTAACCGTAGTCGTCGCGCGACCCGACATAGACGAAGCCGATGGTGGTGCCGGCTGCGCGCGCGGCGCCCGCGCCGAAAGCGGTGCCGAGTGTCAGCGCCGCACCGCCTTGCAACAGATGCCGTCGTGAAATCCTGCCAAATTCCATGTGCCTGCTCCCTCTGGCGATTGGACCGCCCGCTATTTCGTGGGCCGCGCCGATGCGGCGGGCTCGGGGAGCGATGTCGCAATCTTCATGCCAGAGCGCGTGAGGCGGGCATTCCTGCATAAGCTAATGAACAGATTGAATTATCCGGGGGCGTTGTTCGTCATATAAAATTTGTGCAGAGTCGATATGGCTAATTTTTAGGCGGCGTTTCATGATTGTATGCAAGGTCGTTAAGCAATTGTTAGATCCCGCAGCGCCGTCAGCCGGCCGAATTGGCGGCGGATTTCTTGCCTTGCCGGCTGGTCAGGCGAATTGAGGCTGCTACCAGTCAGGGGTCCGCGGCTTGCGTCGAAGCTGCCGGCATTGAACGTATCGATCGGCCTCGCTGGAAACGGCGCGGCTGTACAGGAAAAGCATGAGCAAGACAGAAGTGGCCAGCAGCGCGTCGGGCAAAGCAGCGCTTGGCGATGAAATCGTCGGCCGGATCAACCAACTCGCGGCGATCTCCGAGACGCCGGAGCATCTGGCGCGGATATTCCTTTCGCCCGAGCACCGCGCCGCCGCCGATCTCATTCTGTCATGGATGCGCGAGGCCGGCATGGCCGCGCATCTCGACGCCATCGGCAATGTCTGTGGCCGCTACGAAGGTGACCGGCCGGGCCTGCCGTGCCTGATGCTGGGCTCGCATTACGACACTGTGCGCGACGCCGGCAAATGGGATGGCCCGCTCGGCCTGATCACGGCAATCTCCTGCGTCGCCGATCTGAACAAACGCGGCCGGCGGCTGCCGTTCGCGGTCGAAGTCGTCGGATTTGCCGACGAGGAGGGCGTGCGGTTTGCTTCCACGCTGCTCGGCAGCCGGGCTATCGCGGGCACCTTTGTGGAGAGCGCGCTCAATTCACGCGACCATGCCGGCATCTCGATGCGCGATGCGATGGTCACATTCGGCCTCGACCCCGATCATATCGGGGCCGCCGCTCGGACCCGCCGCGAACTCCATGCCTATGTCGAACTGCACATCGAGCAGGGGCCGGTGCTGGAAGAGAATAATCTGCCGGTCGGCGTCGTCACCGCGATCGCGGGCGCAACGCGGCTGGCGGCAAAACTGACCGGCATGGCCGGTCATGCCGGCACGGTGCCGATGGCGTTCCGGCGCGATGCGCTGGCGGGCGCCGCCGAATGCATCTGCATGGTGGAGGAGTTCTGCAAGACCGACGCGGCCGGCCTCGTCGGCACCGTCGGCTATATCGACGCGATGCCCGGCGCCACCAACGTGATCCCCGGCCTCGTCTCCTTCACGCTCGACATCCGCGCGCCATCAGATCCGCACCGCAAGATGGCCGTCGCCGACATCGTGCGCCGCATCGAAGCGACAGCCAAGCGCCGCAATCTCGCGCTGCAGCTCGACGTCACCCACGAAAACCGCACCGTACCCTGCGCGCCCTGGCTGAAGGCGCAGGTCGCGGACGCCGTCGCCGCCGAAGGTTTTGGCGTGTTCGACCTGCCGAGCGGCGCCGGCCATGACGGCATGGCGATGATCGATATATCAGACGTCGCGATGCTGTTCGTCCGCTGCCGCGGCGGCATCAGCCATAATCCGGCGGAGCATGTCGAGACGGCCGATGCGGATGCAGGGGCGCGGGTGCTGCTAAGGTTGGTGGAGAATTTTCGGCCGAAGGAAGCATAATTAACGTCGTCGTCCCGGCCTTGAGCTCAGAAGCGCAATTGCGCATCGGGGGACCCATACGCCGCGGCCCTTGTTGTTGGAAAAGGAAGATAACGACCTGCGTGCAAAAACAATTGTCGCCGGTGGTTATGGGTCCCGGCCTTCGCCGGGACGACGTGGGGCTACATGACAGTTCGATGACATTTCGCCCCGCACTGTTGCGGGGAGACGAATCGATGATGTCTGGAGTACCAACGCGTGATACCAGACACGCCGGACATTGCTCTCATCCCCGCCCATGAACAGCCAGATCACATTTTCATCGCATCGCGAATACCGGTTTCACCAGGGCCTGTTGGCGAGCCTTGTCGCGAACAGCATCCAAGCCGTCAATTTTCTCGGCGATCGTTTCCTGCGAAAATATCATTTGTCGGCGGGCATCGAGGAGCTGTACCGGCATTCGATGAATGCCGCGTTTGCCGAGAAGGAAGCCTTTCTGGTCACCGGGGCGCCGCACGCCTCCGCCTATTATCCGCGTGACTTTGCCTGGTTCTATCCTGATGTCCTCGACCCCGAGACCATCATGGATTCCCAGGACGCTGTCCGCAGGGTTCGCCTGCTCGAGAAAAGCGTCCGGCTGATGCTGGAAGCCGTTCGCGCCGGCGTCGTTACCACCACGATCGTGCCTGCGGGGCGCAACCGCTACATCGGCATCAACTATTTTTCGAGGCCGTCGGACACGCTGCTGGGCATCCTCGCAGGCCTGGAGCAACTGCTCTCCGCCGAGCAAAGGCCGGCTTCGTATCTGGCGATGTCGCAAGGTGCGCATGCCGGCCGCCTGTTGCTGTCGGAATATCGCGAGGACCTGAAGCGGGCGATATCTGAGCTCGCCAAAGCGTTGCAACGGTTCGATGACAACGGGCTTTCGGCGCTTCTGTGCGACGTCAGCGCGCCCCGTTCTGCGGCGACCGATACCCGTGCCGAACGCCGGCGGTTCGTCACCAATGCCTGCGTCTACGCGACGTTCCTGCGCGGTATCAAGCTTGGGGTCATCGAGCGAACTGAGCTGGAACAACTGCTCGGACGCACGCTTTCGCAGTACAAGAAGGAGCTGCTGCTGCTGTTCGGCCGGCACGGCTATATCAGTCATTCCCTGGACTGCCGGCAGCAGGCGCCGGTTTATTCCATCGCGCTCGATTTCGTGAATGTGCATCAGGGCTTTTGGGATTTGAACGACGCGGGCGAGCGCGCGCTGTTCGCTGCCACGACCGATTTCGTCCTTGCCGAGCCGCGGTTTCGAGTCCCGAATACATCGCACTTTCTCGTGTCCGCCGATAATCCGCTGAACAAGCTCATTCACAGGATCGCGGCGCCGGCCTATCAGGGCCGTTCGTCCTGGCCGACATTCAACGTCGAATTCGCCGATCGCATGCTGGACCACGATGAATGTTCCGGCACCGGGACTTATCGGGCTTATGCCTGCGCTATATTGCGCGACATCCGCACCGTGACCGAAACCCACGGCGGATATCAGGAACTGATTTCCGAAAAAGGCCTCAAATATCGCACCTGGGCCTATCAGAGCGCCGTCGCGCATTCCTGGTTTCCACGCTTCCTGACGGTCTGGCAACGCGCGTTCGGGACATCGCTGCTGGGGAGCTAGCCGACCGCGGGGGCGCGAAGCGTAACTCATCATTTTTGTCGATATTCTTCCGTCATTGCGAGCGCAGCGAAGCAATCCATGTCTCTGCATGTGGCGCTATGGATTGCTTCGCTGCGCTCGCAATGACGCTGAGTGCGACAAAACAGCCCGACGGGCAAATCAGTTCTGATTTGCGGAAATCGTGTCAAGCCCCGAAATAAAAAATATTTCTGTTTACCAGAATGAAAATCAGGTGCATATGTTGGCCATCCCGTCCTACTCAGAAGGGCGTCGGCCGTCGTCACGGACGTTGGACGGGTTGCGGTGGACGCTGGTTTACGCC
>NZ_JAFCLX010000080.1:0-22330 GCF_018130205.1 Bradyrhizobium sp. AUGA SZCCT0222
CTCAATCGAACGCTTCTGCGCTTACAACTCGCCTGCGAAGGTCTAAAATGCCCCGAACTTTTGGTTCAGGACACTAGAGCCCCGTTCCGATTCCATCGGAACGGAAAAGGCTCTAGAAATCTGCGCTGACGTCAGGAGACGTCGAATGCCCACTCCAGAACGGCATTTTGGGCGTGGAGCAGAAAGGCTTTGGCTTCAATAACGCGACATGCCCGATGCGTCATGGCATCGGCGGATACCTCTTTGCCACGGGATACCGGAGGGCAGGGCACGAAGTCGGCCTCCGGGTGGAGCCTGTCCAGCAGTGTGGGCGTGACCTGATAATCTAGCAACGCCTCGGGTTCAGCATCGCCTGCCCAGCAATCGGTGACGACAAGGTCGGCATCAGCGAGTTCGTTCATATCGGTGCTGGTGCGAAAGCGCAGCGTGGAAGCCGCAGCATCCTGGTCGAGCCACTTGTCGGGATGGACCTGGACGACGTTGATCGGCAGGACCGCCGCAGCCTCGATCCACGATCCCAGAATGTTGGATTTTGGAGCGATAACCCCGACCTTGATCCCCTCGATATGGCCGTGCCGGTGGAGGTGAAAGGCCAGATCGCCGAGCGTTTCGCAGGGATGGTTTTGCCGGGTACGGGCGTTGATGACAGGTGCGCGCGCCGAATGGGCAAGAGATCGCATGACGGCCAGATCCGGCGCACGGGTGACAATTCCGTCGAACCAATTGTCGAGATAGGCGGCGAGATCAGGCAGATCCTCCCGCGTATCCCACCGCAACGGCGCATGGATGCAAATGCCGCCCATGGCCTGGATACCGAGATCAAAGGCGGTCGTGTTTCTCCAGCCGGAGTCGTTCACCACGAGCGCGATGCGACGGCCGGCCAGGCTTTGAACCATCCGTCGCTGGCGCCAGAACGCCGCCATGTCCTGGGCGCGCTCGATGATCGCCATCGCGTCGGAGGCATTCAGATCGCTGATCACCAGAAGATCGCGGATTTTCTCGCTCATTGTTCTCTTGCTTTGGATTTCTACGCCCGTCCCATCCAGACCGTGCGTCCGGCACGGTCCTCGGGGATATCAAGTTCGACAAAGCCAAGGCGATACCAGAAGCCGATGGCGGGCAGGTTTTCCCGGTTCACGCCAACATGCAGGGGGCCGATTCCGCGAGTGGCCGCCATGGCGAGCCAGGCCGCAAACATGTGCGAGCCGGTCCCGCGTCCCTGAAGGCGCGGCAACAGGTTCATATGAAGATGCGAAGGATAGGATTGGACGACGGCAGCGGGTATCGGCTTCGGATTGTGGATCATGAAAATGCGCCGTTGATCGTGGGACCATTCGGCCATGTGCGCCTGATCCGGCGCGGGATATTGCCGGCGCAGCTGCGGCCACCACTCTTGTTCGAGTCGCCTCTCCCAGGTCCGGGTATCGGAGGTGCCGGCGACGAAGCCCGCCACACCGGCATCATCCTCTGACACGAGGCAAAGCTCCGGTTGCAGGCTTGCATAGGGCGCGGAATAGATGTGACCCATCAGCTTCCGGTCACGGTAGAGCGAGGATGCATCGCCGCCCGCCAAGCCTGTCGCAAGCGAAATCGCATAGAGCGCATCGATGTCGCGCGGTTGAAGCGGGCGAACGTTCACCATTCGAGAAAGTGGTCCGGTTACCTCTGCTTTTCTATAACGGCCACGTCCATCTGCCGCAAACGAAACCGATCCTGCGCGCTCGGTATTGTGTGTGCAGCTCGAGCAAGCGTGGCCCGGATGAGCCAACGGGTCGCGCGAATGCGCGCCCGATGACACGATATCCGGGGCTCTTGCCGTGATCCCCGCATATCGCCTTGCTCATGCGGGCTACGCGCCGGCTATTGCGTTTCCAGCGTAAAGCCGATCTTGAGGGTCACCTGATAGTGGGCAATCTTGCCGTCTTTAATGTGCCCTCGGGTTTCGACGACTTCAAACCAATCCATGTTTCTGACTGTCTTGCCGGCCAGTTCGACGGCCGTATTGATTGCATCTTCAATGCTGGTTTCAGACGAGCCGACGATTTCAAGAATCTTGTAAACATGATTCTTCATTTTGGACCCTCCCGGCCGATTGCACCCCTTGATGCATCCTTTCGCCCCGACCGAAGGCGACGATGCGACAACGACAAGGGATGTCGTGATTTCGCAGACAATAACCAGATGCAACCGGAGTGGTTCCCGATCGGCAAGTCATGAGCCAATCGCCCGACGAACTGCGACAAAACAACCCGACGGGCAAATCAGTTCTGCTTTTCGGAAATCATGTCAAGTCAAAAATTTCCGAAAATCAAAAATATTTCCCTTTCCTTCGACCCAAATCACCGGCACATTCTCACTCATCCCGTCCCACTCAGAGGGGCGTCGGCCGTCGTCATGACGAGGGGCGGGGATGCGGTGGACGCTGATGTTGCGATTGACGGTCGCGGCAAAGGCGTACGGCGAAAGCGTGTGGTCCTGGCGCCCGTAACGGCGTCAAGTCCGGCGGGAGCTAACGCTTCCGAGGGACGACGGTGGCAATAGAGACCGTCTCACCGGGGAGAGCGCGCCATAAGCCGTAAAGCCATTGCGCAGGGAATGTCGGATGCTCTCCGCTGCCCTGTATGCTCGTGTGCAGCCTACTTAGCACAATTCGCACACGAGACCGCGGGTGCAGCGCGCATCCGGCATTCCCTGCGCCCTCTGTCTTCGAGCGCGAAGAATTTGATAGCAAACCTCGGGCGCCCAGCGCCGCGAGCCGTTGACGCACGTCTGTTTGCTTTGACATTGAATCCGGAACTGCGCAGATATGGCGGGCTGACCCCAGGCCCGCTAGACCGAAAGCCCCATGACGCCCCCCGCAACCGTTTTGCCCATTGAATTGCCGCCGGCCTTTCTCGGCGTGTCGCAATCGGCGACAGGAAAATTGTGGCGCGACCGGCTCGATGCGCGGGGGGCGGCGAAGGCGCTGGCGATCGTGCAGCGCTACCAGCTGCCGGAGATGCTGGCGCGGGTGATCGCGGGCCGCGATGTCGAGATCGACGCGGTCGAGGATTTCCTCGATCCGACCATCCGCAAACTGATGCCCGACCCCCACACCGTGACGCAGATGGAAACCGCGGCCAAGCGTATCGCGGACGCGGCCACGCGCGGCGAGAAGGTCGCGATCTTCGGCGATTACGATGTCGACGGCGCGACCTCCGCGGCGCTGCTGACCTGGCATTTGCGCCATTGCGGGCTCGATCCCTTGATCCATATTCCCGACCGCATCTTCGAAGGCTACGGGCCCAATGTGGAGGCCGTGCGCGCGCTTTCGGGCAAGGGCGCGACGCTGCTGGTGACGGTCGATTGCGGCACCACCAGCATTGAGCCGCTGGCGGAAGCGCGAAAGCTCGGGATGTCCGTCGTCGTCATCGATCACCACCAGACCGGGGACGAATTGCCTGAGGTCGACGCGCTGGTGAATCCGAACCGGGCAGATGATCTTTCGGGCCTCGGTTATCTCGCCGCCGTCGGCCTCGTGCTGGTGACGCTGGTCGCGGTCAACAGGGAATTGCGCGGCCGCGGCTTCTGGAACAGCGAACGGCCGGAGCCGGATTTGCTCGGCATGCTGCATCACGTGGCGCTCGGCACCGTGGCCGATGTCGCGCCGCTGACCGGGCTCAACCGTGCGTTCGTCGCCAAGGGCCTGATCGCGATGCGCCGCCGCGACCATGTCGGGCATACCGCGCTGATGGACGTGTCGCGGCTCAATGGCCCGCCCGAGGCCTGGCATCTCGGTTTCATGCTGGGGCCGCGCATCAATGCCGGCGGCCGCATCGGCCGGGCTGATTTGGGCGTGCGGCTGTTGCTGGAAGGCGATATCTCCGAGGCCGCGCGGATCGCCGCCGAACTGGATCGGCTGAACTCAGAGCGCCGCATCATCGAGCAGGCAGCGGAAGCGCAGGCCGAAGCCGAGGCGCTGGCTTCGCTCGGGCTCGAGGACAAGGGGTCGGTCATCGTCACGGCCTCCGAAGGCTGGCATCCCGGCGTCGTCGGTCTCGTCGCCTCGCGGCTCAAGGAAAAATTCGCGCGGCCGGCGTTTGCAATCGCGCTGGAGCCGGGCGGCATCGGCACCGGTTCGGGCCGCTCGATTTCGGGCGTCGACCTCGGCAAGGCGGTGCGGCAGGCCGTGAAGGAAAAACTGCTGATGAAAGGCGGCGGCCACGCCATGGCCGCGGGCGTGACGCTGCGCAAGGAAAAGCTCGCGGAGTTTCGCGCCTATATGGAAAGCGCGCTCGCCGAAGACGTCGCCAGCTCCCGTCACGAAAACGAGCTGTTCATCGACGGCGCGGTGAGCGCCCGCAGCGTGACACCGGAATTCGCAGGCATCCTGAACCGCGCCGGGCCGTTCGGCGCCGGCAATCCGGAGCCTGTGATCGCGCTGCCGGCGCATCAACTGGTCTATGCCGACGAAGTGGGACAAGCGCATCTGCGCGTGCGCTTCAAGTCCGGCGACGGCGTCATCGTCAACGGCATCGCGTTCCGGTCCGTAGGGCAAAAGCTCGGCCACGCACTGACGCAAAATCGCGGCCAGCCGCTGCATGTCGCAGGATCGCTCGCGGTCGATCGCTATCAGGGCACCGAGCGCGTGCAATTGCGCGTGATCGACGTTGCCGTGCCGGATCAGGGACCGGCCGTGATCAGGTAGGTTCATCCACCAGACGACAAGACCAACAACAGAAAAATGGGAGCAGAAATGGCAGGACAGGTTCAGGGAAAAGTCGCGCTCGTGACCGGCGGCGCATCCGGCATCGGCGCGGCATGCGCCGAATTGCTGGCGCGTGAAGGCGCGTCGGTAGTGGTCACCGATGTCGATGAACTGAGGGGGCCGGAGGTTGTCGCTGGTATCAAGAAGGCCGGTAACGAGGCTGTCTTCCTGCATCAGGACGTCACCAGCGAAGCGCGCTGGATCGAAGTCGTAGCCGAGGTGATGAAGCGCTATGGCCGGCTCGACGTGCTGGTTTCCAACGCGGGCATCGGCATCGCGGTGCCGTCGATCACCGAGATGTCGCTGGAAGACTGGCGGCGGCAGACCGCGATCAATCTCGACGGCGTGTTCCTGTCGGTGAAGCATTGCCTGCCGGCGATGCGCAAGACCGGCGGCGGCTCCGTTATCATGATGTCGTCGCTCGCCGGCATTCGCGGCGCGGCCAGCCTGTCCGGTTATTGCGCGACCAAGGGCGGCGTCCGGCTGTTTGCGAAAGCGATCGCGATGGAATGCGCGACGTTCGGCGACGGCATCCGCGTCAACTCGGTACATCCCGGGATCATCGACACGCCGATCTGGGGCAAGATCCCGACCGAGGCGACGGGGCGCGGCCAGAACGCGCCGATCGATCCCGAGGAGCGTGCGAAATTCGCAACGCCGCTGGCCCGCGCCGGCCATGCCATGGACATCGCGAAAGGCGTTTTGTATCTCGCCTCCGATGCGTCGAGCTACGTGACCGGAACTGAACTCGTCATTGACGGCGGTATGAACGCAGGCGGGGTCGCGCGGCCTGCGCAATAGCAATGCTCGTCATTCCACATTTCGTCATTCCGGGGCGATGCGAAGCATCGAGCCCGGAATCCATAACCACGATCGTGAGTATGGATTCCCCGATGCGCATTGCGCATCTGAGGCCTGCGCCAAGAGGCGCATCCCGGAATGACGGCGTTGGATTGGGAGCCGAGCTAACCGCCTTGCCGCAGCCGCGCCAGCACCTTGAGCCCGCCATAGCCGTCGGCGGGCAGCAGGCCCATCTTGGTCTGATAATCGCGGACCGCCTTCATGGTGTCATTGCCGACGCGGCCGTCGGTGCCGCCAGTGTCGAAGCCGGCTTTTGTCAGCCGCGTCTGCATCTCCTGCACCTCGGCGAGCGTCAGCGCGCGCTCGGAGCCCGGGAAGGGATGAATGAACGGCGGCGCGCCGAGAATGCGGTCGCCGAGATGGCAGATCGCAAGCGCGTAATTCATCGACGGATTGTAGCTGCGCACCGCATAGAAATTCGGCCCCAGCAGGAACGCGGGTCCGCCGGCGACCGGAACCCACAATTGCGCCGACGCATTCGGCTGCGGGAACGGCTTGCCGTCGGCGCGGGTGACGCCGGCGCCAGCCCATGCCGCATAGGTCCGGTTGCCGCTGCCGGACGCGCCGCCGGCGCGGACCTCATAGCCCCAATGTTCGCCGCGGTGATACTTGCCGCGATTGACAAGATAGCGCGCGCTCGAGCCCAGCGCGTCGTCCGGCCTGCCGAACGGCGAGACGCGGCCGTCCTTGTCGTAGTCCATGCCGACATTGAGCCAGACTTCCGGCATCCACTGGGTATGCCCCATCGCGCCGGCCCACGATCCCCGCATTTCCTCCGGCGTGCCCCAGCCGCGGTCGACGATCTTCAGCGCGTTGATCAGTTCGGTTTCCCAATAGGCGCGGCGGCGGGGCTCGTTCCAGGCCAGCGCTGCGAGCGAGGGAAAGATCGGGCGCATATGGTTCTGCTGCACCAGGGGATCGCCATAGGCGGATTCGACGCCCCACAGCGCCAGCAACGTGCCGCGCTCGACGCCAAAGTCCTGCTCGATCCGCGTGAACAGCGCCTCGTTCTTCCGCAGCGCTTCCTTGCCGGCGGTAATGCGCCAGTCCGAGGCGCGGCGATTGACGTATTGCCAGATCTGCTCGTGGAATTCCGGCTGCTTCTGCATCTGCCGGAACACGGACATGTCGGGCTCGATCCGGCCCATCACGCGGCTCCAGGTCGCGTCCGATATGCCTTTTGCCAGCGCGCGAGCGCGAAAATTATCGCGCCACGCGTCGAAGCCGGGCGGCGCCGCGGCCAACGCGGCAACGGGACTGACGAGCAGGCCGGCTGCGCCGATACCGGCTTGCAGCAGGGCGCGGCGGGTCGGCGATCTCAGAGAATCGAAGGGTTCCATGGCGGTATTGTACGGGGCAGGGTGCGCTCACCAAAGCGCATTTGCATGGCGCCGTCGTCGCAGCCGGAACGCGGAACTCCGGAAGGTAGAAGAGCTGCCCTAGGCCTGCTGAAAGTCCGCGGCAATCCGTGCGAGCCAACGCCGGACGGTCGCCTGCGCGGAGGCCGAGAACCCGGCCGCCAGCCGCCGCTCCACCGCCTGGACGTGACGACGGCATTTGTCGAGCAGGACAGTGCCGCGCCGGGTCAGCGTCCATTGCAGCACCCGGCCATGGATCGGGTGCGGAGTGTTCCGGATAGCGCCGTCGCGTTCCAAATTGCGGATGATGACGCCGACGGTTTGCGGGGTCAGCAGGGCGACCCGCGCGAGATCGGCGCCCGACAGGCCGGGATAGGCCCGCAGCATCGTCAGCACCACGAATTGCGGCGTGGTGACGCCGAGTTCGGCGAGCGCCCGCTCCAGCGTCAGCCGGGTCGCGGCCTGGGCCTGCCGCAGCAAATAGGCGAGGTGGCCATGTTCGCCGCGCTTGCCTTCGCCCGGCAGCGGCGGGCGGATTATCGCGAGCACGGGATCGGCGGTGGATTTTTTCCGGCGCTGGTGAGGGTTTTTGCGAGAGGATTTCCTGCGCGCAGGCTTTTTTGCCGCGACGGATTTTTTGGATTTTTTCAGTTTTTTGGCCGCCGTTTTTTGCGGCCCGCGCGGTTTGGATTTTACCGAAGCTCTGATCTTGCGCACCATATAAGGGCTCTTATAATAAATCAGTGCACTGATAACATAAGGCGATGAACATGTCACATGCCCGCAAGGAATATAAGGATTTCATGGCGCTGGCGCCCGAGGCCTATGAGGTCGTGCTGGCGCTCGGCAAGGTCGCGGCCGCCGCGGGCATCGACAAGCAACTGCTCGAACTCATCAAGCTGCGCGCCTCGCAGATCAACGGCTGCGCGTTTTGCGTGCAGTATCACATCCTGCAAAGCGAGAGCCTCGGCATGTCGGCCGACAAGCTCAATCTGGTCGTGGTGTGGCGCGAGGCGCCGCAATTCTCGCCCCGCGAACGCGCGGCCTTGGCGTGGACGGAAGCGCTGACGTTGCTCAGCGGCGGCGTCAGCGACGAGGTCTATGCGCAGGCGAGCGCCGAATTCTCGGAAAAGGAACTGGCCTACCTCACCTCGGCGGTCGCCTCGATCAACGTCTGGAACAGGTTCGGCGCCGCCTTCCGCTGGACCCCGCCGGCGCGGCAAAAGCCGGTCGGTGCTGCCGCGTCCTAGCGAACGGCCATCGCGTTTTCGAGCGAAGTGGAACCCGGTTCGCGTGAAGAAAACGCGTGAAATAAGTGTCTAGTTGTCGCCCTCGCCACCTTCCTGCGGGTCGGGCCGGATCACGTCTCGCGGCTGGGCGTGGGCGACCGCGGCCGGCGCGACAGGGTCGGTGCCGAGCTCGCGTCCGCGGCCGCGCAGCAGGCGCTCATAGGCCGAGATCAACGTGGTGTAGGGATTGACCCAGATCCAGCCGTCCCGCGTGAACACCTGCACGTCGAAATGCAGGTGCAGCGAGGTGCCGTTGGGATAGTCGAGGTAATTCGAGGCCACGCCGATTTTTTCGCCCTCAGTGACCTTGCGGCCGTTGAGAATGCCGTCCGCGTCCAGGCTGGACGGATTCATGTGCATGTAGCGGAAGCGGATATGTTCGTTGCGGGTGTTGACCTGCAACGTTGCCGCCTGCTGTTTCAGCGAACGGATCAGGACGCCGTCGCGAACCGCGACGACCGCCTGCTGCTTCGGATCGCAACTGCCCGGGCTTTCGCCGTTCTGCGCCATGCACGCGCCGGGACGGATGTCCTGCCCCTGATGGCCGAAACCGGCGGCGCATTGGCCGACCTCGAAACTGCGCGCCTCGCAGAAATTGTCCTGCCAGGGATATCCGCGTTCGTCGGGTTTGCGTTTGCCGAAGGATTGCGAGCGGGCGAAGGCGGGCGCCTTTTCCAGCGGAAACCGGATCTGCGAATAGGCTGTGAGATCGGCGCGGCCGCCGCGCTTGCGCGAGCCGCTGTTGGCGACGATGTCGCCGCTCGGGCGATAGGTGAAGTCGGGCGAGGGTACGATCGGCCGCTCGGCAATCTCGGACGAAATATCCCGGCGCGGCCGCGACGGCTGGCCGCCGGCGATGCGCAGCGCCTTGAGGAAACGTTCCGCGACCGGATAGGCCTCGCGGCAGGCCAGCCGCCGCGGGCGCGGCGTCGAGTCGAGGCACTGGATCGACACCACATAGGGCACGCCGAAGCGCGTGAAGGCGTAGCGCACATAGCCTTCGCGGATGAAGCGCCGCAGGTCCGGGAATTGCGCCGCCAGCGCCTTGACCGGCTCGCCCTTGCCGGCGAGCGGGTCGGCGAGATCGTAGGTCAGGATCGAGCCCGTGATCTGCACCTCGACCGGCTTGGCGTAAGTCCGCTGCGGCATGCCGTCGCCCGCACCCGGCTCGAACGAAAACATCGCGTCGTAGCCGGCGGCGCCGGCGTGGAACATATCGGCGGGGCGGAAGTCGGCTTGATAGCGCGATACCGAGAGGGTGTCGGGCGCGCCGTTCTGGCGGGCATCGAGATAGCTTGCGGTGTCGAACGGCAACAGCACCGGAACAGGACTGCGTCCGATCCCCGGGAAGACGGGGGAAGTGATCGCGTTCAGTTGCACCAGCGCCGGCATCGAGCGCGGGTCCCAGCGGGGCGCCCGCCGCTGGCTGGCAAAGGTGAAGGCGGACGCAACCGCGGGCTGGGTATTGATCTCGGAGCGGAGCTGATCCAGCACCGCGCGCCATTCGACGCGGATGGCCGAGATCGAAGGTGTCCGGAACTCGTCCGCCGATGCACCGACGGCGCAGGCGGCAAGCAGACAGAAGGCTGCCAGCCAACAGGGCAGCAAGCGGACAGCCTTCGTACCCAATGCATCGCCCCCCGGCGCATGCCCCGATGTCTAACTTTGGCGCCTAGTCCTTGGCGCGCTCGACGTAGGAGCCGTCCTCGGTCATGACCACGATCCGCGTTCCCGTTCCGACGTGCGGCGGCACGTTGGTGCGTACGCCGTTGGAAAGGATAGCAGGTTTGTAGGACGATGACGCGGTCTGGCCCTTGGTCACCGGCTCGGTTTCGACAACTTCCAGCGTTGCGCGCTGCGGCATCTGGATCGCGACCGGAACCATGTCGTGCAGCGAGAGCTTCACCGACATGTTTTCCTGCAGATACGGCGCGGCCGAGCCGATGATTTCCTTGGACACCTGGACCTGGTCGTAGGTCTCGCCGTTCATGAAATGGAAGCCATCGGCGTCTTCGTAGAGGTAGTTGAAATTGTGATCCTCGATCGTCGCCTTCTCGACCTGGTCGGTGGTCTTGTAGCGTTCCGAAATCTTCACGCCGTCGCCGATCCGGCGCATTTCGATCTGACTGACCGGAGTTCCCTTGCCGGGATGGATGTTCTCGGCGGTCAGAACCACATAGAGCTTGCCGTCCTGCTCGATGACGTTGCCCTTGCGAATTGAACTGGCGATGACTTTCAAAGCGGTTTTCCTGAATTTCTGGCCTCCGACCTGTCAGGACAATTGTGTCCCGCGGCCAATGAGGCGGTTTCGGGCTGCAACATACTGATTTGCCCCCCAGATACCAGCCTTTTGCGGCCCGTTCCGGCAGGTTACGGGCTGGCCGGATCGACGGTTCGTGCGGCGGCTATTTCCGCTTGGGGCGAGGGGACGTGAAGGCCTGGGCGTTGTGCTCGGCAAAGGCGGCGGGCACCGTAAATGTCCCGGTTTTCAGGTCATAGGCACACCACCAGTCCTCGATATAGGGCCGCGGCTTGTCTTCGCCCTGGGCGTCGAAGGAGAGGCTGATCACGACGTAGCGGCTATCGGGCCAATGCAGGCCCAACCCAGCGTAATTGTCGTCCATTCCTTTGACGAGGGCGGCAAATACGTGACTGAGCGAATCGCGGTCCCTGGGGTCGCGACGCAGCTTTTTGGCTGCCGGCGAGCCCCAGAAATAATCCCAGGCCATCTCGCTCAGCGGCTTCGGCGTGGCCGAGGAAAATTGAAATCCGTTCCGCCGGTACAGAAACAGCGTCTGGAAACCGGCACCGGTTTTCTGCATGCGTACCAGCCACTGGCTGTTCGGGGTAAAGCGAAAGCCAGCGGGGTAGCCCGCGAGATCGATGCCTTCGCCAGTATTCAGCGGCGAGGGGTGTCGACGCCCCTCGTCGAAGGTCCAGAACTGGAACAGAAAACCTTCATCGCCCTTGTCCGCGGCATATTGCTCAACCCGAATTTGCCTGTCGGGTGAGGTGAAAATGTCATCCGCATCCGTCTTCAGTTTGAACTCAGACCCGGGACCGGTCGCGCTGGCGGGCGTTGGCGTGGTGACGACGAGCAACAGCATACCTGCCAGCAGAAGCGCTGTTCGTCGTAACCAACCTCCAGACATGTGTGCATTCCGTTCCATTTTGCTGCCCATTGGACGCGCTAATGGCCGCGAGGTTCAGGGCGCAACTTCAAGTTCGCGGCGCCGATCGCGCGAATGGACAAGACGTGCGTCTTTCGACATGACAGACGGGCCGGACGCGGGGTATCCGCGGTGTTCCCGGCATGGCTGCTCTCCAGCGGAGAAAGTTGAATAGTGTCAATGGTATCCGTCGATATCCTGAATGTTTTCATCGGCTCGTATGCAGCTGCAGGCGCGCACGCCGCTTCGGCTGGTTGCTGATGGCCGGGATCGACCAGCCATCGCCATGGTGGTCGCCGGCGCGGCATGCGGACCGGAAGCCGTTCCTGATGGCGCGGGGCGCGATCACGAAGGGCTTGCGGGCCTGGTTCGACGAGCAGGGATTCGCCGAGGCCGAGACGGGCATCCTGCAGGTCTCGCCGGGCAATGAGACGCATCTGCACGCGCCCCGGACCGAACTGACCGGCGGAGACGGAACCCGCGCGCTGCGCTATTTGCGGACTTCACCGGAGTTCGCTGCCAAGAAACTGCTCGCGGCGGGCGAAGACAAGATATTCGAGTTTGCACGCGTGTTCCGCGACCGCGAGCGCGGCGATCTTCATTTGCCTGAATTCACCATGCTGGAATGGTACCGCGCCAACGCGGCATATGACGCCATTATGGCCGACACGATTGTGGTGATCGCCCATGCGGCGCAGGCGACGGGCATCGGGCAATTCTCGTTTCGCGGCCGCATCACTGATCCCTTCGCCGAGCCTGAATTGCTGACGGTCGCGACCGCGTTCGAACGGTTCGCCGGGATCGACTTGCTGGCGACGGTCGCGGATGGCGAAGGGGATCGCAGGGCGCTCGCCGAGGCGTCAAAATCGCGGGTGCGGATTGCAGACGACGACACCTGGTCCGATATCTTCAGCAAGGTCCTGGTCGAGCATATCGAACCAAATCTCGGGCAGGGGTGTTTGACGGTATTATTTGAGTATCCGGTGCCGGAGGCAGCGCTGGCGCGCGCGAAAGCGTCCGATCCGCGCGTGGCCGAGCGGTTTGAGGTCTACGCTTGCGGCGTCGAGCTTGCGAACGGGTTTGGCGAATTGACCGATGCTGCCGAACAGCGCCGCCGTTTTGCGCAGGCAATGGACGAGAAAGCGCGGCGTTACGGCGAACGCTATCCGCTCGACGAGGATTTCCTGCAGGCGGTCGCCGTGATGCCGCAAGCAAGCGGTGTCGCGCTCGGTTTTGAACGGCTGGTGATGCTGGCAAGCGGTGCGCTCAGGGTGGATCAGGTGGTATGGACACCACCGGCGGGAGAAGCATGAACAGGATCGATCCGAAACTGGCGGCGACGTTGCGGCAACCGGCGGAACTCGTCGATTGCGGGCTGGCGCCTGCGGCCGAACTGGCCGATCTCGAACAGGTGGCTGCACGCTACGCGATTGCGGTGACGCCGGATATCGCCGCGCTGATCGATACCGATGATCCAGACGACCCGATCGCGCGGCAGTTCGTTCCAAGCACGCTGGAACTGGTGCAGGAGGCCGGCGAGCGCGCCGATCCGATCGGCGATGACGCCCATTCACCGGTCGCCGGCATCGTTCATCGCTATCCGGATCGTGTACTGTTCAAACTGGTTCACGTTTGCGCGGTGTATTGCCGCTTCTGTTTTCGCCGCGAGATGGTCGGCCCCGGCAAGGCGACCGCGCTGTCGGACAACGCCTATCGTGACGCGCTCGACTATATCCGCGTGCATCCCGAGATCTGGGAAGTCATCCTGACCGGCGGCGATCCCCTGATGCTGTCGCCGCGCCGGTTGGCCGAGATCATGGCCGACATCGCCGCCATCGATCACGTCAAAATCATCCGCCTTCACACCCGCGTGCCGGTCGCGGCCCCCGTGCGCATCAGCGACGAGATGGTCGCAGCGTTGAGGGTTGGTGGCGCCACGACCTGGGTCGCGGTTCACGCCAACCATCCGCGTGAGCTGACGGTGGAAGCCCGCGCCGCTTGCGCCCGGTTGGTCGATGCCGGCATCCCCCTGGTGAGCCAGTCGGTGCTGCTCCGCGGTGTCAATGACGATGCGGCGACGCTGGAAGCCCTGATGCGGTCCTTCGTCGAATGCCGGATCAAGCCGTATTACCTGCACCATGGCGATCTCGCGCCGGGCACCTCGCATCTGCGCACCACGATCGAGCGCGGACAGGAACTGATGCGCGGCTTGCGCGGACGCGTTTCCGGGCTATGTCAGCCCGATTACGTGCTCGATATTCCCGGCGGCCACGGCAAGGCGCCGATCGGTCCGCATTATTTGTCGCATCCAAATTCCCGGGAACGTGAACTATCCTCGGAAACGCGTTATCGTGTCGTCGATTATTGCGGTGACGTTCACCTCTATCCGCCGAAGCCGTGAACCGGCGATGACGGACGGGGATCAGGGAGGGCAGAAGCCGCCGGAAGACGAGAGCAGCCGCGCGATCGAAAACGCGGTAATGCTGGCTTTCTTCGCGGTGCTGGTAGCAGCCGGTATCTGGTTGCTCAGCACCATGGCCGATGTACGAAAGGCGCAGGATTGCGCGGCCCAGGGGCGTCGCAATTGTGGAACGATCGATGTTCCGGCGCGATAACAAGATGAGAGCGGGAGAACCAAAATGCGAAAATTGATCCTGTCGGTGGCGCTTCTGGTTCTGACCGGTAGTCCGGACGTGTTCGCGCAAGGCTCAACGGTGCCGAAAAATTCGGACAAGCCGGTGATCCAGGCGCCAATCGGTCATCGCCAGCCACGCGCCAGCGACGTTCCCAGCGAGAAAAATTTGAACGATCCGAACGATCCCCTGAGCAAGGAAAATGCTCTCCTCGACAAAAAGATCAAGAGCATCTGCCGCGGCTGCTAAGGCGCGGGGCACAAAGGGCGCTCCACACCACGATTGATCGGCTTGACCGGCCAGAGTCTGCTTCATCAGCTTGAGCAGACTCTGGCTGTAACGTTTTGGTCGACCATCGATTCTTAAGCCGACCGTTCATTGAACGGCCGGCGCGCCAAGCTCCGTCTCGCCTCGACGGCGTCGGCCAGGACGTTGAGCGCCTGCACGGTGGTTTCCCAGTCGATGCAGCCGTCCGTGATGCTCTGACCATAGGTGAGCGGCTTGCCCGGCACCACATCCTGGCGGCCCGCGACGAGATTGCTCTCCATCATCACGCCCGTGATGCGTGTTTCACCAGCGGATATCTGCTGTGCGATGTCGGCCGCAACCAATGGCTGGTTCTCGGGCTTCTTGCTGCTGTTGGCGTGGCTGGTGTCGATCATGATCCGCGGTGTCACGCCTGAACGGGTGAGTTCGGCCGAAGCGGCATCGACGCTGTCAGCGGCATAGTTCGGCTTGCTGCCGCCGCGCAGGATGATGTGGCAGTCATCATTGCCGGTCGTGGCGGCGATCGCCGAGCGTCCGCCCTTGGTGACCGCCATGAAATGGTGGGGATGCGACGCCGACTTCACGGCCTCGGCCGCGATGCGCACATTGCCATCGGTTCCGTTCTTGAAGCCGACCGCGCAGGAAAGTCCGGACGCGAGTTCGCGATGGATCTGGCTTTCCGTGGTGCGCGCGCCGATCGCCGCCCACGCCACCAGGTCGGCGATGTATTGCGGCGTCGTCATGTCGAGGAATTCGGTGCCGGCCGGCAGGCCAAGATTGTTCACCGCTGAAAGCACGTTGCGGGCGAGACGCAGGCCCCTGTTGATGTCGAAGCTGCCGTCGAGGCCGGGATCGTTGATCAATCCCTTCCAGCCGACAGTCGTGCGCGGCTTCTCGAAATAGACGCGCATCACGATCTCGAGGCGGTCGGCCAGCCGCTCGCGCAGGGTGACGAGGCGCTCGGCGTATTCCACGGCAGCAGCGGGATCGTGCACCGAGCAGGGGCCGACAACGACCAGAAGCCGGTCATCGGTTCCGTTCAGGATCGCGTGGATGGCGTTGCGCGCCGCCATCACGATGCGCGTGGCGGTCAAAGTGCGCGGTATCTCGCGCATGACCTCTTGCGGTGTCGTCAGCTCTTTCAGTTCGCTTATTCGAAGATCGTCGGTGGTGCTCAACACGGCTCTGGCTCCTGTTTTGAAGAACCTGCCGGCCAATAAAAAAAGCCGCCAGGATTTGGCGGCTGTTCGGATTATTTGCTGCAACTATTCAGATTGCGCGTGATCCTCCCACCGCCAGCGAGCTGTCGAAGCTAAAATACCAATAGTTGCTGGCGGCGATCATGATCATGGCCGGCTCTATAGCTCACGCATCGGGACTTGTCATCCCCCAATCGGCGGTGGAATTGGCTCGCGCAGCGCCAGCCCGTGTCAGGCCTTGCGCGCGGCGAGCGCCATGCCGACCAGCGACGCGCCGCCAAGCACCAGGTTGATCCCGACCAGGAGACCGATCGCCCATTCCGCTGAACCCGGAAGGCCTGATATGATCAGGAACGAGATCAGGATGTCCATCAGTCCGGAGACCAGCAGCCAGGACCAGCGCCCGGACAATTCGCGGCGGTGCTCCAGCGCGTACATGATGGTGGTGACGCCTTCGATCAGAAAGTAGGCGCCGACAATGATGGTCAGCGTCAGCACACCCTGCATCGGCCGCGCCAACAGCACGAGGCCGGCAAGCACCGCCAGCGCTGCGGAAAACAGCGACCACCAGAAGCCCGGCATCTGCCGCGCCCAGTAGGTGACGACCAGCCCGGCGATCCCGCTGATCAGGAACATCCAGCCCAAGAAGATTGCAACCGCCAGGCTTGCCAGCGGGGGCACGATCATTGCGGCCAGGCCGAGCACCGCCAGCAGAATGCCTTCGAACAGGAAGGCTTTCCAATGCGCCTTCACGGCGGCGCCCATGTCGGACTGCAATTTGGCGATGTCCTTGGGAAGCATATCTTGGGGAAGGGTCATCACAGCTCTCCCGCTACGCACGGGCCGATACTAGAGCGTGTTCGAGCGAACAGGAATGGTTGGCGCAAGGAATTGGCGGGATGAAAACGCGTCCAATTTTAGCTGAGGCGCTAACCAGCCTCGCTCGCCGACGAAAAGCCCTCCGACGTCGTGCGCATCCGGTTACGGCCAAAGACGTAGACAGCCGTGGTTGCGACCAGCAGGGCGAGGCCGATCAGGATCGATGTGAAACCGATCGGGATCAGAACCAGCGAGGCGTTGCGTTCCGGATTGATGAACCAGTGGTGCAGCGAGGTCAGCAGGAACGACACGCCCGCAAAACCTGCACCGCCGCCCACGACCAGCAGCGCCCACATCCGCCGCAGCTGGCTCAACCGCTCGCGTGCAATCTCGGTGCGCGGCGCGTGATGGCGGCCGACGCGCCGCACCAGCCGCGCCGCAAATCCGATCGAGCTGAAGCCGATGATCAGGCTTGCCGTTCCCAGCAACATCCGCGTGGTGGAGCCGAGATCGGGATGCTTTTGCAGAATCAGCAGCGGAAAATCGAACGCCGCATGCAGCGCGACCGGCGCAAACAGGGCCAGCATCCAGCTCGAGATGCGGGCGAGGTCGCGATTGTGCCTGTTGGCACCGAGTGCCGTGCCGGCACGTGCGATCGCGATATACGCGCCGGCGATAATGCCGAGCGCACCGTGGAACGGCACGGTGAGGACGCTGCGCAATGCCGCCAGCGATCGCCACATGTCGGCGTGCTGTACCAGGTAGGCCAGATTTTCGTAGGCTGCGAATCCGAGGCCCGCGGCTGCGCCGTAAACGACGGTGTCCATCGGATCGGCAAAGGTGCGACGCTTCCACGACACCGCGATGATCACGATCACCTTGACGATCTCCTCAGGCGCGGCAACGCCGAACACCGAGCGGAGCCCCTGGGTCATCCAGGGATTTCCGGGGACCGCGAGAATCGCTGCAAACGGCGCCCGTGCGATTCCGAGCAGCGAAATACTGGCCGCGCCCAGCACGAATGCGATCCATACCTGCGCAGGCGGGCCGGGGCGCTCGTCAGCGGCGATGACCAGCCACAGCAAAAGCAACGCGGGCGCGATCGCGGCGACGCCGATGACAGTCGGGAGGGATTGAAGCAGGAGCATTTAGGGAACTTTGTTCGGATGGATCGAAAATGGCCGCAAATTCAGCGCTTTGCAAGGAAGGCAAACGCGACTTGTTGTCGCCAAAAGGCGAGGGGCGGGCTGGCTAATTGTTACGTTTCGAGGTGGGTTTCCCAGCAATTCGGGAGCGGGCAAGGGCGTTGATCGGGGGAACTCCGGTCCCGACTCTTTCCTCCTGACTGTGACCGCCGCGCCACAGCATTAGGTGCCTAATTCCTCTACAACCATTGGCAGCAATATTGGCCCAAGGGGAATCAACATGAAGAAATTTGCACTGGGAATGCTTGCTGCGGTTGCAATGACTGGATCGGCTGTCGCGGCTGATATGGCTCCCCGTTACGCCAAGGCGCCGCCTCCGGCTCCGGTCGTGGTGTACAACTGGACCGGCTGCTACATCGGCGGCAACATCGGCGGCGGCTGGGCACGAACCTCGCAGGAACGCACCGAAATCATCGGCGTCGGACTGGTTGTTCCGTCGACCAATTACGGTTCAAGCGACGGCAGTGATTTCGTCGGCGGCGCGCAGATCGGCTGCGACTACCAGTTTGCGGGCAATTGGGTGCTCGGCATCCAGGGCATGTACAACTACGCGCGCATCGACCACTCGCATTTCCTGACGGCGTTCCCGACCTTCAGGTCCGATGTCACCACCAAGGACATCTTCACGGTAACGGGCCGCTTGGGCTACCTGTTCACGCCCCAGTTGCTCGGCTACGTCAAGGGTGGTGGCGCCTGGACCAAGTCTGACTATGAGATCTTCCAGCCGGGTGGCGTGCTGCTGTCCGAAACCGCTTACGGCGTCAGCCGCAGTGGCTGGACCATCGGCGGCGGTCTCGAATGGATGTTTGCTCCGGGCTGGTCGGTGTTCGGCGAATACAACTACATGGACTTCGGTCACAAGGACGTCGCGTTTACGACTGCGCCCGCCGCTGTCGGATTCCCGGACCGTGTCCGCACGAAGCTGGAAGTTTCCACCGCACTGGTTGGTGTGAACTACAAGTTCAACTGGGGTAGCCCGGTCGTCGCCAGGTACTGAGCCTTCACGGACTGAGCTGGTACCACGTACTGAGTTCTTCCCGAGACCAATTAAAAGCCCCGGCATCGTCCGGGGCTTTTTTTGTGATGAGAGCAGACGCACAGAGATGACCGTCGTGCAGTCGGCATGGCGCACTGCCAGGCCGATTTCGACCTGCAGGCGCAATGAGCGTACGCGCGCTCAGCCCGCCAAAAGGCGCCGGCAGGCGTCGACAAACACCTCGGCGCCGGTGACGATGTCGGCGTCATCAGTGTTCTCGGTCCAGTGATGGCTGATGCCGCCGATCGAGGGCACGAACAGCATGCCTGACGGCATGATGGTCGAGAGAATCTGGGCGTCGTGACCGGCGGCGCTGGGCATGCGAATCGACCTGCCGCCGGCAAGCGCCTTGCTCGCAGCTTCGATCGCTTGCTGGAACGAGGTGTCCATCATCGCGGGCGCGCCGGTGCGAATGCGCTCCACCGCAACCGTGCAGGGGCCGCGCGCGCTGACGTCGGCGGCCATGTTTCGCAGCAAATCCTCCAGGCGATCGATCACAGCGAGGGCGTCGTCGCGTATCTGGAACAGCATTTCCGCAGATCCCGGGATGATGCTCGGCGCCCCCGGATCGAGCCTGACCGAGCCGGTGGTCCAAACCGTGCGCGGCCCGCAGGCTTTCGGAAACCGTTCGTCGATATCGACGCAGAGTTTTGCCAGCGCGAGGCCAGCGTCCTTGCGCACGGCCATCCGCGTCGTGCCGGCGTGGTTTTGCTCGCCGGTGAAGGTGATTCGGTATTGCCAGATACCGACGATGGAGGTGACGACGCCGATATTGAGCGCGCCGCCCTCGAGGGTCTGACCCTGTTCGATATGCGCCTCGAGATATCCGATGTGGCGCCCGCGTTCGGCGGTGGCGCGCCGGCGGTCGGCGAGGCCGACTTCGCGAAGCGCCTCGCGCATGGTGCGATCGCTGTTGCGGTCGCGTGCGGCGTCGACGTCAGCCTCGGTGAGAGCGCCGACATAGGAACGGCTGCCGAGGAAACTGCCGAAATGGCCTTCCTCATCGCACCAGGATGCGACTTCGACGGCGCCCTTGATGTTCGGATCAGGATTGATGACGCGGGCGGCTTCAAGCGCATAGATGACACCCAGCGGACCATCGAGCCAGCCCGCGTAATTCTGGCTTTCGAGATGTGAGCCCGCCAACAGTTTCGGGCCCGGTTTCGGGCTGGTGCCCAGCACATTGCCGATGCCGTCGATCTCGGCCGCCAGTCCCGCCTCGGGGAGCCGCTGCACCAGCCATTCCAGCGAGCGCATATGCGGCTCCGAGAAGGTCGGCTTGTGGACACCGGTCTTATAGGCGCCGATGCCACGCAGCGTGTTGAGGTCGGCGAGGACGCGGGCGCCGTCGAAGGGCAGGGTCTTGTCGGGCATTGCTGGTGCCTCTCCTTGATGGGCAGTCAGGGGCCGGCCGGCTTGCGATAAACATCCTTGGTCGCGAGCCTTCCATCGCGAAACGTATAGCACTCGACGCCGCGTTGTTCGCGCTGCTCGCCGGTGGCGCGCACGGTTTCGCTGACACGGAACGTCATGAAGGTCATATCACCGGCGTGATGATAGGCCACGTCATGGAAGCGTTGCGCCGAGAACAGGGCCTTTTGTTCGGCGAGATGCTCGGCAATAGCGGCGGCGCCGGCGAGGGATTTCGTCACCGCCAGACCATCGTGAAAGGTCCAGAGAAAGTCAGGCGTCACCACGGAATAGAGCGCAACCATATCGCCTTTGAACAGGGCGCGCGCGAAGCCTTTGACCAGCTCATCGCGTTCGGCGGAGGAGGGCGCCATGATTTTCGCTCCAACAATCCCTGGCTGAGAAAGCGTATCGGCTGATGAGCATTTTTTCGATCACGCGAGACAGCAGAGCGAACCGGCGCGAACGAGTCAAATCTCTAATATGTTGAGGCGGTTGTCCCGCACCGACGCAGCGAAATGATCCAACAAGCGAGATGCCGTTTGGAAGCAGGGGATCGCTGGTTCGAATCCAGCCAGACTGACCACATCCGATTCAATAACCAAGAGGGGCGCTCGCGCCTCGCCAGGTTTTGCGTGTTAGCTCAGTCGGTATTTCACGCGCTTGTGGACCAACTGGATGGTCAACGGATTTCTACTCCGTCCTATGCGGGTTTGAGTCCTGCCGAGCGCACCAAAATGACAGCGTGACGCGCACGCTGGTCTTTTCAACGCCGGCTTGGGTCATAGGCTGATCACTTGGCTTCCAACCAGGCAAAGTCGGTTCGAGTCCGGCAGCCCGCGCCAATCACAGGTCAGCCACCTTCCTGGCTGCCGCGACGCTGTCCTTGATACTATTCGAGTTGAGGATCCTATCTTCGAATGCGATTCGCGCTGCGGTAATCCTTCGGAGCAGTTGCAATTTGGGTCCGGCTCCAAATCTTCGGTCGATCTCCAAGGTTATCTCACGCATTTGCTCGGCGGCTTCATGGGTGACACCAAGTTCATCAAGCCGTGCAGCGACCGACAATTCCCGTTGCGTTAGCGGCCGTTTCTTTACCGATTTCGGTTTCCACTTTTTCGCGGTCGCCCTTTTGGTCTTCTTCGCTTTCTTTATCACCGTAGCCGCTCCCTTCGTCTGGCGGTCCAGGATAACACCTATTCACGGTGAAGATCACCGGTTCGAATCCGGTAGGGAGCGCCATTGCGGGCGCGTCGCCAAGTTGGTCTAAGGCGCCGGATTTTGATTCCGTGACCGCTGGTTCGAATCCAGCCGCGCTCACCAAATCCATCACCCGGCCTCTCGGGAGGGCTTGCTGCTCATAACGGCGAACAGGACGGTTCGAAACCGTTACGAGCGACCATTGCCTTCCGACCTCGTCTATCAGCTAGGACGCTTGCTTGTGGAGCAGGAAAACACGGGGCAGCACCGTGGGTCGGGACCAAGCTGGGGAGTGAAGCTTAAGTGGACGAGCGCTGGTCTCCAAAACCAGAGGTTCCAGGTTCGAGGCCTGGTTCTCCCGCCATCTCAGTCTGGCCATTGCAGCAAGCCGGCATGGCGAATGTGGCTCACCAGAACAGGTGTTCCAAAAGGCCAATCACGAGCGATATATTTCGAGTGATTTCAATGGCCGAAAAACGGGATGGCGCTCCCTAGCGGAATCGAACCGCTCTCTCCACCGTGAAAGGGTGGCGTCCTAACCGATAGACGAAGGGAGCAAAAACAACCGGAAAATCAGTGCTTTACAGCATGATGCGCCGTGTTGGTCGCCGATAATCGGGTTGGATCAGGCCGGCGACCGGCGAACGTATAGTGGCGTTTTGCCGGGCGGGCAAGCGGCCTGAAACTGCCTTTTTCCGGGCGCTTCCGGCCCGCACCGGCAAGGGGGACCGGCCAAAACAGCCGATGTTTTGCAACGGATTTTAAAGCCGCCTGGAGTAGGGCTTGTGGCAGGGGAACTTCTGACATGGCCTTGGGCACCAAAAAGCGCGAGTCGCGCAAATCGCTGCATCAATCCGGGTGGATCACGCTGGACGGCGGCTTCGCGGCGCGCCCATGCGTGGTGCAGGACATGTCCACGACGGGTGCCAAGGTCACGATCGACGATCCCAACACGCTGCCCGCCAAATTGAAGCTGGCGTTTTCGCGCGACGCCCGCACGGGGCGAAACTGCGAAGTGGTCTGGCGCCGCGGCAAGTCGGTCGGCATCAAGTTCGTCCGCTAGGTGGTGTGGACACTAGCGCATCCACAGAACGATGGCTGCGAGAGTGACGACGGCCCGGTAATTCCGGGCCGTT
>NZ_JAFCLX010000081.1:0-22082 GCF_018130205.1 Bradyrhizobium sp. AUGA SZCCT0222
AGGGAAAGCTGCTCGTAACTCCGCCCCATGGCAACACCTCCAGTTGGAAGTGTTGCACTTCGTTTGTGAACTTAGGGCATCCAGTACGCCGCGGCCTTTCGATTCTATCACTGACGCCTCTGGAATACTGGATCGTCCGCCCCCGTGCGCAATTGCGCGCTCGGGCGGACGATGACACGCGATCTCGCGCCGCGAAGCGACCGAGGTTTGCTCCCTATTCCCTCGCTCGCAAGATGCTGATCCGGGTGTCGTCGACGAAATTCTTGATGTCCTGATCGGGCCGGCGGAACAGATTGCGTTCGACCGTCAGCGAACGGCCGCTGACCGTCTTGGTGCAGCGCTCCTTCAGATAGACGCCGCCGACCGGCTGGTCTCCCGCACCGGGCTGACCTTCGCTGCAGGTCCACCCTTCCTGGCCGTAGCGTGACTTGGCCTGTATCCCGAGCAGGAACGCCTTCTTCCGGATATAGAGACGCGCCTTCGGATCGGTCTCGATCTGCAAGCCGGCGACATGGCCGGTGTCGTCGATCAGCAGGGTCAGGATCGCCGGATGCCCCGCCACCATCGTGCCGTCGCGGCTGGTGAAGGGATCGTAGCCGAACCGGATCGCGCGCATGGCCCTCGCGTCGGCAGGACAGTCGCGCCAGTTGTTCCAGCCGGCCAGCGTTCGCTTCGGATCATCCGCGCAAGAAAAATCGACATAGCCGGTTTCCGTCAGTTCGCTCGCGGCCATTCCGAGCCGGATGTCCCGCAGATCGTTGCCGCCGAATTCTTCCGTCCGTGCCGGGGAGTGCGCCAATGCAACCGCCTGCCAGACCAGCAGGCCCGCAGCAACAACGCCCGATAGCTTCAATCTGTTCATCACTGGCTCTTCCCCGTGTTGGCGGTGGCATGATCCGGCTTTTGCGCCTCGGCCTTGTAGACGTCGCAGACCCGCGACGAGCTTGAGAAGAAGGCGACGCATTCGGCGTAAGTGGGCTCGCCCGCTCCCTTGATGTGGGCGATCACGTAATCGGCCACGGCTTCGATATCCCTTGGCCGCAGGAACGTTCCGCCCTCGGGCGGCATCTGTGGCCCCGCATCCTGGCGGTTCAGGTCAAAGCATTTCACCTCATCGTAGGCACCGCGCACGAAGAACGGCATTCCCGTGCCCGGCCGTCCGCAGCCGACGGTTTCGATGATCTGTTCGCGCGTCAGCTCCGTCTTGCGCAGCGACAGCGCATCGCCGCCGTAGCCGCCGCCGCCATTGCCGTGCCATTTGTGGCAGCCCATGCAGTTGGCGCGGCCGAACACCGCCTTGCCGGCGCTGGTCGGATCCGAAACCTGCGCCGACTGGCCATAGGCAGAAAAATTCAGCGCGACGACGCTCACGAGCAGCATGCCCGCCGCCGGCAGTTTGTTTGACATCATCATGGCGTCTCTTGTCGGGGAAGCAGGAGGGCCCGCCAGAGGCAGGCCCTCCTTCGGGGATGTCAGAGCGCGAACACGTAGAGCATCGATCCCGGCTGAATCTTCTTCAGCTCGGGCGTCGAATCGATGAACCACTTGTCCCAGGCGCCGCCGAGGCCGACCAGAATGGCGAGATACTGCTTGCCGTCGACCGAGAAGGTCATCGGCGGTGCGTTGACGCCGCCGCCGGTGTTGAACTCCCAGAGCTTCTGCAACGACTTGGCATCAAGCGCCATCACCTCGCCGGAGGGCTGACCGGTGAAGACGAGATCGGATGTCGCCAGCATCCCTCCGAGATTCGGGAACGGCGTCTCCAGTTTGCCGGCGATCTTGCCTGTGGTGACGTCGATCGCCGTGACGCTGCCGGTGATCCTGAATGGCTGGCTCGGGCCACCGCCGGTCCAGAACTCCCGAGGCTTCAGCTTGTCCGGCGTCATCACCTCAACCTTGATGCGGTTGCAGCTTTCGATCACCGGGATGTACCAGAGCTTCAGATCCGGATTGTAGGCCGTCGGCGGCCAGTTCTTGCCGCCCATGTTGCCTGGGCAGATGTCGGTTTCCATGTTGGTGCGGCTTGGCGTCACCGACGCGATATAGGTCTGCACCGACTTGTTCGGGTCATACTCGATCGGCTTGCCGCTCTCCGGGTCGAGCCCCTTGGTCCATGTAACCTTGTTCACGAACGGCAGGCCCCACACGAATTTGCCGTTGGTTCGATCGATCGCATAGGCAAAGCCGTTGCGGTCCGCTTCGAGCGCGAGCTTGCGCGGACCGTTCGGCCCGGGGATATCGACCAGCACGTTTTCCGCCACGCTGTCGTAGTCGTAGGGATCGTTCGGCGTGTGCTGATAGTGCCACTTGATCTTGCCGGTATTGGCGTCGAGCGCCAGCGAACTGTCGGTGTAGAGGTTGTCGCCCGGCCGGTACGCGTTATCCCAATCCGGCCCGGGATTGCCGACGCCCCAGATGATGGTGTCGGTCGCGGGATCGTAGGTGCCGGTCACCCAGGTCGAGCCGCCGCCGGCGGCCATCGCGTTGTTGTTGTCCTTCCAGGTTTCGCTGCCGGGCTCACCCTTGCCGGGGATCGTATAGGTGCGCCAAACTTCCTTCTGGGTCGAAAGATCGGTGGCGGCGATCCAGCCGCGGATACCGTATTCCGCGCCGGCCACGCCTGTGATCGCCATGTTCTTGACGATCAGCGGCGCCCCGGTGATGACCTCGCCCTTGTCCGGATCGGCCACGGAGCGCTGCCAGGCGACCTGGCCGGAGTCCTTCTTGGTTGCGATCAGCCGGCCGTCCAGCGTGTGGGAAATCACGAGATCGCCCCACAACGCGACGCCGCGATTGTCGACGCCGCAACAGGCGACGGCACCCGCCCAGTCACGGTCGGTCTTGGGATCCATCTTCCAGACCAGCGCGCCTTTGCCGCCATGCGCATCGATCTTGTAGACCGAGCCCCATCCATCGGTGACGTAGAGAAAGCCGTTCTCGGCAATCGGCGTGCCTTCCAGGCCGCCATGGCTCCAGATGCCGCCGGGCTCGATGCCGCCAAGGTGCATCGTCCAGGCGACCTTCAGGTTCTTCACGGTATCGCGGTTGATCTCCTTCAGCGTGGAGAACCGGTGACCCGCATAATTCTGATGATGATGAAGCCAGTTACCGGCTTCCTTGTCGACGTTGAGCAGCCGTTCCTGATTGACCTCGTCCGCGGCGGAGACGGGCGTTACGCCCGCAGCGCTTGCGGCTGCCAATGCAACGGCAAGCAAACAGGCTCGCGTTGACATTTTCGTGTGACCTGAAGATCGCTCCATGATTATTGCCTTCCTTGTTGGAGGGTTGTTGTTGGCAGTTCATGTTGGCATTGTTGTTGGTAGTTCTTGTCGGCAGTTCTTGTTGGCTTGAACGTCCGGTCTGTACGGGCGTCCCGCCGACGGGCCCTGCTCAGAGCTTCACCAGTTGCGCTGTCGCGATCAGGGCGTTCGCGAAATTTGCACCTCCGTTTCCTTGGTGCCGGCCTTCTGGAAAACGATGGTGCAGGTGAAGGCCTCGCCGGGGACGAGCTTCTGCCGCGTCTGCAGCAGCATGACGTGATAACCGTCCGGCTTGAGTTCGATCGTCTTGCCTTGCGGTATAGGTATCGACTTGATCTCGCGCTTCGCGGGCGCACCCTCGCCGCGATCGACCGTGTGTTTCTCGGAGAAATTCGCAAACGGACAACGGACGCGCAGCAGGGCGTCGGCCTCGGCCGCATCGTTCTTGATCGTCATCAGCAGCGGAAGATTGATGCCAATCTCGTCGGACGCGGACACCCAGGCGTTGGTTACCTGCAGCGCATCACCGGCCGCGGCGAAGCCGGGCGTCAGCGCAAGTTTCAGCCCAAGCCCGGCAGCAAGTCCAAGCGCCAGCAGCGGCCAGCGGGAACTTGCAGGCAAGGGATGCCCAAAGGAACAGGCCGTCCGATTCATCGGCGCCATCCTCCCACGATCTTTTCTTGTTTCTTGCGTTTTAGATTACGCCCTTGGGTATTCCACTTCTTCCCAAATTGGGGCGGCGATAGGGCCGCGTGTGGAAAATGATTCCGGCAACCCGCTCTCCGGGTGAGTGCCGTGGCCGGCGATGATGGCGGAGCGGGCTAGAGACGGCGAGCGAAGCGCCGTGGCATACAGTACACCGTGTCCTCACGTCATTGCGAGCCAACGGGTCGCGCGATGGCAAGTTGAAACTGTGGTCACGCTTGTCGTTCGTAAACCCAGCGGTTCACAGCCTGATGAAAATTCAGCGGACCGGGTACGGTTATATGTGTCTTCAGATACCTGAAGCCCGCCCGTTGCAGGGTTCGATTTGGGCTGACATTGAACGCATTCGGCTCACAAAATAGCTGATCGATCTGTAGCATCCGAAAATAGACATCAACGCCCAGACGGACGCATTGTGCGCCTATCCCCCGCTGCCGCAGTGCGGGCTGCGTTACGTGCAGATGCATGTTTGCCTGCACGCCAAATACGATCTTGTCGCAGCTTGAGAACCCGATCGGATGGCTATCCATCAGCCAGATGAGGAAGAACGCTCTCCGCTCTTCAAGCGGAAGAGCGTATTGGGCGTCGAACATGGACGCCCAGGCATCCCTCGAAGGGAGCCGGGTTGGATCGACCCCAAGCATCTCCAAATGCTCTGATGTCGATGAATGGAAATAATCGATAACGAGTGACGTCTCCTCAAGCCGCATCGGGCGGACATCCAGTTCCATCGGTACTCCTCCTGTCGCGTCAAGAAATGCTCACGCGGCGATCCCGGCCGCGCACCTGACCTTGTGGCTGTCGTTCAAACGCCCGGGCCAGCCTGGCGATCGCCGGCGCGATGCTCTGGTGGGGATAGCCGCTGAAACCCAGCATCAAGCCAGATTGCGGCGGCGCCTCGATGTGAAGGCGGCTCATGGCGCGAACGACGACGTCGTGTTCGCGCGCCGCGCGCTCGATACCGACGTCCGATAGTCCGCGCCGCGTGTACGCGACGAGGTGCATGCCCTGGTCCGGCGGATCGACGATCAAATGCTCGCCGAGGCGGCGCCGCAGCGCTGTGACCAACGCGTCGCGCTGGAGGCGGTACTTGTCGCGCATTCGGCGGATGTGGGAGGCAAAGTGGCCCTCCTCCATGAAGGCGGCGACGACTGCCTGGCACAGCGTCGAGGGCTGGCGGTCGATCAGATATCGCGCGGTCACGAAGGAGCGCACCAGCTGTGGCGGCAGCACGGCGTAGCCAAGCCGCAGCCCCGGGAACAACGCCTTGTTGAACGTGCCGATGTAGATGACACGCTCGGCTTCATCGAGGCCCTGCAGCGAAGCAAGCGGCCGGCCGCCATAGCGGAATTCGCTGGCGTAATCGTCTTCGACGATCCACGCGCCTGACTCGCGCGCCCATGCCAGAAGTTCGAGGCGCCGCGCCATCGACAGCACCACCCCCTTGGGAAACTGGTGCGAGGGCGTGATGAAGACGGCGCGCGCTTTTGGCGCACGGCGGATGCCTTCGCTGACATCGAGGCCACGCCGGTCGACCGGTATCGGGCGGAGCTTCGCGCCTGCAGCTACGAGCGCAAGCCGGGTCAGGGGGTAGCCTGGGTCTTCGACCCAAACCTCCTTGTCCGGCCCTAGCATGATGCGCGCCACGAGATCGACGGCCTGCTGCGTGCCCGCCGTGATCAGGACCTGCTCCGGTTCGCAGCGCACCGCGCGCGCAGCTTGCAGATAATCGCAAACCGATCTGCGCAGCGTGAGCATGCCTTGCGGGTCGCCATAGCCGAGATGATGGCCGTCGAACGAACGCAGCGTGCGCGCATTGAGTTTGCGCCACAGTTCGGCGGTGCGCGCGTCGATCAGCGTGCGGCCGAGATTGAAGGGGCGCTCATCGCTTTGCGATGTTACATCGACGAAATCGCGGAGTTCACGCGAATCCATCGGCTTCGGGATCGAGGCTGACCGCTTCCTGCGGCCACGCACCGCATCAAACGGTTCGGGAAGGTCGGATGCGATGAAGGTGCCAGCCCCCTTCTTCCCGAACGCGTAACCCTCGGCCAGGAGCTGTTCGAAAGCCGCGACGGCTGCGGACCTAGAAATGCCGAGTTGCGTTGCGAGTTCGCGCGTCGAAGGCAGCTTGGTGGCGGGTCGCAGCGCGCCCGAGAGGATCGCCGATCGCAGCTGAAGGTAAACCTGACGGAACACCGGCGCGTCCGCCGCGCGGTCCACTTCGAACGCATAAAGCGCGGCCCAGCCTGGTCTGCTCTTCACTGCTGTCCTTCGAGAACGATCGAGAAAAGTGGTATGCCTCATTGGTGCCAAGTGGAGCTTTTGGCAAGACCACCTGCTTTCTATCCTGTTTCCGGCGCCGAGAGAACCAGAAAGGCGAGTTCGCCGGAACAGCGCTACGGGGTGCACCGAAACATGAGCTCACCGCAAATCCGCCGCGCCGACCGCGCGATGTCGGATCAACGCATGCTGCACACGCTGGCAGAGGGATATAGCGGCCGGCTCGCGACGGTGAGCGAGGACGGTTTTCCATACTGCATCCCGCTGCTCTATCTCTGGATCGACGGCGAAGTGTATCTGCACACGACCAGCGCGCGCGGCCATTTGCGCGCCAATGTCGAGCGAGACCCGCGCGTCTGCTTCGAGCTCGATGAACAGGATGGCGTCTTCGATTACGGCCGCTTCGAATGCGATTCGGGTCTCGCCTTCCGGAGCGTCTGCCTGTTCGGCCGGATACGGATCGTCGATGATCGCGCGGTCAAGCAGCGGTTCTGCGAAGCGCTGATGGAAAAATACGGCAAGCCGGAGACGGATCGACCCAAGGGGTTTTTCCCCCGGCTCGATGTCATCACGGTCTATGCGATCGCTGTCGAACGCATGACGGGCAAGGAAACGCCGCTGCCGCCGCTTTCCGAACAATGGCCGGCGAAAGACCGGACCAAGACGCCGGATGCGTCATTGCCCGACACATGAGCCGAATTAGATTCCTGATTTGACGCGTTCCGGTATCCACTTCGCTCGAAAACACTCTATCTCCTCACCTTCATCTTCTTGAACTTCACGCTCTTGCCGTCCGCCTGCCTTGTCGCGATGTAGCCGGCCTCGAGGCAGGCTTCGCGCTGCGGCATCTTCTCCTGCGGGCTGCGCTCGGTTTCCCACCACGAGGCCCGGTGCGCCGCGCGCGGCAAAGCGGCATCGATGATCTCCTCGATCTGTTCGAAGGTCAGCACGAATTCGGGCAGCTTCTGCTTCTTCAGATAGTCCCGCAGCAAATCGTAATCGTTCACCCGTGTCCCCGTCGTTTTGCGCAATGCCGCCGATCCCGGCAACCAAGCGTTAACCGATCGGCGCATCGTTGTCGCCATTTAAGGCTGCGACAAGGTTTCCGGTGCATTCAGGATGGCTGGGAGCGGACGATGCTGTTCGGACGGCGAAAAGACATGGCCAGAAGGCGCTGGCGGCTATCAGCAAAATTGCTGATCGCCTCCTCCGTGGCGACCGTGATCGGCTTCTCCGCGATCTGCGCCAACGTGATGCTCGACATGCGGCGCGGCGAGGAAGAGCTGGCCCGCCAGATGCTCGAAAACCTCGCCGCCGGCATCGACGCCGACATCGGACGCAACATCGAGCTCTACGACCTGTCGCTGCGCGCGGTCGCCAGCAATCTGGTGATGCCGGAGATCAAGGACGTCAGCAAGGAAATCCGCCATCTGATCCTGTTCGACCGCGCCGCCTCCGCTAAGCATTTCGGCGCGATCCAGGTGTTCGACGCGTCAGGGCAATTGTGGATCGATGCTTCCTCGCTCGACCCGCGGCCGGAGAACCGCGCCGATGAGGAATATTTTACGGTCCATCGCAGCAATCCGGACGAGGGCCTGTTCGTCAGCCGCCCGATGCTGCATCGCGGCGCCTATTCGATCGTGCTGAGCCGGCGCATCGCCGACGCCGAAGGCCGCTTTCTCGGCGTGGCCGCGGGTTCGATCCGGTTCAGCTACTTCCACGAGCTGTTCGACCGATTGAACCTCAGTGCCGACGATACGATCACCGTGCTGCGCCGCGACCGCACCATCATCATGCGCAAGCCGTTCAACCTCGACGTCATCGGCAAGAACCTGGCGACGGTGCGAACCTGGAGCGCGAACAATCTGAAGCCCACCGGGTCCTATGCCGGGCAAGGCCCCGTCGATGCGACACCCCGGCTCTATGTCCGGCGCGACAGCGGCGGTCCGCTCTATGTCGTGGTCGGAAAACCGCTCGAAGCCATCTTCCGCGTTTGGCAACGGGAAATGATCCGGATCGGCGCCGTCATGACCGCGCTGATCCTGTTCGTGCTCGGCACCACCTTCTTCCTCGGGCGCGAGATCAGCCGCCGCGCCCGGGCCGAGGACAAGCTCGAGGAACTCGCCACCACCGACGCGCTCACCGGCCTGAAGAACCGGCGCAAGTTCGACCTCGATATCGATACGGAATGGCGCCGCGCGGTGCGCAGCAGGACGCCGGTCGCGCTATTGATGATCGATGCCGATCACTTCAAATCCTACAACGACAATTATGGCCACCAGGCCGGCGATCAGGTGCTGGTCGGCATTGCGATCTGCATCTCCGACTCGGTCAGGCGCGCCGGCGATTGCGGGGCACGGTTCGGCGGCGAGGAATTCGCAGTGCTGTTGCCGGGGTTCTCGGCCACCGACGCGCTCGCGGTCGCCGAAAACATCCGGCACAAGGTCGCGCACTGGTCGGAGGAGCCTGAAGTCACGACCGTCAGCATCGGCGTCGCCAGCATGATGCCATCAGCGGGGCTGGACTGGCCTGACCTGATCGCGGCCGCCGACAAGGCGCTCTATGCCGCCAAGGCCAATGGCCGCAACCAGACCGTGGTCGCCAACGTTCCGCAATTGGCGATGGTGGCTTGAGGTAAGCCCTATCCTCGTCATTGCGAGCGAAGCGAAGCAATCCACCTCTCCCCGCGGGGATAGCTGGATTGCTTCGTCGCTACGCTCCTCGCAATGACGGTCGTAACTTGAGAGTTCGTCATTCCGGGATGGTCCGCAGGACCGGACCCGGAATCTCGAGATCCCGGGTTCGCATCTTCGATGCGCCCCGGGATGACTTCAAAAGCGCGTGCGCTTTTAAAGTCACTTCTCCAGATACTTCTTCATCTCCGCGCGCAGGCCGTCGCGCAGGTCGGCGCGGGCCATGCCGTAGGCGATGTTGGCGCGCAGGAAGCCGGGCTTGGAACCGCAATCATGCCGCTCGCCCTCGAACTCCAGGCCGTAGAATTTTTGCGTGTTGGCGAGCGCTCGCATCGCGTCGGTGAGCTGGATCTCGCCGCCGGCGCCGCGCTCCTGGGTCTCAAGAATCTTGAAGATCTCCGGCTGCAGGATGTAGCGCCCGGTGATCGACAGGTTTGACGGCGCGGTGCCTTTCGCCGGCTTCTCCACCATGCCGTCGACCTCGAACATCTTGCCGGTGCGCTTGCCGACGCCGCAGATGCCGTATTGATGGGTCATATCCTCCGGCACCGCCTCGACCGCGAGCACGTTGGATTTCTCACCGAGCTTGTTTGCAGCCTCGATCATCTGCGCGAGGCAGCCCGGCGTGTTCAGCACCAGTTCGTCCGGCAGCACCACCGCGAAGGGTTCGTCGCCGACGATGTCGCGCGCGCACCAGACCGCATGGCCAAGACCCAGCGGCGCCTGCTGGCGGGTGAAACTGGTGGCGCCGGCGGCGGGCTGGTCGCGCGCCAGGATGTCCTGCTCGGCCTTCTTGTTGCCGCGCGCGGCGAGCGTGGTGTCGAGCTCGAACATGCGGTCGAAATGGTCCTCGATCACGCCCTTGTTGCGCCCGGTGACGAAGATGAAATGCTCGATGCCGGCTTCCTTGGCCTCGTCATAGACGTACTGGATCAGCGGCTTGTCGACGATGGTCAGCATTTCCTTCGGCATCGCCTTCGTGGCGGGCAGGACGCGGGTGCCGAGACCGGCGACCGGGAATACGGCTTTGCGGATTTTCATGGGAGTATCGGAAGTCCCTTAAGCGTGAGGAGTATGCGTCTGATGGCACGTTGGTAGCCCGTTTGCAGCCGGGAACAAAGGCGGATGTGTGGTGCAACAAAGTTCGCTTCCCGCTTTGCGCCCCCTTGCGGCGGAAAAGGGGAAGAAACAAATTTCGGCCTTTGTTAAGCTGTTGGAAACCGTGACAGGGCCTTGTGAAACGGGGATGTTGAAGGGCGGAGACGACATGCGTTGGACGGGAACCGCGGTGACCTACCGGACCGCCGCGATCATCATTGCGGTGACGCTGCTGCATGCTGTTTTTTGCACCCAGGCTTCTGCCCAATCATCCGGCAACAACGGCGTCTCGAACTTCCTCGGCAACATCTTCGGCCAGAAATCAGCCACCTCGCCGCAGGCGCAGGCAGCGCCGGCCCCGGAAGGCGCACCATCCGCGCCATCAGCCCCATCCGCACCGCCGCCCTGGAGCGGCGAAGACGGCGGTTCGGGCCATCCGCTGATGACCGCAAGCGCGATCCGGCAGGCGGCGGCGAATTTTCCAAATTGCGTCGCTTCGATGTGGCCCGATGCCGCACGGCGTCACGTGACGCAGGCGAATTTCGAACGCTTCACCGCGGACCTTTCGCCCGACCTGCGCATCATGGACCTGATGGATTCGCAGCCCGAATTCACCAAGGCGATCTGGGACTATCTCGACATCCTCGTGAATGAAAACCGGCTCGCCAAGGGCCGCGAGATCCTCGCCAAGTACAAGCCGCAATTCGACGCGGTGGAAAGAGCCTATGGTGTCGACCGGTACACCATCGCGTCGATCTGGGGCATCGAATCGAATTACTCGACCCAGATGGGCGATCGCAACGTGCTCAATTCGACCGCGACGCTGGCCTGCATCGGCCGCCGCCAGGGCTATTTCAAGGACGAGTTCCTGACCGCGCTGGAGATCCTGAACCGCGGCGATCTGCGTCCCGAACAGATGCGCGGCTCGTGGGCCGGCGCGTTCGGGCCGACGCAGTTCATGCCGACCGCCTTCAAGCGCTACGCCGTCGATGCCGATGGCGACGGCCGCCGCGACGTCGTCGACAATCCGGCCGACCTGATCGCCTCAACCGCCAACAACCTCAGGAAGGACGGCTGGCAGACCGGGCAGACCTGGGGCTATGAGGTCGTGCTGCCCAAGGGATTCAACTTCATGCTGGCCGACAAGGCCAAGGCGATGACGGTTGCGCAGTGGGAACAGCAGGGCCTGCAACGCGCCGGCGGCAAGCCGTTCCCGAATCCGACCGAGAAGGCCTATCTGCTGGCGCCGGCCGGCGCGGACGGGCCGGGCTTCCTGATGCTGCAGAATTTCCGGGTGATCATGAAATACAACCCGGCCGAGGCCTATGCGCTGGCGATCGGGCATTTCGCCGACCGCCTGCGCGGTGGCGCGCCGTTCGTGCAGCCCTGGCCACGGCAGGAACGGGTGCTGTCGCGGGCCGAGCGGCTGGAGCTGCAGCAGCTGCTGGCCCAGCGTGGCTTCTACCGGGGCACCCCGGACGGTCAGTTCGGCGGCATGACCCGCGAGGCGCTGCGCGGCTTCCAGGCCTCGATCGGGGCCCCTGCGGACGGATTTGCCTCCTCCGACGTGCTGGAGCGGCTGCGCGGCCGCTAAAACCGCAGTTTGGCGCCAAAAGTAACCCTGTACAGCACATTTTCGTGCCGCCCTTGACGGGTGTGGCCTTTGCCCAATTTATGGCAAGGAATATGCCCGCTTGCGGCCTGATTCCGCTATTATAACTGCGCCTTCACAACCCATTGCGACCGAGCCGGATGCAAAAGCCAAAGTCCTTTTTCCGCGTGTTCACCGAAACCGGTCCGCTGACGGCGGTTGCGGTGGCGATCGCGCTGTTGATCGGGATCGCGGGACCGGCGTCCGCGCAGTTTTTCAATTTCGGCGGCTTCGGTGGTCCGCCGCAACAGCAGCAACGGCAGCCGCGCAACAACAATGGCGGCTGGTTTGGCGGCGACTTCTTTACGCCGTTCCAGCAGCAGGCCCCGCAACAAGCGCCGCGCCAGGATTTCTCCAGGGCGCCCGCGCCCGCCAAGCGCGATAACGTGGCGGAGCGTAACGTGCTGGTGCTCGGCGACGCGATGGCGGACTGGCTCGCCTACGGCCTGGAAGACGCCTACTCCGAACAGCCCGACATGGGCGTGATCCGCAAGCATCGGACCGTATCCGGCCTGATCAAATATCAGCCCAAGGGCGAACCGTCCGATTGGGCTGCCGCCGCCCGCAGCATCCTCGCCAATGAGAAGCCGGACGCCATCGTCGTCATGCTCGGCCTCAACGACCGCACCGCGATGCGCGAGCCGGCGGTCGACAAATCGAAGGCCGAAAAGAAAGACGACAAGAAGACCGCCAAGCCGGCCGAGGCCAAGCCCGGCGCGAAGCCGGATGGCTCGGCGGAGACCGCTGCGAAACCCGACGACAAGCCGGCCGATGCCGAAGCCGCCGACGATGCCGACGATACGCCGCCGGCCGCAGCACCCGAAAAGAGTTCGCGCGCGGCGGGCGGGCTCTACGAATTCCGCGACGAGCGCTGGGTCGAACTCTACGCCAAGAAAATCGAAGAGATGATCGGCATCCTGAAATCCAAGGGCGTGCCGGTGCTCTGGGTCGGGCTGCCAGCGGTGCGCGGCGTCAAGGGCACTTCCGACTCGCTGTTCCTCAATGCGCTCTATCGCGACGCATCGGCCAAGGCCGGCATCACCTATGTCGATATCTGGGATGGCTTTGTCGACGAGGCCGGCCGCTTCCTGCAGAAGGGCCCCGACTTCGAAGGCCAGATCCGCCAGCTGCGTTCCTATGACGGCGTGTATTTCACCAAGCCCGGCGCGCGCAAGCTCGCGCATTATGTCGAGCGTGAAGTCAGCCGCCTCCTGGCCTCCCGCTCCGGACCGATCGCACTGCCGGTCGAACCGGCGACGCCCGACGCCAGCGCCGTGCCGGGCCAGCCGGCGCCGCGGCCGCTGGCCGGACCTATTTTGCCGCTGATCGCCTCCTCGGTCGGCACCGATCAATTGCTCGGCGGACCGGGCACGCGTCCCGCCGCGGTCGATGCGCTTGCCGCGCGAACGCTGGTGAAGGGCGAGCCGCTGGCGGCGCCGGCCGGCCGCGCCGATGATTTCGCCTGGCCGCGCCGCGAGATCGGCCGCGAACAGGCCAAAGATCAGGGCAAGGACTTGGCCAAGGGCGATTCGCCGGTCGCTGCCACCGCGCCTGACGGTACGGTCCCGGCAGCCGCGCCCGCCGCGCCGCCGAAACCCCTCGCACCGAAGCGGCAATTCCGTCCCGCGCAGACTGAACAGCCGGCATTGCGCGATTTCTTCGGCGGCTTCGGTGCGCCGCCGCCGCGCCAGATTGCACCAGCGCCGCCGCGCGCGCCTGGACCCATCGCGCCGGGCGTGCCGCGCCCGCCGGCTAACGTCGGGCGAGCAGCAGAAGCCCCGGCAGGCGCGTTCGCGCGATAAAGAAAACAGGAGTCATTCCGGGGCGCGCTGAAAGCGCGAACCCGGAATCTCGCACAACGATCTCTGGATTCCGGGTTCACGCTTCGCGTGCCCCGGAATGACGGCGGCTAGGCTCAGCCGTAATACCGCCAGCGCGACGGCGGCGGGCGGCGCGGCTGTCGGGTCATCAACAGCGCCAGTGCAAATCCAATTCCGCCCGCGACCAGAAGCGCGCCGAGCGGATTGTCCTGCACGGTTTTCGCCATCGCCTTCTGGCCGTCGCGGAGGGTGTCGCCGCTGTTGTCGTAGGCGTCCTTGACGGTATCCACGGCATCCTTGGCGTAGTTGGCCGCGGCATCGCTGGCGTCGCGCGCGGCGTCCTTGGCCTGGCCGTACAGATTCTGCACGGTGCCTGCAGCCTCGCGCGCGCGGCCTTCGGCCTGCGTTTTGGCATCGCCCGTCATGCTACCGACAGCGCCTTCGACCTTGCCGGCGAAATCCTTGGCCGAACCTGCAATTCGATCCTTGTCCATCACGATCACTCCCTGTTTCAGAGGAAGTAACCGACGAGACGCTTGCAAGTTCCTGCGTCATTAGTTTTACGCGTTTTCTTCACGCGAACCGGCACCCACTTCGCTCGAAAACGCTATTCAGAGGATGAGCCCGCCATCGACCACAATGGTCTGGCCGATGACATAGGACGCCAGCGGCGACGCCAGGAACAAGGCGGCGCCGGCCATGTCGGCGGGGGTGCCAAGACGCTTCAGCGGAATGCGTTCGAGCGCGCCTTCAAGCCGCTTCGGATTTGATGTCGTCGCCTTGGTCATCTTGGTGTCGACCAGGCCCGGCGCGATGCCGTTGACGCGGATGCCGTTCTCGGCCCATGCCTCGCCCAACGTGCGCGTCAAGCCGACCGCGCCGGTCTTCGAGGCGTTGTAGGCGGGATTGCCCATGGTCGAATGATAGGCCGCGGTCGAACTGACGATGATCAGTGATCCCTTGCTGGCGCTCAGCATCCCGTGAAATTTCGTCGCGCACGCCATCAGGCTCATCAGGTTGACTTCGAGCACCTTGCGAAAGCCATTCATTTCGAATTCGCCGCGCCGGTAGATCACCGCGCCCTGCGCCAGCACCAGCACGTCCAGCCCATCGAACGACGACTTGAATTGCTCGATCGCCTGCGCGTTGCTGACGTCGAGCTGCGCATATTCGAGACCTTGAAGGTCCGATCCTTCGCCGGCGAAGTAATCCGCCGCTTTGGCGCGGGTGCCGCAGACCGCGACGCGCGCGCCCTTGGCGCGGAACGCCTGCGCGATGCCGTTGCCGATCCCGCTGGAACCGCCGACCACCAGCACCTGCTTGCCGCTGAAATCGAGTTCGTTCATCGCCTGCATCCTTTCTAGCTTGAGCTCTCATCGAGGAAGTTGACCATGAGAACCTCGTCGTAATATCGCCCGTTGTGCTTGAGGGCTTTCTTTTCATGGCCGTATTCGACGAAACCCATCGCGCGATAAAGTTTTCGCGCGCTTTCATTCTCGCTCACCACGGTCAGTTGCACCAGCTCCACGCGCCCGCGCGCATGGTCGAGCACCGCCGCAACCAGGATTTTTCCAAGCCCCATGTTCCGCGCCGCGGCCCGGACATACATGGTCCAGAGCAATCCCTTGTGCGCCTGCTTCAAATTTTCCTGCGCGGAATATCCGGCTATTCCGGCGAGCTTCCCGTCGAGGAACGCACCGAAAATATCCGCAAGCCCGAGCCTCGCCTCGAACCACGACAGCGGCTCTGCGCTTTCGCGTCCGAACGTGCTGCCGAACGCTTCGGGATTTTTCTGCAGCGCCTCCAGCCGGATGTCCCGGTAAAGCGCGGCGTCCGAAATCTCCAGGCGGCGAATTTGCAGATCGGGAATATTGGCCACGTTGCACCCTGTTACTGCAGAATCTTGTTTTGACGCGTTTTCTTCACGCGAACCGGAGTCCACTTCGCTGGAAAACGCTCTAGTTTGACCTGTCTGCGGATCGGTGCCAGCCTTGTCAATCCTGCAACGCATCGCACAAATTCCGCGAGTCATTTCATGTCAGATTTCAGAGAGCTCAGCCGTTCGGTCAAGGGCCTGACCGTTCTCGTCACCGGCGCCGCCAGCGGCATGGGCCGCGCCACCGCGCTGGTGTTCGCCGCCGAAGGCGCCAATGTTGCCGTCACTGACATCAACGCCGAGGCCACGCAGGCCGTCGCCGATGAAATCAAGGAAAGAGGTGGCAGCGCAAAGGCCTGGACGCTCGACGTCGCCAAGGCCGATGACATCATCAAAATCGTCGGCGCCATCGCGGCGCATTTCGGCGGCCTCGACATCCTGATCAACAATGCCGGCCTGTCGCTGCGCGCCCCGATCGACGCGGACGGCTACGAAGAGGCCTGGACCAAGGCGCTGGCTGTGATGCTATCAGCGCATCCGCGCATCATTCGTGCCGCGTTGCCGCATTTGCGCCGATCCAAGTGCCCGCGCATCGTCAACATCGCCTCCACCGAAGCGCTCGGCGCCACCGCCACCAACAGCCCGTACGCAGCCGCCAAGGCCGGCGTCACCGGCCTGACGCGCGCGCTTGCCGTGGAACTCGGCCGCGAGGGCATTACGGTGAACTGCATCTGCCCGGGACCGATCCGGACCGGGATCACCGAGCGGATTGCGGAGGAGCACAAGACCATCTTCGCCAAACGCCGCACCGCACTCGGCCGCTACGGCGATCCCGAGGAAGTCGCCCACATGACCTTGAGCCTGTGCCTGCCGGCCGCATCATACCTGACCGGCGTCGTTATTCCGGTGGACGGCGGGTTGATGGCGCGGAATGCGTGATCGTTCCCCGGCGCGTCCGGGACACGAGATAGCGCAATGCCGCATGCGCTCGGCAACGTTGACATCGCACCTGCTCGGAGTAGCTTTTTATCCAAACGAAGCGGGACAACCGCCCGCCGCTTTACGGAGAAACGCCATGACGGTCACGATCCGGCAGCTGGGGAAGCATTTTTTTGGCGAGGTTTCCGGCGTCGATCTGCGCAAGCCGCTGACGCCGCAGGAGGCCGCCGACATCGAAGCCGGCATGGACAAATACGCCGTGCTGCTGTTCCGCGACCAGAACATTACCGACGAGCAGCAGATGGCGTTCGCACTGAATTTCGGCGAACGGGAAAATCCGCGCGGCGGCAGCGTCGTCAAGCCGGAGGATTCGCGGCTGGCTCAGACCGGGCTCAACGACGTCTCCAACCTCGGCAAGGACGGCAAGCCGCTGCCGCGCGACAGCCGCGTGAACCTGTTCAACCTCGGCAATTGCCTGTGGCATTCCGACTCATCGTTCCGCCCGATCCCTGCAAAATTCTCGCTGCTGTCGGCGCGGGTGGTGAACCCCAAGGGCGGCAACACCGAATTCGCCGACATGCGCGCGGCCTATGATGCACTTGATGACGAGACCAAGGCCGAGATCGAGGACATGATCTGCGAGCATTCGCTGATGTATTCGCGGGGCTCGCTCGGCTTTCTCGACTACACCGATGAAGAGAAGGAATTGTTCAAGCCGGTGCTGCAGCGGCTGGTGCGTACCCATCCGGTACACGGCCGCAAATCGCTGTACCTCTCCTCACATGCCGGCGCCATCAAGGGCATGACCATGCCGGAAGCGCGAGTCTTGCTGCGCGACCTCAACGAGCACGCCACGCAGGGCGAATTCGTCTACGTCCACAAATGGACGCTGCATGACCTCGTGATGTGGGACAACCGCCAGACCATGCACCGCGTGCGCCGCTACGACCAGTCGCAGCCCCGCGACATGCGCCGCGCCACGGTGGCGGGAACGGCACCGACAGTGGCGCAACAGGCGGCGGAGTAGATTACTGTCGTCCCGGCCTTGAGCCGGGACCCATAACCACCGGCGGCAATTGGTTTGCGCGGTAGTCGTTATCTTTCTTTCTCAACAATGGTGGCCGCGGCGTATGGGTCCCGGCTCAAGGCCGGGACGACACCTTTGGTGTGCTAAGCGTCCCCCGCCTCGACGCACCCTTCCATGATGCTGTCGATCTCAGCGCGCGAGAGTACGCCGATCTCGGCGATGAACACGATTCGGGTCCGCGGCACTCCCGCGGCGAGCGTCCCACCAGGGGCCAGCGTCGCGCGTCCGCCGGCGAACTGAAACACCATCGGTTTGCCGGGCTGCTCCACGGATTCGAACAGCCCCTTCGCCCGCGCCAGCTTCGGCGCGAGCCGATTGATCGCCGCCTGCAAGCGGGACAACGACAGCGGCCGTTCCGACGTCCAGCTCAGCGTCTCAAAGCGATCCGTCGCTGGCCGTCGCTGCCCCGGCTCGCGTAGCACCGGCGCGCGATCCGGATCCGAAGGGAAGAGCAGCGCCATCGGAACCTCGCCGTGCGGCGCATCGACCAGCACCGCGGTGGGACGTATCGCGCGGATCGCATCGCGGACCGGCGTGTGGCTGGCCGCGTCCACGAGGTCCACCTTGCTCAGCGCGATCACGTCGGCCGCCCGTATCTGGGACCGCAGCAGGGCGTCGTCGAACCTGGCGACCGAAGTCGTGGCGTCGACAACGCACAGCACCGTTTCGAGCGGCGCCTCGCGCCAGATCACCGGATCCATCAGGTTGCGCACGATGTCCTGGGGATCGGCGACCCCGCTGGTTTCGATCACGATGAATTCCGGACGCGGATCACGCCGCAACAAGCCAGCCAGCGTGCGCAAGAGATCGCCTTCGAGCGAGCAACAGATGCAGCCATTGCTCAGGCTGACCACGCCGTCGGCGGCGCCGGTGATCAGCTCCGCATCGATATTAACAGCGCCGAAATCGTTGACGACGGCGGCAATCCGCCTGCCCCCGGCATGTGCCAAGAGATGGTTCACGACCGTGGTCTTGCCCGCCCCGAGGAAGCCGGCCACGAGCACGACCGGGACTGGCACCTCAGCCTCCGGTAACGGGCCGGCGCACCGGCTGGCCGGGCCGCGCCGCCACATCGAGCACGCCGTCCGATATCAGCGGCTGGCCGCTGACCACCAGATGACGCACGCCTTCCGACGGGCGGTTCATCGCCGAGAATGTCGCCCGGTCGCTCAGCGTTTCGTAATCGAACACGACGATGTCGGCATCCGCACCCGCCTGCAGCCTGCCCTTCGCGCGCATCGCCGGCGTAGAGGCGCCAAGAATTTCCGCGGGGATCAGCGCGCATTTTCGGATGCCTTCGAGCAGCGACACTTTGCGGCGCTCGCGCACCCACTCGCGGATGAAGCGCGTGAAGCAACCCGCCGAGCGCGGATGCGAGGTCGCGTCGTCAGGCAGCGGCCAGGCGTCGCCGGTGTAGGCGCGGCCGTCCGTCAGCGTCCAGGGCATGGCGTCGGAGGCGATCGCGCCGCCGGGATAGAGCACCGCCATGTCGAGGAGGTCGCGATGATGCGCGTTATTGTCGATATCCAGAACGTGCCACAGAACCAGCGTGGAAGGTTCGGCGGCCTGTGCCGCCAGCAGTTCCTGCCGGTCGCGGAAGCGATGCCCGTCGGTCACCCGCTGCACCGAATCATAGCCGAGGCCGTTGCGCGCCTCAAATTCGGGGTCGCTGAAGAACGCCGCCGCCAGCACCGTCGAGCCGGTACCGTAGGGATAGGCTTCGACCGTGATGGGCAGCCCCTGCGCCTGCGCCTTGGCGACCAGCGCGACGCAGCGCTCGATGTCGGTCTTGCTGGAAGAATTGAAATGGCAGATGTGCATGTGCGCGCCGGTGGCCCCGGCATAGCCGATCAGGCGGATATAGGCTTCCGCAGCGCTCTCCGGATCGATGCGGGACATGTAGGCGACGTGGGTGAAGGTCGGCACCTCGCGCGCCGCCGCCAGCTGGCACACGGCGGTCAGCTCCTGCACGCCGGCGCCCGGGGCATAGGCGTTGAGGATGCCGATGCCGATGCCGCCCTCGCTCAGCCCGCCCGCGATTCGCTCGAGAATGCCAGCCACTTCGGTGTCGCTGGCCACGTTGTCGATCCAGCGGCGGTCGCGCATCGCATTGCCGAACGCCTCCAGCGAGCTTTCCGCGTTGGAGCCGGTCATCGCACCGATGCGTGCGAATGCCCAGTTGACCGCGGCGCCGTAGTTCAGCACGCGTCCCTTCTCGGCCTGGCGCCGATACCAGGATGCGACCGGCAATACTCCGGCCTCGAGGTCGAGCGACGTCGTGACGCCGTCGAAGGCCTGCATGCGGTCGGCCGGGATCGACTGGCCATGCGCGTGCAAATCGATGAATCCGGGGGCGATCACCAGTCCCGTAGCGTCGATCGTGCGCTCGGCGCTGCCAAGCCCGGTGCCGACGGCGGCGATCTTGCCATCGAGCACCGCCACATCGCCGATGGCGTCCATGCCGCTGGCCGGATCCACCACCCGGCCACCCGTGATTACCAAACCAGCCATCTCGTCACTCCCGCGTACTGAAGACCTGTTCCCTGCGAAACCGGCTCAGCTTCGAAGGCGCGCAGACTGGCGAATAAGGGCCGTCGCGATCCCATAGAGGCAGATTTTCGGACGGGCAACAACCTCTGCCGGCGGAGGGCACGCATCCGCCAGCGGCGCAACAGGCGGCGGAGTAGATTTTCACCGTCGTCCCGGCGAACGCCGGGACCCATACGCCGTGACCTCTCATACGAGATGAGATGGTCGACAGAGCGATGGAGCGACCACCACCTTAAAACAATTGGCTTTCGGGGTTATGGGTCCCGGCTCAAGGCCGGGACGACGCCGTGCGTGGGGCTACGCGTGCCCGGCTTCGTTCGACAGCATCGCCAGATCGATGCCGATCTTGCGCAGCGCACGCTGGTATTTCTCGTCGACGTCGTCGCCGAAGATCAGGTCCGCGTCGGCGGCGCAATGCAGCCAGCCATTGTGCTGGATTTCATCCTCGAGCTGCCCCGGCGCCCAGCCGGCATAACCCAGCGCCAGGATCGCGTGCTTGGGTCCGGAGCCCTTGGCGATCGCTTTCAGGATATCGACGGTCGCGGTCAGGCAGATGCCGTCGTCGATATTGAGCGTGGCATCCTTGATGAAGAAGTCGCTGGAATGCAGCACGAAGCCGCGGCCGGTATCGACCGGACCTCCCTTGAGCACCTTCATGGTCTCGGCGTTTTCCGGCAGCGTGATCTGATCCGATGTCTTGATGATATCGAGCTGCACCAGGAGCCCCGGGAAATCGATGCTGCCGGCCGGACGGTTGACGATGATGCCCATCGCCCCCTCGGACGAATGGGCGCACATGTAAATGACCGAGCGCTCGAAGCGCGGATCGCCCATGACCGGCATGGCGATCAGCAGCTGGCCGTCCAGATAGCCTTCACCGGACGAATTGTCGCCCACGCCTGCGGCTTTGCGGCGCGCGGCCTTCGTTGTCGTCTTCGGTGGTGCCGTCTTGGGTGTCTTGCCTTCAGGGCTCATCCGCAAAGGCCTCTCTTGCTGATTCATATCCTGATATCGGGTGGCGGTTCTGTCAATCAAGCCGCGCGTTGTATTCGACCGCGGATCACAAGCAATTCAATGGTTTGCGGTCAAACTTGCCTGTAAAGACGTCTCATGACCGTCATAGTTCCCATGCGGGCCGCGCTCGGCATTGCCGCCACTCTGGCTGTCGCATGCACGGCCATCGAGGTTCGCGCCGAGGATGCCTCGCCCTGGCAGCGCGACACCCACTCCGCGATCCGGCTGCTGGCGGGATCGCGCAGCGGCGCGGTGCTGCTCGGCGGTATCGCAATCCAGCTGCAGCCAGGGTGGAAAACCTATTGGCGGACGCCCGGCGATTCCGGCGTTCCGCCCCGCTTCGATTTCTCCAAGTCGGACAATGTCGAGGCGGTGACGGTGTTGTGGCCGGCGCCGATGAAGTTCGATGACGGCGCGGGCGGCGTCTCGCTCGGCTACAAGCAGCAGGTCGTGCTGCCGCTGCGGATCGTCGCCAAGAATACAGACAAGCCGGTGACGCTGCGCGCCGACATCAACTACGCGGTCTGCGACAAGCTCTGCATCCCGGTCGACGCCAAGGCGGAGCTGGCCTTTGCCAGTGTGGCAAGCACCGAGGACGGCAATCTGTCCGATGCGCTCAACGCGGTGCCGAAGCCGGCCAATGTCGGCGATCCCAATTCCCTCACCATTCGCGACGTCAAGCGCGAGGGCAAGGCCAACGTGCTGGTCGACGTCACCGCGCCCGGCGGCAAGGAGGTCAGCCTGTTCGTCGAGGGTCCGACGCCGGACTGGGCGTTGCCGATTCCGAAGCTGATCGAGGGCGGTCCGCCCGGCGTCAAACGCTTTGCCTTCGAGCTCGACGGCCTGCCGCCGGGCGCGAGCGCTGACGGCGCCGCGCTGAAACTGACGCTGGTCGGCGGCGATCGGGCCTATGAGTTCAATGTGAATTTGCCGTAGTTGTCGCCCCGGCGAACGCCGGGGGCCCATACGCCGCGGCGGATGTTTTTAAGTGCCGCGGGTAGACGCTTTTTTCATGCAACTACGCCCTGTGGTTATGGGTCGTAAGTCTCGGTGCCTCGATTAAGATGGGGCGATCGAGGCGGGCGTTGCGGGGTTTATGGGAGGTC
>NZ_JAFCLX010000082.1:0-21290 GCF_018130205.1 Bradyrhizobium sp. AUGA SZCCT0222
CGGTGATTCGTTGTTCAACGATCACCCCTTTGGCACATTCGATGCCTGGAGCGGGCGTCGTCCACTACATCAATCGCTACACGAGCGACGGAGCGGCAAGTCCGGCCACGTCAGCTATGCCGCCGAAAGCGGAAGCAGAGCATAAGCCGCTCCGTCATAGGCCAATGCGGGTTGATGGCGCTGCTCGTGCGTGCCGCCGACTAAGAACCGTTGATTAACCCCGCGCGCGCCGCAGCGCAGCTTCCAATCGCTCCTTCTCCTTATCCCGGCGGGCTTTTTCGGCTTGCGATCTCTTCTCGAGAGCCTCGGCCTCGGCCTGGATGGCGGCGGCCCGCTTCGCGTACTCCTGCTCGGCTTTGTCCAACGCCGCCTGCGCGCTGTCGACCGCCTGCTGTCGCCGTTGGCGTTCCTTCTGCCTGGCGGCCTCTTCGCTCGCCCGTTCACGCTCGCGCCGCTTCTGCTCCTTTTCGTAGGCGAGAGCGGCATTTCGGGCCGCAGCCTTGTCGATGGGGAGAGAGGAAGGCTTTTTCGCCTTATGACCTTTCGACTTGCGGGCGGCTTTCGTTGGTCCTCCGCCGCCAAGATCGGTGGGCAGCTCGGCATGTTCGCTGAAAGGTCGGTCGGTTCCAACCGGGCGCCTGAGAACGACGCCGGGCTTTGCCATGGTCGCCGCGATAACATCCGGATCGTTGCTTTCCTTCGCCGCGCCCTGGTGGAAGAGATTGCTGTCCGCGCCCCACGCTTCCAGAGCCGCTTTCATGGAGGGAGCGGCCATCGCCAGATCGAAGAAGCCCAGCGAAGTCTGGTAGGTCTTCAGTTTTCTCACCATGAGACGCTTTACTTATGTAAGCGCGCGTTGCTCCTAAGCCCGTCGGACGGGCGTTGCCACGCAGCTCGCGAGGGTCAAGTCGTGGTGAGCGTTCTTGGGCACGTATCGAACTTTTTGGTTGGCACCCACCCCAGAAATTAGAGCCGCTTTCGAGGAGTTGTCACCTGAGATCATAAGCACGAGTAATGTACGCTAACCATTGAAAACACTAGCTTAAGTGGCCGCAGTCAGCAATTTTCTGCACGCAAGGTTGGACGCATTTTGTGTATATTACGGGTCCACCAAGGCGCATCCCGAGCCCTTGGCGATGTACAGGGGGCCGATCGTGAGCAACGAGACAACCATCTGCTGGATTTGTCTCACCAATCCAGCGACCACACGCGAGCATCGGATCAAGCATAGCGACTTGCGGGCGCTGTTCAGAAAGCCTGGAAGGGGGCTGCCCTACTATTACAGCAACCCCAAGCAACAGAATATTCACGTCCAGAGCCTCGACGGCAAGCTTCTGAAATCGCCGGCTTTGATCTGCGAATACTGCAACAGCACACGTACTCAGCCGCATGACCGCGCCTGGGAACACATGTCCAATTGGCTGCGACTTCGTCCGACACCATTGCGCATCGGAGGAAACGTTCGCGGCGACCGAATTTTCCCCTATGACACACGACGACGCATGCTGGAGGTACATCTCCTTTTCTTGAAGCTATTTGGCGGCATGATCCAGGAAGCGGCCGGAAGCCTTCCAATCGACATCGAGCCTTTTGCCGACGCGATAATGAATGGCCGGCGGCACGATGAAGTCTATCTTCAATTCGGAAAGGGGGATGGGACCGTCGGCATTCTTCCGGCAAAGCCAATCAAGACAGAACAGGGAAAACTCATCTTTCTCTGGTTCTATCGCATAGGTCCCGTTGTGGTGAATGTCATCTACGCTCAGCGCGGGGAGCGTTGGGAAAACTTGGATCAGACGTGGCATCCCAAGTGGGGAAAGAACAATTTCGTCGTCGCTGACCTCCGGCCTCGCATAACAAAAGCTTACGAGGCCGACAAGGCGGAGAGAGAAAAGCAAGTAACCGCGCAACCTACCTGACGGTGTCGAAGCAAGCTTTCCGTGAACCCACCGCAAAGATACCTTAAGCCGACTTCCGCTGCGGTTTGGCCGCCGGCTTCCTTGCCACCGCCTCCTTGGCTGATTTCTTGCCGGCAATCGGCATCAGCATTTCCTTCTGCCCGGCCGTCGCCTTGCGCGCCTTTTTGGCTGGCTTCTTCGGCGCCTCTGTCGCTGCCGCCTTTTCGCCGCCAATGCTTTTGCGCAGCGCGTCCATCAGGTCCACCACGTTCTCGCCTCGGGGACGCGCTTTCGCGGTGATGGGTTTGCCGGCGCGCTTCTGGTTGATGAGATCGAGAAGGGCGGTTTCGTACTGGTCTTCGAACTTGTCCGGCTGGAAGCGGCCCGCCTTCTGGTTGACGATGTGCTTGGCGAGATCAAGCATGTCTTTGGTGACTTTGACATCCTGGATGTCGTCGAAATATTCGTCCGCAGCACGCACTTCGTAAGGATAGCGCAGCAGCGTCCCCATCAGGCCCTTGTCCATGGACTCAAGGGCGATGATGTGCTCACGGTTGGTCAGCACCACCCGTCCGATGGCGACCTTGTTCATCTCGCGGATCGTTTCGCGGACGACGGCGAAGGCGTCATGGCCGACCTTTCCGTCCGGCACCAGGTAGTAGGGACGAATCAGATATCGCGGGTCGATCTCGCTACGGTCGACGAATTCGTCGATCTCAATGGTTCGCGTCGATTCGAGCGCGACATTCTCGAGCTCCTCCTTCGTCACCTCGATGAAGGTGTCGGTGTCGATCTTGTAGCCCTTGACGATATCCTCGTTGGCGACCTCCTCGCCGGTGTCGGCATCGACCTTGGCGTATTTGATGCGGTGGCCGGTCTTCCGGTTGAGCTGGTTGAAGGAGACCTTTTCGGATTCCGACGTGGCCGGATAGAGCGCTACCGGACAGGTGACGAGGGAAAGACGCAGGAAGCCCTTCCAGTTAGCGCGGGGTGCCATGACGGGGGAACTCCAATACTGATGCTGGATTCAAGACGAATGGCCGGGCTTGGTTCCGACACCCCGGCCTTTCCAGCAGGGGGATTTTTTCTCGGAAGCCTGCCCAAGCGGACTCGATTTTTGTTCACTTTATGTTCTAATTCGGAATGACCGATCGACCCGCGAGCTGGCGCATGCCGACCCCGAAACAGATGGAAAAGCTGGCTGTTGAGGCCGTCCGCAGGCGGAGCCCCTCCGCTGCGGCTCCGGATGCACCCCTCCCGGCCGAATACTGGGAATCGGTCCTCAAAGACCCTCGCGCCGGAGCGACCGAGGCCCAGATACGGCAACGACGTCTTTCGGAAATTCAACGCCACGTCCTGCGCATCTCCTGCCGTCGCTGCGAGCGGACCGTGGAAATCCAGACCGCCGATGCAGTCCGATTGTATGGCAGCAACGCGGTCTGGAAGGACGTCGCGCAGCGGCTGCTCGACAACACCTGCCAGCAGCGCACCGGCAGGCATGAAGAAGACGGGTGCTAGCGTTCGAGACGCCGTAGCGGATCACCGATTCGATCTCTTTGCGCCTGGATGTCCGGATGGCCCCGAAGTATCATCCTACGCCCCTGTCGGGCGGCGACCGCAAGGCTCTGGCGAAAGAGCTCGGCAAGGCGCGGGCAATGGCCAACATCCTGGCTACCCGATCGGCGGAAACGCGAGCGAAGGGGGAAGCCCTCATCCAGCAGGCCGACAAGCTGCTATGCGAGAGTTGGAACGAACGCATGTGGTCGGACGGAGAACCGATGGATCCGTCCCCGACGATCGACCAAGCGGTGAATGGCGGCTTCCCTTGGCTGGAGATCCAGTGCGCGCGCTGCAAGACGCCGAGCGACGTTGACCTCGCGGCGATGAAGCATCCGCCGACCACCTTCGTGCACGATCTCGCCAGCCGGCTGCGCTGCCGCAAATGCGCCAAGGCGGGCCGGCGTCCTTCCGCGACTCTGCTACAACTGGCTTGGCAGCCGCGCCACCCTCGCACCGAAGCCTGACCGATGTGCAATCTCTACTCGATCACGACCAACCAAGCCGCAATCAGCGCGTTGTTCCGCGTCGTGAACCGATACGTCGGCAATCTGGCGCCGATGCCCGGGGTTTTTCCCGACTACAAGGCACCGATCGTGCGCAACGGGGCCGAGGGCCGCGAACTCGCCACGGCGCGCTGGGGAATGCCGTCGTCGTCAAAAGCGCTGATGGACGCCACCAAGAAACGAGCCGAGAAGCTGCGGGCCAAGGGCAAGACCGTCGATTTCAAGGAGCTGCTACGGATGGAGCCCGACGGCGGCACGACGAACATCCGCAACGTGAAGAGCAAGCACTGGACGAGATGGCTGGGAGCCGAAAACCGCTGCGTGGTGCCGTTCAACTCCTTCAGCGAGTTCAACAAGGCCGAGGGCGGTGATATCTGGTTCGCGCTCGATGAGACCCGTCCCCTCGCCTGCTTCGCCGGTACCTGGACCAACTGGACGTCTGTCCGGAAGGTCAAGGAAGGTGAGACGACTAACGACCTCTACGCGTTCCTCACGACCGAGCCAAACGCCGAGGTCGGCGCCATCCACCCCAAGGCGATGCCGGTCATCCTGACGACGCCGGACGAAATCGAGACCTGGATGACGGCCCCTCTGGACGAGGCCCTGAAGCTGCAGCGGCCACTTGCCGACGGCACGCTCCGGATCGTCGCCCGCGGCGTCAAGGAAGACACCGCCGGGCTAACGACGTGACCATCGAGGACGATGACGAGCAGGTAGCTCCCCCGAGTCGCCAGCGTAAGATCATCCACATCGACATGGACGCCTTCTATGCGTCCGTCGAGCAGCGGGACAATCCGGATCTTCGCGGCAAGCCGGTCGCCGTCGGCGGATCACGCGAGCGCGGCGTCGTGGCGGCGGCCAGCTACGAGGCGCGCGAGTTCGGCGTCAGGTCGGCCATGCCATCGGTGACCGCGAAGCGGCAATGCCCAAACCTGATTTTCGTGACGCCGCGTTTCGAGGTGTATAAGGCGGTCTCCCTGCAAATCCGTGAAATCTTCGCAGAGCACACACCGATCATCGAGCCGTTGTCGCTGGACGAGGCCTACCTCGACGTGACCGAAAATCTGCAGGACATTCCATTGGCACGGGACGTGGCGTTGGCGATCCGTGCAAAGATTAAGGAGATAACCGGCCTCAACGCTTCGGCCGGCATCTCCTACAACAAGTTTCTGGCCAAGCTCGCCTCCGACCACCGCAAGCCTAATGGCCAGTACGTCATCACGCCGGAGATGGGGCCTGCGTTCGTCGAAGCCCTCCCCGTCGGCAAATTCCACGGCATCGGGCCTGCGACCAGCGCCAGGATGAATGCGCTGGGCCTCTACACCGGCCTCGACATGCGCAACCAGTCGCTCGAATTCATGCAGACCAACTTCGGCAAGGCCGGTGCGTACTTCTATTGGATAGCGAGGGGCGTCGATAATCGCGAGGTCCGCGCGGACCGAATCCGGAAGTCGGTCGGAGCAGAGAATACTTTCTCCAACGACCTGACCGAGTTCGAAGCCATGGCCGCCGAACTCGAGCCGCTCATCGACAAGGTCTGGCGATACTGCGAAGGTGCCGGTAACCGTGGTCGCACGGTGACGCTGAAGGTGAAGTTCAACGACTTCGAGATCATCACGCGCAGCCGGTCCGTCCCCGTCGGGGTTTCGAGCCGCAGCGACTTAAAGCGCCTATCGCTCGCTTTGCTGCAGAACGAGATGCCGGTCCCCAAGCCGGTCCGGCTTCTGGGCGTCTCGCTGTCAGCGTTGCAGCATGTCGACGACGCGGAGCCACAGCTTGCTCTGCCGATGTGATCGCATCACTGAGCCCGACCGACAGAGCCGGACGCGAACTAGCACTCCTGTTCTCAATTGGCTCTTCAATTCAGGAAGGCCGTATCGAGTAGCCGGGCTAGACGCACGCCGGCTTTTTGCAATTGTTCCTTCACAACCGGCTCATTCGCATCCAGATATTGTGCACTGATGTTCAGCGCATTGCTCGTGATATCGCATGACGACCCATGCATGGCGCAGTACATCGTTCGTGACGCCTTCGAGATCGCAAACGATTCGTTAGCCCAATCGCGCGGTACGGAAGCAATCCAATCCGCTTTCATCGCTGGGGTGACAGTGGCTAGGAGATCGGTCACCGCCTCATGCGCATCAGGACCAACCGCATATTGAACAAGGCAAGTGTCCCAGACCGCGTGAAGATTTCCCGGACACCGCCCGCTCGTCCTGATGGTGTTGACCCCTTTATCGTCGAGGAAAGAGACATGCAGCGGTTGATGTATATCACCAATCCAGTGTCCTAATGATTTCAGTGCGACCAACTTGTTCGCGTCGGCCTGCTCTTTTGCGCGGAGAATTTCGAAGTCACGCAAGATCGCAGTAAGGACGCACGCGTCGGCCTGCGGACACTGGTCCGAGATAAGTCCTTTGGAATCCCGAGGCAGGTTCAGGAAATGCTCGGGCGCACGTATGCGCGGATGGTCCGGATAGATGCAGGAGTCGGAAAAACTCTTGAACTCACTATCCAACTGCATCAGCCGATTGATTGCGGCCTGCGTGTTCGACAGGACCGAGCGGTAAGCAATTTCGCAAATAACCTTGTGGCCCAAATCGCCCCAGGCCCTCGCCTCGCTGCCGAGCAAGATCAACATCAATATCGCGAACGGGTAAGACCAGTGATAATTTCTCACGCGACCACACGATCGTCATTATCGGCGCAGCGCGCGTACGATCACCAATAAGGCGTCTTGCAACGGCCACAGCGATGCCGTCGCCTCATCCCAGGGCGCGTGCATCCAAACATTGCGTTCTCCTTCGGTCGCCAAAATCACCGGCACGGTCCCTTCAAATCGGCGTCGCCAACTCTAGGTATCTGCAAAATGCATTAGCTAGTTGCATCTGGCGGGGCGTCCGACATTCCGCTTCGAATAATCTTGGCGATGAAACGATAAGGCAGACACACTTCGCACGCGACGTCGCAACGTTCAGGCGATTAGCGCTGTAGAGAAACTCCATACCGCGCGGGGCGTCGGAGTGACTTGACGTCGCCATCGAATAGATAACTATGGGCGCTTCCTGTCCTTGGAACTTGTCCACGGTCCCGATGCGCGCACCCGGCAGTCGCTCTTGGAGCTCGAAAACCTGGGCGTTGTACGGAGCGATGATTAAGAAGTCGTCGAGTACAATCGAGGACTCGGCGCCGAGTCGATCGACCCACGTCGTGCCAGATCCCAATATTTCAGAGACAAGATCGTGGATGGCATCGGCCTCTTCCGGCGAGGAGCTCTGATTGCCCGTGTGCTCGATCGGAAGGTATCGAAGGCCAGCACCTTTCAGTCTACCGATTGACCTTATCTCTTGGCGCTCCAGGCCCGTTCGAGATTTCAAGCGGCCGTCGTAGAATAACTCCGAATTGAAAGCGCAGATAAGGGGATGCAGTCGCCAAGTCTCTGCAAGAAAAAGACCACGATTAGGCGGAACGGTAGCATGAGGTCCCAGGATATGATCCAAGGCCGAGACGCCTATGCCGTCGGGGTGGCTTCCCTGGATCGGTTGCTCTAGTTGCCGAGGATCTCCAAGAAGCACGATGCTTTTTGCCGCCTGAGAAACCGCTAACACATCTGCTAGTGACATCTGCGCGGCTTCGTCGATAAACAGCACGTCGACGCAAAGACGCGCGTCGGCCCGAGCCCAGAAGAAGGAGGTACCTCCACCAACCGCACAGGTGCCACCCAAAGCATCGAGAGCAACTTCATTTTTCGTCGCGAATTGCAGAGTCGGAAGATCATCCTCCTTGTCGGTCACCTTCTGAACGCATTGGATCTGCAAGCCCTCGCTGGCCGCCGCGACAATCACTTCGTCGAGAAGGTTGCGGATTACTTTATGACTGTTCGCCGTAACACCGATCCGCTTACCGTCACGGGCGAGTGCGCAGATCATACGAGCGCCAGTGTATGTTTTCCCCGCGCCCGGCGGACCCTGGACCGGAAAAACGCTATGATCTAAATCGAGAGCGATCCGCACAGCGGCAATCAGCGTCGGCTCGCAATCGAGTTGGAGCATTTGTCCCCGAAGTCGCGGCACGTTTGCCATCAAAAGATCGCGCGCGGCGCGATGATCCCCTTCGCCTTCCATCCCATTGGCGGCCACGTATTCTCCGAGCCGAAAGAGCGACTCAGCCTGCTCATCGTGGTCAAACGATTTATGGGTAAAAACCGCCTCAGCATGGAAGCCGGCCGTGTCGCCGCGCTTCTTGATATCGATCGTCCGATCATCGTGTGAAATGGCAACGACAGTTCCGTAGTGATCTCCTCCGACGCTCCGAAGTTTGCCGTCCGGTCGAATATCGGTATCCTGCAGCTCGAATTTGTAGCGATGGATGGGCGCCTTGGCGGTGCCACCAGCCTGCTCAACGAGAATTAGTCCGGCGAGACCCGCCCGTTCGTGGAGAAGGTCCCCGGCCGAAAGATCGCGAAGCCGATAATATTCCCACCAAACGGCTTTCTTTTCACGACCGTGCCAATCCAGCATATACGCTAGAAGCCAGCGCGCATGCTCTTCAACCGTTCGGTCGGCGACGTCGTCGGGTATGCCGTTTGTGAGCCGAACGATAAGGCCCTCTACCCTCTTCTGCCAATCGCCTAGCCTTTCGCTGACTTCCACGACCTTCGGAACGGGCCGCTCGATTATTGCACCATTGGCGATGAGACTAGCTCGAACCGCTTCCAGCCACATCTGAAGCGCAGAGGTGGAAGCGCAGTCATCCCGATTGTAGCCCTTGATCGCGGTCTTATCTTCCTCAGGAATGCCCGACGAATCTGCCATTTCCAAGCGCGCCTGCGTCCTTGCCATTACACGGCCAACGTCCTCCAGCGGCACGGTCCGTTCGAATGAATAGAGCGGCTCGAGTTTCTTGATCGAATAGCTTTCGACGCTGGCACGGATACTGTGGCGGACGACCGCAAAAAGATCGACGAAGATCTCCGCGCGCAGCAGATTGTCTACCTCGCTTTCGCGCGTCGCGTACCGACCCATCAGGCGCTTCAACGCTGCGGGCTCGTAGGGTGCGAAGTGGTAGATATGCAAGTCGGGATAGGTCGCCAAGCGTCCGCTTACGAAGTCGATAAAGCGCTCGAATGCGGCTCTCTCATCCTGCCGATTGGAGGCCCAATCCCCCGTGTATTGCGGGGCGCCATCAGAATCGAGGTAAAGATACCCGAACAGAAATTCCAGCCCGCCATCTCCGACGAATGGGTCACCTTCGAAGTCGAAAAAGATGTCGCCTGCCGAGGGCTCAGGAAGGCGAGACAAACCAAATCCCGCGATCGGAGGCAAGGTTTCGCACACGACAGCCCCAAGCGTCCGCCCTTGGACTTGAATCCTGCCCTGCTCACGAATCCTCTCGTAGCTTTGGGCGGCTCCCCGATCGGGTCTCCACTGGAGCGGAAGAGGCATGGTTGCGAGCGCAGCCGTGCTTCCGACGTTGTGCCTAATCAACTCCCCGATTTGGAATTTGCTGATGCCCGCGACGAGGGACAAATGATCGTCGGCCCGCCTCCGGTCATCGCAATGACGGCGCCATCGACATATTTCGCAGTGCTCGACCGGTTCGGGATACGCAGGATCGGCGACAGTAACCGACACCGAGCGCTCAAGGCTTCCCCTGACGTGCCTATAGTAAGCAGCATAGTCGGCAATACGATAAGCTTCCGGAGTATAGTTAGTGCCCGGCGTCACCACATAGGCGGAGGTCGGCTGCACCCCTTGTTTTTCGGAAAGCAGGTCGGAATACAGGGATATCTGAAGAACCGTGTTGCCCTTCGTTTCGCGGGCGAGCTTCGTGTCTATCACTTCGTACGACCAAGCGCCGAAATGGCTCGGTGTTTCCACTCTGCGTAGAACGTCGGTCCGTCCGCTCCACCGGCCTGCCTGAAGCGCGCCCTGAACAATGATCGGATCACCGCGGGCCATCGCATCGCCGGTCGCAGCGACAGACATGTTGTCGACACCAACTCCGTTGATGAGAGTTACGGCGATTCCGCCCGATTTGATATGCTCGATAAAGCCCTGCTCGTGCAGCACACCTCGCTCCACAAGCGCTTCGAGTACCGGGTCCCAGACTTTCGGCTTCTCAAGTTCCCCGTTCGCAACCTTGAGATCGAGTTCCGTCAGGTAGCGGCAATTCAGGTGCCCGACCAAATCTCCCGAACTGAAATTCAGCGTTGCCCCGATCTTCTGCATTTCCCACCCCTGCCAACGATCCAGTCAGGTTACCCGGCTCGGTTTCGCCGTGTATATTATGCTATTTTCCCGAGTATCGTGCCTGGATTGCGCTCGAAGTAGACAAGCAATCCGGCCTATAGTCGCCTGTGGAGTAAACGGGGGGCATTTGGTGCAGGCGGGTTCGGTCGAAAAAGCGCGTTGGCTGCGTGACTTGCAGCGTTTCCTCCCTCTCCGGAGCCAGTTTGTCCTTTCCGGCAATACGCGAGACCTGCAGATCCATGAACCGATCCCCGGAACCATCACGGCGGTGCCGCTCGCACGCGCTCTTCCGGACGCCTTGAAAGAGGCAGGCTATCTGCGGATCGCGAGCTTCGACCTGCTAAACGGGTTTCGCGCTCTCGAACCGGGCGACGACAGTTTTCTGACACAGCTCGGCCTGACACCAGTGAATGGGGCCGCCGCAGGCGGCATTGACCTTTTGTCGGCAGCGCTTGAACGGCTCGTGGGTGGTGACGGACCACCCGCAGTCCTAATTATCGACTTTGCCTCACGGCTGATCACGCGTAACGAGGCGCTTTCGCCGGCAGAGCATCAATTGTTTTCCCGAGCATTGATCCTTTCGCATTCCGCGCGCGCGCGCCCAGCCGGCGATCGCCGCCTGCCGTTCTTCAATGCGGTCATCTGGATTGTCGACAAGGAAGGCGACCTGCCCGATTGGTTTCTCATCGGCAATCCGCGCATTCGGCACATTCCTATCGGCAAACCCGACCATACGGCGCGAAGAAGCTTGGCCCGTTCCCTAATGCGAAGTCTTCCAGGCGCTCAAACAGCCGCCGAATCCGAGGTTGAAAAGTCCATCGAAGGTTTCGTCGATGAGACCGAAGGTCTTCTGCTTGTCGATTTGAGCGCCGTCGCGCAGCTCGCCCGGAGCGAGAATGTTGCATTCGACAGGATCTCGGACGCGGTCCGGCGTTTCAAGGTCGGCGTAACGGAAGATCCTTGGCGCAAGATCAGCCGCGACAAGATCAGCACGGCAGAGGCATTCGTGAAACGACGGGTAAAGGGTCAAGCCCACGCCGTCACCCATATGCTGGATATCGTCAAGCGTGCCGTCACCGGAATAGGACAATCTCCTCGGGGCGGACGTCCCAGGGGCGTCGCGTTCCTCGCCGGCCCGACCGGTGTTGGAAAAACGGAACTTGCAAAGACGATCACCAGCCTGCTGTTCGGAGACGATAGCGCTTACATCCGTTTCGACATGTCGGAATTCAGCGCGGAGCATTCCGATCAGCGTTTAATCGGCGCGCCCCCCGGCTACGTCGGATACGACGTGGGAGGCGAACTCACCAACGCCGTCCGGGAAAAACCTTTCAGCGTCCTTCTGTTCGACGAAATCGAAAAGGCTCACCCACGGATTCTCGACAAATTTCTGCAGGTGCTGGACGACGGCGTTCTAACCTCCGGCCGCGGCGACCGTGTCTACTTCTCCGAGACTTTCATTGTATTCACGTCCAACCTGGGGATTTATACGCCGGGTCCGTCCGGCGAACGCATCGCCAACGTTACGCCCGACGAAGCGTTCGATACCGTGAAGCGAAAAGTGCGCGGCGAAATCGAAAAGCACTTCAAATCCGTGCTTAACCGGCCCGAGATACTGAACCGCATCGGAGAGAACGTCATCGTCTTTGATTTCATCCGCCCCGAAGTCGCGGACGAAATCTTCGATCAGATGGTTGATGCCCTGCTCAACGATGTTGGATCGCTGGGTTACAATGTTTCCCTTTCGAAAACCGCGAGAACGGCGCTCCGTGGTTTGTGCCTGGCCGACCTTTCGAACGGCGGCCGGGGCATCCGGAACCAGGTAGAAGCGCATCTCATCAATCCGCTTTCACGGGCCCTCTTCGACAGTGGCGCGGAAATCGGACGTCGATACGAGATCCAGGAGATCACGACGGGCGCATCGACGACGGTCACGTTCGCGAGCGGGCCGGTCTCATGACCGCGATCATCGCCCTGTCGCGAATACATTTCCCAGTCACGACCCTGGGGCCGGGCCGGCGCATCGGCATCTGGTTTCAAGGTTGCTCGATCCGCTGTTCCGGCTGCATCTCGATGGACACGTGGGCGCCAGGCCGCGGTATCACGACCATCGACGACGTCGTCGGCGCAATAACGCCATGGCTTCCCGCTGCCGACGGCATCACCATATCCGGGGGCGAACCCTTCGATCAGCCTATTGCTCTGCTCGCTCTCCTGAAAAGGCTGCGGTCGCTAACCGATGCGGACGTCCTCGTATTTACCGGTCATCCGTGGACCAAAGTCAGGGAATCGGCGAATGCGTCTCCAGGGTTGATCGACGCGATTGTTACAGGCCCGTTCGATGTCAACCAGAGACAAACGCTGGCTCTGCGCGGCAGCGACAACCAGGAACTTCACTTTCTCACCGCATTGGGCCAAACCCGCTTTGAATCTTTCCAACGGCCGATGACCGACGTGGAAAGAACTCTGGACGTCATGTTCGATGACCGTGGCGACGTTTGGTTCGCGGGCATACCGGGGCGGGACGATTTCCGGCGGTTGCGGGAAATGCTCGAGCGCGCCGGCGCAAAACTTAGCACCTCGGAAGACAAACGACCGTCGAGCGGCGGGATGTCCGCCCAATGATCAGGCTCTGCCCGAACTGCAACACTGAACGGCCTCTCACGGAAATCTTCTGCGAAGGGACGGTCGACGCCCATAACTGCGGGTGGGACCTTTCGGCAGTCGATATCACGCTGCCCGGCATGCCGGCTCCCAAGCCTCAGCCGATGCCGACGCCGGTAGGTGGGCCCGCCTGCAGAAACGGTCACGAGAACTCACCTGGAGATCTCGTTTGCAGCGTTTGCGGCGAGCCAGTCGAGGAGCGGCGAGCCGAAGACCCGATGCCGGCACCGGAGCCGTCACCCACGCCCGAGCCAGTCCTTGATTCCGTCGAGACGGCAATAGACGGTTGGCGCCTACAGGAACGCATGAGTTCATCGAGCACTGTCCGCGAGCGTTTCGCGGCCGTCCGTGAGTCAGACGGCCTAAGGGGCGTACTTACCCTATATACGGCGGGATCCGAGCCGGACGGCGCGATCTACGACCTCCTGCGCAAGCTTCCACGCGGTCACGTGCCCGAGATCTTCGCGACCGGGCGATGGTGCGACCGCGCATACGAGGTGGTCGAGGAATTCATCGGCGGGACGCTTGCCGATCTACCGTCTGATTCGGAAGGAGCGGAGGCGATCCAAATCCTGGTCGCCGAGCTTGGTCAGGCACTTCACTCCCTGTCCGAGGCGGGCTTAAGACACCGCGATCTACGTCCTTCGACGATACTTTTGCGCTCCCGGGATCCCTTGGATCTCGTCATCACCGGCTTCGGTTCGGCGCGCCTTTCGGAATTTGACCTTGATATCGCCTCTCCGCTCGAGACGACGCGATACATGGCGCCCGAGGCGATAGCCGGCGGTGTCGCACCAGCCTCGGACTGGTGGAGTATGGGCATGATCCTTCTGGAGCGTGTCACAAGCGGCGCGTGCTTCGAGGGTATCAATGAGCAGGCCTTCCTGATCCATGTCCTCACCAACGGCGTCCCGCTTCCGGAAAATCTGAATGCTAATACTGAGCTGCTGCTTCGTGGCCTACTCGCCCGCGACCGTCGGCAGCGGTGGCAGTGGAAGGAAGTCCAGGCCTGGCTTGCCGGTGAACCAGTCACGGCGCCGGAAGCCGCAGCGCGTGCCGAGGACGTAGACGGCCGCGCTCCGATATCGTTGGGCGGCAAGCAATACCGCTCGCCGGGATCCTTTGCGCTGGCGGCGGCCGAAGCGGCCAACTGGGACGCCGCAAAAGACCTTCTACTGCGTGGTGCGGTCGCGACGTGGGCGTCAGAGGCCGGTTTCGAGCCAAGAATTCCCTCTGCCCTTCGTCAGTTCGCCAGAGCAGAAGGCCTGACCGACGACTTGCGGCTTTCGATCGCCCTGAAGACGCTGAACCCGTCTATGCCCTTGATCGTCAGGGGCAACATCGTCACGCCAGGATGGCTCCTCGACCATCCGGACGACGGATATAATCTGATAACCGGTCCGGCCCCGGATCTCATCCGGAAGGTCGATCCCGACGATTGGCTCTGGCGCCTTAAGCTGCGCGCTGAGACAGTCCGAAAACGCCTCCAACAACTCGAAATTGCGGTCGACGAAGAAACACTTCGCGTCCACCTGCTTTCAACATCCATGGCGCGTCTCGCCGCACTCTGGGAGGAAAAGCGGAAGCTGCTCCCCGACACGGACCATGCGGGCGTGGTTTCCCTGATCGAACGTCGCCAGTCAGCCGAGGAGGATCTCGTTATCCTGCTCAGCGCATCGTCGGGCCAGTTCCGATCCGTCATGGAGGTAGTTGACGAAGCTGCCAAGGAAGCTTCCACAGCAGGCCTGACCGGATTTTACCGCGATCCAGCCGCCGCATTGCTGGCGCGGCCTCGACGCGAGATCTACCGCATGATCGACGACCGCATCGAGAATTTCGCAAGATGCGGTGTGCCCTCCGTCGACGAGTGGGCGAACCAGTTCCGCCTGGACCGGAGGATGCCGATCGCACGCGCCCTGGCGCTGCTCTCGGTCGCTCCGGAAACCTGGAGGCCCCTGCCGAAACAGGGATACGTGTCCACGATTTTGGACTTTTTCGCGAAAAGAATCTCCGGCGGCGTACTGCGCGGGCCGCTCACCCGCATGCTTATCGGAAAATCGGCGGCGCGGGTGGATCTGACCGAACTCGATACGTCGAGGGTGCCGGCGGCGGAGATCCTCGAGCATCTCCTTTCGCGCGGGACCCGGACGGTCAACCTCGATCCAGCCGCATTCTCCGAGAACGACGGATTGGAACGAAGGCTCCGTTCGCTGCATTCCCATGCGCTGCTGTACAGGCGCGATACCGGCATTGACGGCCTCTATATGGCCTTCCCGTTTCTATTGATGCGTGACGGCAGGCCGAACGCAAAGCCCCGCATCGCTCCCGTGCTCCTGTGGCCGGCGCGTGTCATTCCGGAAGTCGGCAATCGCGGGCACGTCACGCTGGGATATGGTCGCGAAAGAAGCACCGACGCCGAAGCCGAATACGTTGTTGTCAATCCTGCCCTTGAAGGAATGGTCGGCATTCAGGAGGCCAAGAGATGGCAGGAAGCAGCCCAAGAACTCCTTGCTCGTGCGACCTTCTCGGCGTTGGACGTAATGGACGCGTTCGGACATCTCGCCGCGGCCGCCGGTAATACGCTGTCGCCCTTGCCGGGCAAGGACGTCAAGGTCGGCGCCCATGAGCGGCAGATCCTTCCGTCCGCCGTTTTATTCCATCTTGCATTCATGGGTCAGGCCGTGATGAAAGATCTCGAGTTACTTCGAGGTCTGCCGCCCAGCTCTACCGCTCTGGAAGCCGCACTTCGGCTTTCCGATCACAAGCCCGAAAGCGATGGCCGCCCGGTCTCCGCGCGTGAGATCGAACGGTTTTTCACGGCGGACAGCGATCCCTCGCAGGAGGCTGCCGTCATGGAGGCCCGCCAGGCGCCGGGCCTTGTCGTCGAAGGCCCGCCAGGAACAGGCAAGAGCCAGACGATCGTCAACATGGTCGCTGACGCGATCGGTATGGGCAAATCTTTGTTGGTGGTCTGCCAGAAACAAGCTGCGCTCGAGGTTGTCAGGAAGCGCTTGGAGAAGGAACGGCTGGGAAACCGTTTCGTGATGATCACCGACGTCAACCGCGATCGCGGAGCCATCATAGGATCGGTAAGGGAGCAGGTTGAGCGCTTGCATAGCCAGCCCGTCGGCGGGGCTCCGGCCTGGAAGCGTGACCGCGAAAGGTTGGCGGCACGCATCGAATCGCTGGAATCGGATCTAGATCGGCAACAGACGGCTCTACATGCGGTGGACCCAAATACGGGACTGACCTATCGCACGCTGCTCGGGGAACTCTTGGCCATCGAAGCAGCTATCCCCAAACCGATGGATCTTCCGTCAATCCGCGCATTGCTCACGGATCTTCACCCCGCGGATGTCGTCACGCTCGAAGAAAATTGCGGACCTTTGGCAAGATTTTGGTTACCGGCCAAATTCGAGGGCAGCGCCCTGTCGGTACTCAAGCTTTTCAATCCAGATCGGGGCACCGCGGACACTCTGGTGGAAACTTTACGTAGATTCGCGGAAATGGATACAAGGCGCGAAGAGGTTGATGCCGAGACATCGAACGCGTTGGATGTCGTCGACGCCGAGCGCCTGCGCACGTGGATGGCCAGCGCCGGCAATTTGCGCGCCATCGGCGCCGCCTTTTGCGCCAATTTGGGTCGTTGGCTTCCATTGTTCCGAAGTTCCGAGGGCAACGGCTCTCGAGGCACTAATATGCTTGCCGATCTCATCCAGATCGAAACAGCACTGTCCGCGCTCAACGCCTCCCAACACCAACCCGGGATTTCGGAAAAGCTTATCTCAAGTCGATCGGACGAGCTGCGCAAGCTTGGTGCCCTCGCTAAGACCGTGCTCAGCCCCGTCGTCGGACTGGGACATATCAATCCCATGCGCTGGATCCGAAAGCGAAATCTGCGAAAGCAGATGATCGCAATGGACCTTCTTTCGGACGATGAGGGCGTTCGGGCATTCGATAATGCGATCGACCTGGAGATGGCCCTGCGCCCATTAAGGCTCAAGCTTGCCGACTACGTAATGGCGCTCTTCAATCGCGCGCCGGACTCGAAGCTTCCGCCCGCCCCATTGGCTGCCCTCGCCGGAAATCTCCATTCCATCGTTACGCGAGTTCATGGCTTCGTATCGCTTATCGACGAGTGCCCTCAGAGAGCAGAGTTGGACCAGGCCGCCATGACAGGCGCGATGGAAGACCTGAATACTTTCTTCGATCGGGCAGATCGTTCGCTTCAGCGCTATGACGCGCGGGTAGCAAGCTACCAGGCTCTAGAGCATCTAAAACCATATCTCGATGAGCTTTGGATCGGGTTGCGGCGTTCAGCAATCCACGGCGGACGCTCCAACGGAACCGCGATCAGTCTGATTCTCGAAGCTGTTCCGACACTCGCGAGTTTTCAGGAATTTCGACTTCGATCGGTGCGCCTCGGAGAGGCAGAACGCACAATCTTCCGGACACTCAGGGCGAAAGAGGCGGAACTATCGCGGCTATCCGCCGCCGATCTGGACGCCTGCGTTCGTGGCACCATTGCGCGCGAGGCCCGGATTGCATGGAAGGCCAAAATGGAGGCATCCAATCCGGAGGTCCTTTTCGACGGTGATGCAAGCGACGTGAAGGTCAAGTCGCTTGCGGAATCCGATCGGCAAATCCGGAACTGCAACCGAGAACTTCTCATCAACGGCATCGATCCCGGTCGTGTCCGGCCGACGCGAGATTGGGAACCAATAACAAGGCTGACCGGCCAAAGGGCACTGCGGTTGCGCGAATTTATCGATCGCGGGAGTGCGTTAGGCCTGTTCGCATTGCGACCCGTTTGGCTGATGACGCCGGACGTCGCGAGCCGCGTACTCCAGCCGAAGCCAGGCATCTTCGATACCGTCATCTTCGACGAAGCCTCCCAGATGCCCGTCGAGTACGCGCTGCCGTCATTATTCCGGAGCAAGATCGTCGTCGTCAGCGGAGACGAAAAGCAGATGCCGCCGACGAGCTTCTTTGCGAGCAAGGTCGAGAACGATGAAGCGGCGATCTTCGACGGAGAGGAACCCGAAGATGCGGCAAGCGAGGAAGAACGCGACGTCTTCACGGAAACCTGGAACCGGCGTGAGATCAAAGACTGCCCCGATCTGCTGCAACTCGCCCGTTCGGTATTGAGGTCAAGAACGCTTCAGGTCCATTATCGGTCCGAGTATCGCGAGCTCATATCCTTCTCGAATGCGTCGTTCTACGGAAACCGACTGAGCGTACCCGTTCGACATCCGGATGAAATCATCCGCACGATAAGGCCGATAGAAATGATCCGGTCGGATGGCGTATACAAGAGCCAGACAAATCCGAAGGAAGCCGCCGACGTCGTCGAATACTTGAGTAATCTTTGGGAGGACACGTCGCCTCCCTCCGTCGGGGTCGTCACGTTCAACCGCAAGCAGGCCGACGCGATCGAAGATGCGCTCGAAGAGCGCGCCGAAGAGGACGCATCTTTTCGCGAAGCCCTGATGCGCGAGCGTGAGCGCACGGAAGGCGGCGAAGATATGGGTTTCTTCGTAAAGAACGTCGAGAACGTGCAGGGAGACGAACGCGACGTCATCATTTTCTCTACCACCTTCGGTCGCAACGAGCATGGTGTATTCCGGAAAAGCTTCGGCGCACTGGGACATACCGGTGGTGAGCGTCGCTTAAACGTTGCGGTGACGCGCGCTCGGAAGAAGATCGTCATGATAACCTCGATGCCGATTGCGGAGATATCCGACCTATTGACTACGCGTCGCGGTCCGCGCGTGCCGCGGGACTACCTTCAAGGTTATCTCGAATATGCACGGACCGTGTCCGAAGGCGCCGGCGATTCCGGCAGAAGCCTGCTTGAGCGGATGGTGACGGAGAAGAGCGCGGAACACAATCTCGGGAATCACGAAGACGACGGCTTTACGAAGTCCGTCGAAAACTTCATGGAAGCGCAAGGATGGACTCCCGCAAAGGCGCGCGACGGCGGAGCATTCAGCCTGGATTTCGCAGTCACCGATCCCCGGACGGGACTATATGCGATCGGGGTGGAGTGTGACGCTCCGCGTCACCGCCTTCTTGAAAAGGCGCGAGCGCGGGAGGTTTGGCGTCCGAACGTGCTGGGCAAGGCCGTACCACACATTCACAGGGTTTCGTCGTACGCTTGGACGCATTCGGGGGACACCGAACGTCAACGCCTCAAGGAAGCGGTCGAGAATGCACTTCGAAGCGAAGGAGGATTTCAATGAGCGGTCCTAAAGCCTTCCGTATCGTGACCCGCGCAGAAATTATGACGATCTGCCGACGAAGCCTCGCCCGACTGGACGCCGCCATTGAAGACTGGATTTCTCGTGGCGAACGTAACGGCACAATCGACAAAACGGACATCGACAAGGTCATTGCGCGAAGGGACGTCCTTCGTGGCCTGCTGTCGGCCGATAAGTTTGTCGAGCTTCAGAAGCAGATCCCGGCGGAAATCTCCTATCTTCAAGCCGATGCCGAACGGCGCGCCGAGAGGGCAGCCGAAATGGAGGCTCAATCGAAGCAGACCATGAGACGGATGAGGGGAACTGCCCAGGCGCTCCTCGCCAGCGCCGGCTCGTCGGGCATACAGCTTCCGAGCGAAATTCGGGAGGAACTCACGTCAGCGAAGACGCCATCCGAACGACTGGAAGCAGCAATCAATAAGGCCTTTCTTTTGCTTCACGCGGCGCCCGCGACCGAGGGCGTGTCCGAGCTGCAGCGCAGCGTGGCTGCCCGGCTTGGCGCCGGTGAGAAACGTATGAGCTTAGAGGAATGGACGTCCCAACAGCCTGGGGTGGTAGAGGATCGGGCACTGCTTCAGGTGGACGGATTTCTGGGCGAACTGAAAGGTCTCGGCATCGATCCAAGCCCTTTCTCGACGCGTATCACAGCTCTAGAACTTGAATCCCCTGCCCGCCGGCCGCTACTCGCTGATAGTCTGCTCCTCGACCTTGCAACAGCAGTCAAAAAGGGGCGCGAGCACGCGCGCCTCCAGAGCGACCTCCGCGCGCGCCATGCCGAGCTTTCGGAAATGAAATCTCCCGAAGCGGCGTCGCTGCGATCCGAAATAGGTGACATTCTCTCGAGAGCTACGCAGCGCAATGAAGCCGAACTTATCAAACGTGCCGACTTCCTCATCGAAGAAGAAGTTCAGGCGATCGCTGCGGAAGAGCGACGGCGCGCCGTGCTCGAAGGCTTAGCAGGTCTGGGTTACGAAGTTTCGGAGGGAATGGCGACGGCCTGGGTCAATGGAGGCCGAGTTGTTCTTCGGAAGGCGGCCAATCCCGGATACGGCGTTGAGCTTTCTGGAGGATCGAAGTCCGACCTTCTTCAAGTCAGGGCGGTTGCGTTCGGCAATTCAACCGAAATGCGGGATATAAGCCGGGACCGTGACATCGAAACGATCTGGTGCGGAGAGTTCGAACGACTTCAATCTTTGATAGCCAACGATGGCGGACACCTTGCAATTGAGCACGCGCGGCCGGTCGGACAATTCCCGCTCAAAGTTGTTGAAGACAAGAACGGGACCGCTGGAGACAACGACGCAGTCACGGTGACCCGCCATCTGCTTCGGTGAACGTGAATGCCAGCGGCGCCATCTTGCCGCAGTGAAATGCAGCAAGAGGTAGACTAATCGCTGACGTCGTTTCTTTGCAGTTTATGATCCGGAGCAAACGTCGCGGGCCTTAATCTGAAACTTCTGCTTTAAAACGAATAGGCCGTCGTCGCCCATGAGATTTCTTAGTCATAGTTATATTTGATCAAGCTCGGCAAAGGTGTGTAACCCCGTTCGCGAGTTCATCTGCACCCACGCGAACTTCATCGGCACCGGGTTCCGGAAGATCAAATGACCCTCAACACGCGGCGTCTCGGACATACCAACATAGGCCTGCAACTTGGAAAGATGCTGTGTGATCAGACTGATCCTATCGAGATGCTTCCTTAGGTCGTCGCGCTTGCCTTCATCATTTATTTCGCCGCGGTAGTCCGAGAGTTGCTCGGCGATTTCGCCCTCTGTCTTGCGATATTGCAGGTCCTTGCACTCGCAAAGCAGAAGACGACCCGTAGCGTCGTTCCAGGCAAGTACATCGACGTCGCCGTAGTCTCGATCGAAGCCAGTACGCAGAATTTCCGTGACTTTCTTTTCGACGGCCGTCTTCCAACCAAGCTCGGTCAACCGTTCGGCGACTTTCTGAGCAAACGCACTGCCCATCTTGTGGCGGGAGGATCCAGCCCATGACCTCATTTTCGGCTTTAACTGCCAACGGGGAAAGTCGCCGCGATGATAGTTGCCGAGCATGTACACGACAGCTTCCCGCACTAGGTGGTGTGGACTCTAAGGATTCCCTTTTAGGCGCAAATCAGATTCAAGGCTTCTTTTTGGGAGGCAGTCTTGG
>NZ_JAFCLX010000083.1:0-20639 GCF_018130205.1 Bradyrhizobium sp. AUGA SZCCT0222
CATCCGACATTCCCTGCGCAATGGCTTTACGGCTTATGACGCGCTCTCCCCGGCGAGACGGCCTCTATTGCCACCGTCGCCCCTCGGAAGCGTTAGCTCCCGAAAGGCTTGACGCCGTTACGGGCGCCAGGACCACACGCTTTCGCCGTACGCCTTTGCCGCGACCGTCAATCGCAACATCAGCGTCCACCGCATCCCCGCCCCTCGTCATGACGACGGCCGACGCCCCTCTGAGTGGGACGGGATGAGTGAGAATGTGCAGGTGATTTGGGGTGGAAGGGAAGTGAAATATTTTTGATTTTCGGAAATTTTGGACTTGACACGACTTCCGTAAATCGGAAGTGATTTTGCCCTGGCTTCCGCCTTCGCTCATTGAGCTACGGCGCCGACGCGGCCAAACGCTGCGACCGGGTTGATCGGCGCCGGCCGCCCTTAACGTAGCGTCGCGGCCGGCGAAGCGCCCCGCGCATTCGATTGAAATTATCCGAGAATTCTAGCGGCGCCCTTTACTCGAACTTTGGTCGCGCCCCCTAGTTCCACCCGCAGGAAGTTCCATCTCCAGAACGGAGAAGCGCCTTCCTCCAGCGGTCACCCGTCCTGCCCAGTGCCAACGGATCACGCGAGCGCTTCGGTCCCATCGCCCCGATTGCGCCGCGAGAGGCTCAATTGAATAAAGCTTTATCCGACCTGGAATGGAAATGAACCCAGCACGCGAGTCGATTGAACTATTGGGCCAGCTGTCGCGGATTCTGTGGTTCGAAGGTGCCAAGCACGGACTGCGCGATCGCGAATGGATGGCGCTGCGTTTTCTCTCCCGCGCCAACCGGTTCTCCAGGACGCCCTCGGCGCTGGCGAGTTACGCCGGCACGATCGGCATTGCCAGGCAACTCGCCGCCGCGCATCCGGCGGTGCGGGACGATGCAGGGAAGGCCGGGTGATGGGTTTAAGATGGCTGACGAAGCTGAGTCGCCCCGATGGCCAAGACCTCCCTTTCGTTGTCCTATGACAATTGCGCCGTGGGACTTCGTTGGCTGGTATGCCCAAATGACGACCACACCGATTCGTGATGCCGGTTCGGATATAACGATCGCCCTGGCAAAGCTCCATCCGAAGCTTCGACACTTGTTTCCATTCCCTCCATCGGCACGGTCCCGGGAGTAGCCGCAAGCCGCACCGTCGTAACGGCCGCCGCTGCAATGAGCCGGACCTTTCTTAGAAGCGCCAGCACGGGCAGAAACAGCAAACGGAACGCTTTGGCGAGAGCCGCGCAATGCAGCCAGAGCATGCAATGCTACAAATTGCTCGCATCCTGCAAGATCAATTCCGCACGTCGCCAACTGCGGTGGTACACGTCCTCTGTCATGCACAAGCCCTGATCACGCTGCATCAACGACAGGCAATGCCATGCGTGCACTAGAACTGTCACATACTTCCGTTAGTCGCTCGATCCAACGAGGGCCGCGTACACAGTAATGTCTCCAGAAAGGGAAGATTGATTTGAACGCTGTGAACGATTCTTGCGACCAACTCCCGCTGAGAGCGTCTCTACTTGCTTTTCTTGGAAAGCTAATTCATCGTTCGGCGGAACATAAAAAACGTTTGCTTGAGACTTGAACTTAGGGGCTTTGGTTGAAGAGTTCCGATCCATCGTCCGGCGGCGCTGCGAGCAGCGGCTCCCGTTCGACCACGCCGCGATTGGCGGGCCATCGGCGGCGTAGCCTTCGGCGCCGGATTCCGCGGCGCCCTGCAAGCCAGGTCGGTTACGAATTGACGCGTGCCTTTGAGCGAGCGCCAGGCACGACGTACCCGCGAAACATCGCCGGCTGTCCAGCCTATCTCGAAGAACCCGCGAACCATGGCCCGTCGCGGCGTCCGGACGCCGTAGGCCCGACTCCTGGGGCAAGGTAGATCATGCCGTTGACGCGCGAAGCAGTCGAGCTGCTGGTTCAGGCGGCGAGAGCCTTGTATTTCGAGGGCAATCAACACGGACTGCGCGATCGCGAATGGATGGCGCTGCGGTTCCTGGGGCGAGCCAACCGGTTCTCGCGGACTCCAACCGCGCTGGCAGGGTTCATCGGCGCGACCAAAGCCACCGCATCGCAGATCGTGAAGACGCTCGAGAAAAAGTCCTATCTGTCCAGAAAGCCGTCTCACGAAGACAAGCGTTCGGTCGTGCTCTGCGTCACCGCCCAGGGTGAAAAATGTCTGAGCCAGCACGATCCGATCAATCACGTGTTGAACGCAGTTGCTTCGCTCGGGACTGAGGAATGCATCAAGCTGCGCGACTCCCTCTCGAGGGTCCTCAATCACCTGGACGCGACGCATCAACGTCTCAATGCCAGCATCTGCCGAGACTGCATGTTTCTCGCCGATCGCGGCCCGGCGACCGGCAAGGGGCGCGCGACTGCGGAATTCATATGCCGGCTCTATCGAGCGCCCATCGCGCTTGAAGAAACTGAACTTCTGTGCACCAGCTTCGAACGCACCGGCGACCGCCCGAAAATAAACGAGCAGACCGACCGCGAACGAGTTGCGGGCCAAGTCTAACGCCTGTCACTCGGTGTCCCGCCGCCTCGCGCGCGCCCTAAAAATTTCCTGCCTTGCTGCGTCAGACTCAACGTTATGGAGCGCCTGTCGCGGTCGGTTCGCGTCTTCTCCAAAAATCCCTTTCGCTCCAGTTGATTGACAATGCATGTTGCGGTCTCTCCCGTTGTTCCGACGTGGCTGACCAGCGTCGAAGGCGTTCTGGAAAATTTGTTGGCGCGAGCAAGAAAGCGCAGCGCCGTCCATTCACGATCACGAAGTCCGTGCTTCGTCTCCTCGAATGAGAAAACCTGCGCAATCTGCTCCAATAGTTCAATCGATTCACGCGCCGGGCTCATTCGACTTCCGCAGCTTCATGGTTGGCGAGACCTCTCACAACGGGATCGGCCGGGTGAGGTTGCTTCCGGGTCACGCAAAATCGCGATTGCTCCAGGAGCTACCGATGAACTTCCCGCTCCGTATGCTGGTCTTACCCTCCGTGCGTCCACCATCGTCCTGACCGGACGAGTTCAGTTTCAGATAGCCAGGTATTCCGTCACCGATCCGTCATTGCGAGGAGCCAACGGGTCGCGCGAATGCGCGCCCGATGACAGGCTCCGCGACGAAGCAATCCATTCTTTCGCCGCGAGATGGATTGCTTCGCTTCGCTCGCAATGACATCCACACACACACCTCCGCGATCACGCGGCGCGAAGCGCCCGAGTTGTGAAGATCGTTTCGCCCTCATCAAACAGAGGGCGCAGGGAATGCCGGATGCGCGCTGCACCCGCGGTCTCGTGTGCGATTGTGCAACAAGATGGTGCACACGAGCATACAGGGCAGCGGAGAGCATCCGACATTCCCTGCGCAATGGCTTTACGGCTTATAACGCGCTCTCCCCGGTGAGACGGTCTCTATTGCCACCGTCGTCCCTCGGAAGCGTTAGCTCCCGAAAGACTTGACGCCGTTACGGGCGCCAGGACCACACGCTTTCGCCGTACGCTTCAGCCGCGACCGTCAATCGCAACCTCAGCGTCCACCGCGACCCGCCCCTCGTTGTGACGATGGCCAACGCCCCTCTGATTGGGACGGGATGGCCAATGATATGTCACTGATTTGCCATTCTGGTAAAGCGAAATATTTTTTATTTTGGGTCTTGACCGCGATTTCTTTAAATCGGAACTGATTTGCCCGTCGGGTCAGTTTGTCGCACAAAGGAGCAGACCGATCAGCTCGCAGACTGCATTTGCCGAGGCAGATTCGGAAGCGTCACGGCTTTCGCGTTTTCCGACAGCTCATCGGCAATCGCTTTGGTTGCCTGCGGTAGCCGTCGCGTATCGGAGTACTCCGGAAGAGTGACTGCAGCTCGCTGACGAGCCGGGCTATGATGGCGATAAGTAGGATCGCGACTTAGGATGGAAGACAAAGTTTACTTCGCGCTGGTCGGCGTAGCCGGGCCGATCGGATCGTTTGTCACTGCAGCCTTCATGCCGTTGAGTGGGCGATAGGCAGTTTCTGACCGCCTGTTCTCTCACCTATCTGCCTGACGGATCCGGCCGAATACGGTGCAGGTCTGCAGGGTCTTGGCTATTGATGCCACGAAAAGTGCGGCGGTTGGCAAGAGCGGATGTACCTCTAGCCGATGCCTGGGCCCCGGAGCGATCCGGGGCCCTTTCGCCGTCCTGAAGCAATCACTCTGCGCTGTTGGGTTGCGGGTATCGTTGCGTGGAGTTGCTTGATGAGTAAGTCCATTTGGACGCCATGGATCGTTCCAAACGAGCACAATCGAGAAGTCTACCTGGTGGTCGATGACTTTGGCACCCTCGGCCGGGCATGGCGGGGAAGCGGTGTCGGCGATACCGGCCTGGAAACGGTGGTGCGCGATCTGCTGGAGGGGCAATACTGCAACCCCGTCCGCGTTGCGGGTTTTAATGTCGCCGAAGGATGGTGCAGAGACGTTTCAGAAGAGGTCGCCCACGAGCTGCAGAAACGTTGCTCGGATCAGATGCGAGAGCTGCCGAGCTTCCTGCAGGAGTTCGTCCGCCGGCATGCCGGAAAAGCGGCGGCCGGATAGCGCCTGCCTGGCAGCACATTGCCGACCAAACGAGTCCTAATCTTCCCACGTGCGCTGGCCGCACCGGCATTCAAACATGTGGACGATGCAGCCGGTGCGAGGATTCACTATCGTTCGAATCAGGGCCAACCGCTTCCCGCATGTGCTGCAGATCTTGTTGGTGTGGCTTTCCAAAACAGCCACCTCCTCACCGCGGATTAATTCCATAACCGCCTCCATGCCGAGTCTGTTTTGAGGGGTCAGACCTTAAGTCAGGTCCCCGACATAGTACGAGGGGGCGCGAACTATTCAAATGAATTCGCTGCTGCGACCCCGTCCAAAAGGGTCAGCCTGCAAGACCTACCACTCCGCGCTATTCGACTGAACGCAGGGTCGCGCGAAGAGACGGAAACCAGGCACAGCTTCATCTGGATCGGGAAAACGCAGCAACTGACCGCAATGAATTGTCGGCTAGCAGGCAGACAACCAAACCAGAAACGATTTCAATCGGCCCTCGCCTGAAGGCTGTGCAAGCGCTCGATTGAACAGGTGGAAGGATGGCTCAGCAAATCAACAGATTGGTTGTCGGCACTCGTTTCAAGGTGAATCAACTCGGATCAGCCCGGTGCCCGGCTCTGGCCGGCAAGACCGGGACCGTTACCGGAATGAGCTACCGCAACACAGGCGTTGCCGTGCTGTTCGATGGCACCAAGAGACCAACTTACCTGCACAGGGATTTTATCAGCTCCATCTCCGATCGTTCGTTGACGACAGACGAGGCGGGTTACGCAAACGCTAACCCGCACCACGAGCTCAAGCGAAGCAACCGGCTGCATGCATAGCGAACCATCTCGCCGCTGGCTTCTGCGAGCACGGAATCTCGCTCGCAGTGTGCCCCGACGGGTCAAATTTGTCCCACCGAGAAGAAGACCGCTCAGCGCGCGGACCGGTTGCCGACGTATTGCGCACCGGACGATTGCCGACGCTGCCAATCCTGTCCCGCAGGTTATGGATTTTTCTGCCCAGCGTGGATTGATCGTGCGGGAGGTCGCTCGCGAATTGGTCGACCTAACTCGCATCTCTCCACATATCTGGCGTGCACTGCCATATTGATCGGGAAGAAGCGGTAAGTTGCCGATACCTCGCGTTGCTTCTTCGCAGACAGGCACGGAACCAAATCTGACCACTGCGGTTTGATCGGCTGATCATGTCGTCTAAACGCCACCAGGGATCAGCCCAAGGCGTTGCCGGAATTCAAATACTGATTTGAATGGCCCGGCTTGGTCGTCGAGCCGTTTTCAGGAAGCTTCATCTTCGATTGGAATTCTTCAGGCGTCACGAAAAGCGCGCCGCCAATGGAGGGGGCAAATCATGGTTGACCAACATCAGGTTAACTCGATCATCGCGGACGCAATTTGCGAATGCTTCAAGGAGCATCCCGAGCGAAGCATTGGCTTTGAGGAAGCCAAACAAATGGCAAAATGCGTCGTCGAGGCCCTGGCTGACGCCCGGCTGGAGATCCGCGTGCGTGAACAGGATTGAATGTTTGCAAGGTGCCCGGGCTTCCAGCTTTGCCGTCGATGACGGTGGATTACATATCCTGCGCGCTGATCGGCGCCTGTCGCCCTGCGGCACTCCAGACCACCAATCCCTCCCCTCTTTTTCCCGGTGCGCTGTGGCAGGTCGGTAACAGGGTAGGTTCCCAAATCGTGTACAATCGTTCCCGCTGAGGTAGCATTTTTTTATTCAGGAATTCGGGGCGCGTTGAAATGACCAGGCAGACATCCCTTTGGCTGAGCGCGGCTGCGCTTGGCGCGCTGCTTCCGACCGCGTCACGCGCGGCCGATTTGCCGGTCAAGGCCGTGCCTGCGCCCGTCGTCGCCGTCTACAACTGGACCGGCTTCTATATCGGCGGCCATGTCGGCTACGGCCAGGGCATGAAGGACTGGCTCAACTCGAGCTTCGACTATGAGGTCAAAGGTTTTCTCGGCGGCGGCCAGATCGGCTTCAACCAGCAGGTCGGCAATGTGGTGTTCGGCATCGAGGGCGATGCGTCGTGGACCGATATCAAGCGCACCCAGGCGCTCACTCTTGGTGGCCCGCTTATCGGCTTCACGCAGACGGGTACCGGCAGCACCAGGATCGATGGTTTGGCGACGTTGACGGGCAGGGTTGGCCTCGCCCAGGACCGCTGGCTGGTTTACGTCAAGGGCGGCGCTGCCTGGGTTCACGAGAAGCACAATTTCGACACGACGCTTACCAATGGGGTAATCACCCAAACCGCAACCGCCGCCGGCAGCGAAGATCGCCTCGGCCTGGTGGTCGGCATCGGAAGCGAATGGGCGTTCTGGGGCAACTGGTCCTTCAAGAGCGAGTACAACTACATCCATCTCGGCAACAGGGACGTGCGGCTGACGGGCACCACAACGACCGGAGCCGTTACGACGCCGATCACCCTCGATGTGGATCTCAAGCAATCGCTCCACCTCGCCAAGTTCGGGGTGAACTACCGCTTCGGTCCCGACGCTCCGCCGGCCATTGCGGCGGCGCGCCCGGCGCCGGGGCACAACTGGACCGGCGCCTGGGTCGGCGCACAGGCCGGTTACGGCTGGGGCGGCATGCGTTGGCCGGACTTCTTCCCGAACGATACGTTCAACACCAAGGGCTGGCTCGGCGGCCTGAGCACCGGCGCCAACGTGCAGGCCGGGGTGTTCGTGGTCGGCGCCGAAAGCGAATGGCTGTACACCGACGTCAAGGGCGGCAGACGGGACGTCCAGAACCTTGGTTTCGGGTTCACGCAAACCAGCGATCTGGCGAGCAAGGTCGATTGGCTCTGGCTGAACAGTGTGCGCGTTGGCTTCGTGGCTGCCGATAAATGGCTGGTTTACGCCAAGGGTGGCGTCGCGTTCGCGCACGAGAAGCACAACCTGGCTATCTCGCAGGTTATCCCCGGCGTGGGCAGCCAGTCGATTGATTCCAACGGACGTGCGCTGCATACCGGCTATCTGGCCGGCGTCGGCGTCGAGTACGCCTTCCTTGGCAACTGGTCGGCCAAGTTCGAGTACAATTATCTCAATTTCGATCCCCAGGACGTACAGACCCCGGGCACACAGACGATCAACGCTCCGCCCCAGGTCGGCAGCATCGCAAACGTCCTGCGGCTCAGCAACATCACCCAGGACATGCATCTGGTGAAGTTCGGCATCAACTATCACTTCAACCCGCTTCAGACGTTGGTGACCGCGAAGTATTGATGAACGCGCGGACCAGCCGCGGTCTTTGATGTCAGAATGCCTGGAGGCGAGCGTACCTCGCTTCCTTGTCATCAATGGAGGGCGGACTACACCGGTGTCCGTTATCGGGCCCGCGCTTCGCGCGGCCCCTGCCGGGCTAATCCGCCCGATGGTCTTTCATCACTGAATCGTCTCATGCACGTCGAGAATGGGCACGTCCGGCGTTTTCATGATCTCGGCAATGACATTGTATGAAACGTCAACCGAGCCGGGCTTGTTCGGGTCAATCTTGACGTCTTTCACGTGAAGCGTCGCGCGAACCAGCCGGCCATCGCTCAGGGTTATCTCGGTGACGCCGTGACGAACGCGGGAAACGACAGTTTCCGGGCGATGACCGATGTTGAAGGAAAATGGTTGTGCGTATCCGAACTTCATCGCCTCACCCTCGCATTTCACTTGCAGTCTCGTAACTTGCGCGCTTGCTTCCCGATCAGATTTTCGGCGCCCGGCCTGCCCGGTCGAATACCGGCACCTTCTCGACATCGTCGGGTGCAGCGGCAGACGGCGTATCTTCGGCAGCGTGTCGCAGCGCCTCGGTTTCGGCGTCGAGGCCATCAACGGTTTCATTGGCCTGGCTGCCTGAATCGTGCGGTCGTGCCGGAACCTTGCCGTCGGTCCTGGCTGGATTCTGCTTTGACATTGTCTGTCTCCTTAGAGGTCAAGACACCAATGAACCGGGGCGCGGTCGGTTCCGTTGCGTTTATGTGATCGCAAGTAGCAAACGCAGAAGGGCCCCAGCGTAAGGCTGGAGCCCTTCGTCGATGAGGTCCGCTTGCCTGATTACGCAGCCTGCGCGGTCTCGGCGTGCTGGTTGACCTCGGATATCGCGAGCTGGCTCAGGGCGCTGTCCGTCGCTTTTTCTTCCTTGAGCGTAGCATCGAGGAGCTTCACGGCATCCTTGTAACCCAGTTCATTCGCCCAGGTTCTGAGGGTGCCGTAGCGCGAAATCTCGTAATGCTCGACGGCCTGCGCGGCAGCCAGAAGGCCGGCGTCGAGGGCGGGCATGCCCTTGTACTCGTCCATGACTTCCTTGCCCTCGTCGAGAATTCCCATGATGGCATCGCAGGTCTTGCCCTTCGGGGTCTCTTCGATCGACGCAAACACCTGCTCCAGCCGCTCGACCTGGCCATCGGTCTCGGCCAGATGCTTTTCAAAGGCTGCCTTGAGCTTGGGCGACTGCGCCGCCTTGGCCATCTTCGGCAATGCCGAGAGGATCTTCTTTTCCGCGAAGTAGATGTCCTTTAACGTATCGAGGAACAGGTCCTGCAGTGCTTTCTCTTTCGCCATAACGGCCTCCGGCTGTTGGATTGTGTTGCGGTAGAACCAGCCGTACCGGGAGTTGTTCCTCAACTGCGTCCTGTTGTGACGATTCATTTTTCTCGGCTCATTTTGTTTTTGGCGGCGCTACGCTGTAGCTGAATCACAAAGACGCTCGTTGCACTCGTTGTCGCGATATCGCTTACGACCGGTTTGCCTGGATTGAAGGACGCGGCCACAACCTGCGTCAACGGTCAGAGCGTGATCGGCAAGACCGCTACCGATTGACCCATGAAAAGGGCTCCCTCACTGCTTTTGCTCGGGATGGAGCGTGGTCTTTTCGGCCATCATTTGCTTTATCAAACCGGCTATACCGTCCAGCGTGAGCTGGTCAGTCACATGGGATGATATGCGCTTGTAGTGTTCAATCTTCTCATCGAGTTCGGTGCACTTTTTGCACATCGCTCACCTGCTTTCAGGCGGGAGCACAACACTCTCTGTCGCCGGTAGAGGCCAAAGGGCAGGACGGCGATAACACGGCAACTCCGATCTTTATGCCGCGTTCCCAGTGACCTCTGCCGGATCGAACAGGGTGGATCAAACGGCCACCCGCTGCGATGCTGCTACAGGATTAGCCATAACGAGGCGGCCGCGGCGGAGTAGCCATCGTCTCCGGCTGCGAAGGCGCGACACGTGGCATTCCCGTTTCGATGACCGGTTTGGCGCCCTCCGCCGCGCGATTCTGGCGGGAAGCCAGGATCTGTTCGGCGAGGTATTCCCACCGCTCGGCCTCACCGAGCAACCTCCAGCTATTGTCCGGATCGCACGCGGCCTGTTGACGGCAGAGCAAGGCCGTCGCGCGATACGCTTCAGCGCTCTTGAAACCGCCTTCCATAAAATCCTCCCCAGCTTTCGCGAGGTGCGACCGCCCCCGCGTGAGGAGCAGAACGTTCCAGCCTGAGCCCTGTTCCTATGACGCCAGCGACAGGCCCTGTTCGGCTCGAAAACGCCGGTAGGAGGCGATGGCGGTGTTGGAGAGAAGCACCCGGCGGCGCTCGCCGCGGCGAACCATCGTCTCGATCGTGTCGAGCAGGTGATTTGCCGCGGTGTCGGGATGGCCGAGTTCGCCCGTTGCCTCCAGATAGTCCCAGGCGATCTGGAAGGAATCTTCAATCGTTGTCATCAGCGTCTCGGTCATGCAGGCAAACGCCGCCGAGGGTGACCTGTTCCGTGACCATCTGCCGCTTGAAGTAAGTCGCGCGCGCTGGCGGCTCGGGCGGCGTCGCGCATCAAGGAACGTGATCGTTCCTGCTGCCGCCGATGCGATGCGGCTTGTTCAGGAAGTATCCGCGATTGCCGAGTGCGGCTTCCGCGTACTGGTCGATCGAGACGATGATGGCCTGGACGTGCTGGTAGCACCAGCCTTCGCGGCAGGCCAACATCCGGACTTCGGCGAGCGCCTTGATCCAGGGCGGATTATCCGCGTTGTGGTCGTACCATTTCAGCGGATCTGACGGCATCAAGGCGGCCTCTCTTCATCAAATCTTCCAGCTCCGCCCGCTTGCGCGGAAGCAGGAGGTCAGCCGTCGCGTTGTCGAGCCGGTTTGATCCAGCCGACGAACTGCCGAGCCCAGTTCGGCAAGCTGCCTGCGCAGCTTGTTGACTCTTGATGTCCAGGCCTCATCGCACACGGCGGCCGCGCGCACCTTTCAAGGGCCCCTTGAAAGGCCCCCGGCCGGCGGCGCGGCAATCCGCTTTCAGCCGCTCATCGACATCGAGCAGGCGTTCTTCGCCGCCGAGCCTGTTCCGCTCGCTGATCAGCCCGAGCATCACGACGCGCATGGCCATCAGCTGGATCGAGGCCTCGGCGCAGTCCTCGTCGCGGTTGATGTGTTGGCGGATGGTACTCTCGGCATCGAGCATTTCAGAGCGCAAGAACCTGATTTTCCTTCGGATTTCGTTCAATCTGTTATCCATGGCTCACCTCACCGGGGTTGGAGCCTATAGAGAACAAACAAAGAACAAATATCAAGTTAAGAATGCGGGCGGAGCCAAGAATCTTTGGGGGTCTTCGTGGGTCGGTGTGGGCCGCGCCCGATCGGCTGGTGATCCCTTAACGGGCGCAGGCGCAGGCCTGCGCGTAACCGGCGACTAGCAGTCGCGCGAGCAATCTCGGAATCAGATCCCGAATACCCAGACCGCGACGATAGTGACCAGGGTCGCGAGTCCGCTGATGGTCCATCCGGTTGCGTAGAGGATGTTGTCCTCGCCGGTGCCGCGCATCGCGTCGACATCCGCGGTTGCTGATCGCCAGTGCATGGCGCATCTCCACAGAGCCTGCCCGCCCTGATAACGCCGGTCGAGGTTCCCGGTTCCATCGTTCCGGGACATCGAGCGAGCGATCGCCGCTTTGAAGGTGAGGCCAAAACCGGCGCCCCGAGCGGTTCACAAAAAAGGCCGCCCCCGGGCGGCCTTCTCTGAGTGCTTTGCTCTGAGTGCTTTGCTCTGAGTGCTTTGCGCCGTCGGCAAACACCATCACACCAGCAACAGACGGTCCGTCTTCGCGGGCGTCAGCTCATCCTCGTCTCTGACGATGATGGTGACATCCCAGCCTTCGCTGGCCCACACCCGCGCCTTGGCGAGTGCCATCAGCGAACTCATCCTGTCCATCCTGACGGTCTCGTTTTCCCGTTCCGCCACGATCCTGTACGACATGCAAGTTCCCCTTACGCACGAAATGACTGGCCGAGACATTTCAGTGCGGCTTTGACCGCAATTTGCTGACAATTTGTCCAATTGGCGGCCCGCCGGGCGGCGCCGGACCGCAAAACGCCTTATTTCGCCGAGTCACGCGGAACGTTTGCCTTTGTGACGAATTAGCGTCAGTGCAGGCGGGAGAAGTAGTATGTTGAATTTGTTCAGGCATTCCGAAGCAGCGGATCTCGAAAATATCCTGGCCCGGCACGCCATCAGGAACACCGCCGCTGCCGACGACGCGGAATCGCAAGAGAAGCAGTTCCGCGATCTGCTGCAGGCGCTGCCCGCCGCCATCTACACGACGGATGCCGAAGGCCGGATCACGTTCTTCAACCAGGCCTGCATCGAGTTCGCCGGCCGCACTCCGAAGATCGGCGAGATGTGGTGCGTGACCTGGAAGCTGTTCTGGCCGGACGGCACGCCGCTGCGCCACGAAGACTGTCCGATGGCGATTGCGCTCAAGGAAAACCGCCCGGTGCGGGACGTCGAGGCGATCGCCGAACGGCCCGACGGCTCGCGCATCTGTTTCATGCCCTACCCGACGCCGCTGCGCGACGAGGCCGGCCGGCTGCTCGGCGCCGTCAACATGCTGGTCGACATCACCACCCGCAAACAGGCCGAAGAGCGCATGATGCTGCTGACCGGCGAAGTCGATCATCGCTCGAACAATCTGCTCGCCGTGATCCAGGCCATGCTGCGGCTGACCAAGGCCGACACGGCGGAGGAGTTCCAGGCCGCGTTCCAGGGCAGGCTCCGTGCGCTCGCCAATGTGCAGCGGCTGTTCTCGGTGTCGCGCTGGACCGGCGCCAGCATCCAGACCATCATTCAGGAAGAACTTCGCCCCTATGGCTCGACGCGGGTCAGCATGACCGGGGCCGACGTCCGGCTTCCCGCCTCACTCGCGCAGGCGATCGCGGTGGCCATACACGAACTCGCGACGAACGCCGCCAAATACGGCTCGCTCTCGGGCCCCGCGGGCAAGATCGACATCCACTGGCAGATCGATGAGGCTGACAGCCTTCAGCTGCGCTGGACGGAATCCGGCGGTCCCCAGATCGCCGAGCCGATGCGGAAAGGTTTTGGCGTCGACGCCATCGACGGCATGGTCCGCACCCTCAGCGGCCGGATCACGCGGCAGTGGAAACCCGAAGGACTGGACTGCGAATTGTCGTTCCCGGGCATCGGGGCGTAGCCCACATTGCTCGTCATGCCCGGCCTCGTGCCGGGTATGTTCTTACTGGCTGTGACAAAGAAAGTCGTGGATGGCCGGGTCAAGCCCGGCCATGACGGAAACAGGTTGACCCTACTTCCCCGCCCTCACCACCAGCGCCGGCTTGGTCACGCCGTCCAATCCCGTCAGCATCAGAACCGTCAGCAGCGCGTTTTGCGGGCCGAAATACGCATCGGTCGGCTTGTACCATTCGTTGCGCGAGTGCCAGTTGCCGCCCTCGCCGCCACCGCCGATGGTGACGGCGGGAATGCCGAGCGACATCGCGATGTTGGAGTCGGTCGAGGCGCCGCCAAAGGTTGCGCGCCGCGTGCCGGTCACAGTCGCCACCGCGCGCTGCGTCGCCTGAACGATCGGGGAATCCATCGGCACGATTCCGGCGGGCCGGTCGCCGATCATCTTGGCCTCGACACTAAGCTTGTCGGACTTCCAGCGCGCGTTTTCATCCGCCACCGCCTCCTTGACCAGATCGAGCAGGCGCGCCTCGAGCTTGAGCAGCTCGTCGGTCGAATTCGAGCGCATGTCGACCGCCATCCGCGCTTCGGCCGCGATGGCGTTGACCGAGGTGCCGCCGACAACGGTGCCGACCGTGAAGGTGGTCTTGGGATCGGACGGCGGCTGCAGCTCGGAGATTTTGGCGATCGCGCGGCCCATGGCGTGGATCGCGCTCGGCAGGCCGAATTCCTGGAACGAGTGGCCGCCGGGGCCCCTGAAGATGAACTCGTAGCGATGGCTGCCGGTCGCCTGGTTAACGACGCGGGTGATGCCAAGCCCGTCGATCGAGATGAAGCCGTCGATGTCCTTGTGATCGCGGAACAGCGCCTTGACGCCGCGCAAATTGCCGAGCTCCTCCTCGCCGACGGTGCCGACGAACATGATGTCGCCGACGGTCGCGATCTCGTTGGCGTTCATTGCCTTGATCAGCGACAGCAGCGCAGCCAGCCCGCGGGAATCGTCGCCGATGCCGGGCGCGACAAGGGTGCCGTCCTTTTCCTTCACCGTGACGTCGGTGCCTTCGGGGAATACCGTGTCGAGATGCGCCGACACCACGAGTTTCGGACGGCCGCCGCCCGACCCCTTGCGCAGCGCGATGACGTTGCCTTCGCTGTCGATCGCGGCGTCCTTGAAGCCGAGCTCCTGCATCCGCTTCTGGTAATATTCGGCGCGGATCTTTTCCTTGTAGGGCGGCGCCGGAATTTCGGTGATGTGCTTTTGCTCGTCGAGCGTTCGCGCATCGTCGGCCTTGATGTCCTCAAGCGTCTTGGCGACCTTGGGATTGGCGAGGATGGCTTCCACCGCCGGCGCGGGCGCGGCCTGCCCGAAGGCCTGCGAAGCCACCGTGACGAACGCGATTGTCAGGATCGCGCGTGAGAAACCCGACGCCGAGAACGCCGAGCCGTGTGAAACCAAGCCGTGTGAAACCATGAATAACCTCTCCTCGCAGGTCTCAGCCTGCACTTAAGCCCGTATCCTTGAGCCGTTCGGCGAACCAGATCGACAAAGCCGGGTCGATCACGCCACCGGTATAGACTTCCGACATCGCGACCTGCTTCTTGCCGAGCGTCACAAACACGCCGATCCAGTAGGCGAACCACAGATGCGGATCGGTCATCGCCCGCAGCTTGTGCTGGTCGTGTTCCAGCGGCTGGTGATTGGCGGATTTCCGGACCTCGATCGTGAGCAGATTATTGGGGATCTCGCGCTGATGCACGACGATATCGGGGTAGATCGATTTGCCGAGATGGTCGTCGGTCGAGATGATCGAACCGTGCGGCAGCCGCAGCGTCCGCTCGCCGAGTCTGTCGTAGTCGCAATCGACCTGCCAGCCGGCAAACTGATGTTCAAGATGCACCGCCAGCCGGTGCGTCAGCGGGCGCTCGCCGACGTCCTTTTCGAGCAGGAACGTCTCGTGCGCGTAAAACTCCGATAGCGCCGTGACGACCTTGTTCAGCTCGGTCTGCATGTCGCCTCCGCACTGTCATTCCGGGGCGATGCGAAGCATCGAACCCGGAATCTCGAGATCCCGGGTCTGGTGCTAACGCACCATCCCGGGATGACGGCTACGCCGTCACATCTGCACTTCGATCAACCGCGGCCCCGGCTCGGCGACGGCTTCGGCCAGCGCCTTGACGAAATCGTCGACATTGTCGACGGCGCGGGCCGGCACGCCCATGCCCTTGGAGAGCGCCACGAAGTCGATGGTCGGGCGGTCGATCTTGAGCATGTCGAGCGCCCGCTGTCCCGGCTCGCCGGCGCCGACGCCGTCGAACTCGCCCCGCAGGATCTGGTAGATGCGATTAGCGAACACGATCGTGACGACGTTGAGGCCTTCGCGCGCCTGCGTCCATAGCGATTGCAGCGTATACATCGCGCTGCCGTCGCCGACCATGCAGATCACCTTGCGGTCCGGGCAGGCGATCGCGGCTCCGGTCGCGACCGGCGTCGAATATCCGATCGAGCCGCCCAGATTCTGGATCCAGTCGTGCGGGGCGCCGGCCGCCATCACCGGAAAGAATGCTCGCCCTGTGGTGACGGATTCGTCGACGACGATAGCATTGTCCGGAATAGCCATGGCGATCGCCTGGGCAATCGACGCATGGTTCAGGGCACCGGTCGGCTTGACGAGTTCGACATGGGCCTGCGGCTTCACGTCCGCCGGCCTGGCGCCCAGCGCGGACGCCAGCGCCTCCAGCGCCGCGACCGAATTCTCGCCGCTCGACGTCATGCGATGGACCTCGCACCCCTCGGGCTTCAGCAGGCTGGGCTTGTTCGGATAGGCGAAAAACGCCACGGGATCGTTGGCTTCGACCAGCACGATGTGCCGAAAACCCTTCAGCGCCGCTTGCGCCTGTTCGATCACGTAAGGCACCCGATCGATCGAAAATCGCCCGCGGCCGCGCGCCATTCTCGGACTGGCCAGCGGGCCCATCACCCTGCAGCCGGTCTTGCCGGCGATTTGCGCGGCCAGCGCCAGTCCCTTGTCCGTCACCGCGCTGCCGGTCATCAACAGCAGGGTCTGTTCGCCTCCGCGCAGCACCTTTGCCGCCTTCTCGACGGCCTGCGGGGAGTAGCTCTGACGCTGCGATTCCACCGGGACTTCGGCCACGCCGTCGGCTTCGTTCCACGCGGTGTCGGCCGGCAGGATCAAGGTTGCGATCTGCGGCGGCGCACCGCTCGCCGCGGCGATGGCGGCAGCGCCGTCACGGGCGACCGATTTCGCGTCCGGCGAAGTCCGAACCCAGGACGACATCGGCCGTGCCAGGCCCTCGATGTCGGAGGTCAGCGGCGCATTGTATTCGATGTGGTAGGTGGCATGCTGGCCGACGATGTTGACGATGCCGGAATTGGCCTTCTTGGCGTTGTGCAGATTGGCAAGACCGTTGGCGAGCCCGGGGCCGAGATGCAGCAGCGTCGAGGCCGGGGTGCCCTTCATGCGGAAATAGCCGTCGGCGGCACCCGTCACCACGCCCTCGAACAGGCCCAGCACGCAACGCATGCCCTCGACCCGGTCCAGTGCGGCGACAAAATGCATCTCCGAGGTGCCGGGGTTGGTGAAGCAGACGTCGACGCCGCCTGCGACCAATGTCCGCACCAGACTTTCCGCACCGTTCATGGTCTCGCCCCCGTTCGCGATTGTTCTCAAGACGGCTCAAGATCAATCATTCTTCACCCGTTTCGTCAAAGGTTTAGCCGACAATGCAGCCATCGCCTCCGATGTGTTGCCTTTTTTAACCGCCGCGTCCGAAAATGGCGCGCTCACGGGCTCTTTGCTTGCGAAATCGCGGCAGTTATGGCCTGTCTCGCTGCATATTCTGATTTTTCACGAGGAAGAAAATGACCCGGGTTTTGGCTTTGTTATTTGCGACGTTGACGGTGCTGGCCGGTGTCGGTCACGCGCAAGCCCAGGACTTCGGGGGTTTCGTTGACTCGCGCGACATCCTGGGCGGCGGGCCGAATTTCCGCATGGGCGGATCGAGCTCGATCCGGCGGCAGACCGTGAACTTTGCCGGCAACTATGCCCCGGGCACCATCTACATCAACACCGCTGAGCGGCGGCTCTATCTGGTGCTCGCGGGCGGCCAGGCGCTGCAATACGGCATCGGCGTCGGCCGCGACGGCTTCCGCTGGAGCGGAACCCACCGCATCACGGCGAAGAAGGAATGGCCGAGTTGGACCCCGCCGTCGCAGATGCTGGCGCGGCGGCCCGATCTGCCGCGGCACATGAAAGGCGGCATCGACAATCCGCTCGGCGCCCGCGCGATGTATCTGGGATCGACGCTCTACCGCATCCACGGATCGAACGAGCCCGAGACCATCGGACAGGCGGTATCGTCCGGCTGCTTCCGCATGACCAATGACGATGTGACCGATCTCTATAGCCGCGTCTCGGTCGGCACCACGGTGATCGTGAGGAACTAGCCAGCATCCAGCGTCAGGGAACCGGCGGCGTTTGCCTTGACGCGCGAACAAGACTTGTTGACCTGAACCAGCCTCGCCAGGCGTGAACAAGTCTTGCGCGCACGCGCCGATTGCGGCAGCGTCGAGCCATAATGAGCGCAATTGGCCGGCCTCGATTCCCGCGAATGCTCGCAGCCGCTCTGGCTGCCGTAGCCCTCGGCGAAGTGTTGCTGCCCGCCGCGGCGTTGGCCGGGGATCCCGCCGTCGCCCAGCGTCAGCGCGCCCAGAAGAAGGTATTCACCGACAGCGAGATCATCGAAGGCTTCCTCAAGGTCGCCTTCGGCGCCGAGTATCACCTTGCTGGCCGCGTCGACCGCATCCGGAAATACGAAGCGCCGGTGCGGGTGTTCGCCGACGGCACCCGCGCCGACCGCAAGGCCCAACTCGCGAAGATCGTCGCCGACATCGCGGCACGGGTTCAGCACCTGGATATCGCGATGGCGGCAAACAACGATGATGCCAATGTGCTGGTCAAGCTGGTGCGGGACCGCGACCTCAACCGCACCATCATAACCTTCTACGGCAGCGAACGGGCGCGCGAGATTCGCTCCTCGCTCGACCCGCAATGCCTGAGCGGCTTTCGCAAGAACGAAAAGTTCGAGATCGAGCATTCGGACGTGATCCTCACCGTCGACAATGGCGACTTCGTCTTCTTCGATTGCGCCTATGAGGAATTGCTGCAATCGCTCGGCCCGATCAACGACACCCCGACCGTGCCCTGGACCATGTTCAACGACAATGTGTCGATGGGCTATTTCGGCGTCTACGACCAGTACCTCCTCAACCTGCTGTACGATCCCCGGATCAAGGCCGGCATGACCGTGCAGGACGTCAGGGCGATATTGCCCGACGTGCTCGCCGACGTCCGTGCATGGGTGCGCAAGGTGAATAACCTGACGGAGTGAGGCAGGCTATCGCGATCGCTGCGTTGGCCTCCGTTAACTTCCCTAGCTTCCCGACGCCGCCGTTGCGATGTCCGCTTCGAGGGGAGGAGCGGTGGTCGTGGCCAGACTGTCAAGATGGCGCGAATGACCCAAACCCGACATTGCCCCTAGCCTACGAACAGCTCGCCATGCTTTGATGGAACGGGCAATAGCACTTGGGGGCTCTTTTGGCGAGCGACCGGGTAGAGCGACGGCTGGCGGCGGTGCTTGCGGTGGATATCGCCGGGTATAGCCGTTTGATGGGCATCGACGAGGAAGGCACGCTAGCCCGCTTGAAGGCCACCCGGAAATCGCTCGTCGATCCCGCGATCGCCTCCCATCGTGGACGCATAGTCAAGACCAGCGGTGACGGCATGCTCGTGGAGTTCGCCAGCGCCGTCGATGCCGCCCTTTGCTCGATCGAGGTCCAGCGCGCCATGGCCGCGCAGAACGCCGATGTCCCGCAGGATGCCAGGATCGAATTCCGGATTGGGGTCCATGTCGGCGACATCATCATCGATGAAGGCGATATCTTTGGCGACGGCGTCAACATCGCGGCGCGATTGGAGGGCATTGCCGAGCCGGGCGGCGTTTGCATGTCAGACGACGCCTATCGGCAGGTCCGAGGCAAGGTCGATATTACCTTCGAGGATTGCGGTGTGCAGATCCTGAAGAATATTGCCCAGCCGATGCGGGCATGGCGAACGTTGATTGGCAACGCTTCGGGACCGGCGGCTCCAAACCGGACTTCTTCCGCGCCGGGCCACAAGCTGGCGCTCCCGGAGAAGCCTTCCATCGCAGTACTGCCGTTCCAGAACATGAGTGGCGATCCTGAGCAGGAGTACTTTGCGGATGGCATGGTCGAGGACGTTATCACCGCGCTGTCGCGTTTTACGTCTCTGTTCGTGATCGCACGCAATTCCAGTTTTGCTTACAAGGGAAAGTCTCCGGATATACGGCAGGTGGGGCGCGATCTCGGCGTTCGATATGTCCTTGAAGGGAGCGTACGAAAAGCCGCGAGCAGATTGCGAATTACGGCTCAATTAATCGACGCAGTCAGCGGCGCCCATGTATGGGCCGACCGATTCGAGGGCGCACTGCAGGACATCTTTGCGCTTCAGGATGAGGTGACGGAGAAGGTGGTAGTAGCCATTGCGCCGCGCGTGGAACGGGCTGAGATGGCCCGCGCGAAGCGAAGGCCCGCCGGCAACACCGATGCCTATGATTGCTACCTGAGGGGGCTGGCATGCATTTTCCCCGTGACGGTCGAGAGCAACGAACAGGCACTGAAGCTGTTTACCGAGGCGACAGTTCTCGACCCTGACTACGCATCCGCTTACGGCATGGCAATGTTCTGCCATGCCAATCGAGTTGGATTTGGGGTGGCATATGCTACGCACGAGAAATTTGAAGTGAAGCGCCTTCTGCACGTCGTCATGCAAAAGGGAAATGACGATGGCGTAGCCTTCGGCCAGGCCGGATGGGCTTCGGCATATGTGCTCCGTGATCTCTCATCGGCAAAGCCGTTGATCGATCGGGCCTTGGAGCTGAACCCGAATTTAGCCAGTGCGTGGACCAGCAGCGGCTGGATCAACCTTTGGCTGGGACATCCCCAGGTCGCAATGGCGCACCTTGATCGTGCTGTCCGGCTTGATCCCGGTTCCTATACGTCGACGCTGATGTCAGCGAGAGCGCACGCATGTTTTTTCCTGGACCGGCATGAGGACGCTTTGGCTCAAGCCGAGCAGCAGCTCCACCGCAATCCGGTCGCGCATCCAGCCTTGCGCATCGCAGTCGCCAGCGCTGCATTTGCCGGCCGCCACGACACGGCGCATGAGTTGGCCGAGCGCTTGCGGTCCGTTGATCCCGCATTCAGTGTTTCGCGTCTCGCGGACTATTTGGGGCCTTACCAGCAGGCCGCGATGGTGGAGAAGTACAGGGAAGGGTTGCGTCGCGCGGGACTTCCGGCTTGAACTCGACCGGTCTACCGCCGGTAATGTTGTATTTGGCCGTTACTAGAGCGTTTTCCAGCGAAGTGGACACCGGTTCGCGTCAAGAAAACGCGTCAAGACAAGAATCTAGTGTCCCGAATCTGAAGTTCAGCGGACTCCAAATCGACTCGAAGATGGCGGACTCTCCGCATTTTG
>NZ_JAFCLX010000084.1:0-18680 GCF_018130205.1 Bradyrhizobium sp. AUGA SZCCT0222
ACAAAACAAAGTGCACACGAGCATACAGGGCAGCGGAGAACACCCGGCCTTCCCTGCGCAATGGCTTTACGGCTTATAACGCGATCTCCCCGGAGAACGGGCTTCTTGCCTCCGTCGCCCCCAAGAAGCGTTAGCCTCTCAAGAACTTGACGCCACCATCGCGAGCGTCAGGACCACGCGCCTTTGCCGTACGCCCGTCCGCGCCGTCGTCTCAGCGCAAACCAGCGTCCATCGCAACCCGTCCAACGTCCGTGACGACGGCCGACGCCCTCTGAGTGGGACGGGATGGCGAAACATATGCACCTGATTTATCTTCTGTAAACGCGAAATATTTTTTATTTTGGGGCTTGACGCGATTTTTGGTAATCAGAAATTAGTTGCCCGACTTCCGCCTTCGCTCGTTGAGCTACGGCGGACAGGTCGCCAAGGCTACGCCGGGCGTGGCCGTCGGGTTGTTTTGTCGCACAGCGACGGGCCGGAAAGGTCGGCGGCGCGTATGAGTAGCCCCGCCCACACACCGGCGGCTTGCCATCCGTGTGGAACGACCCGGTGGCTTTGAGCCCACGCCGGGCAATCGCTTGGCCACTATCAAGCGGCCAGCAGCAACGCACATCCCGATCCAGCCGCTTGTCGCACCCGCACCGCTCGACGGGCCCGTCAGCGCGAGGGATCCTGAGTCTCGGAATTCGGCGTGCGGGACGCATGATGCGTTGCACGATCACGATCGTCGTTGGGAACCCATTCTTCCGCACTTGAGTCCCAATGATGGGTGTCGTCGAAGTGTTTCCAGAGTGGCGGCCTTCGCTTGCTTTCACCCTTCTGTCGCAATGCATTCAGGGCGCGGAGCACAACGAGCGCGCCAGCCATCGTCACCCATCCGCGAGCGTTATATCTGGAGTTCCATTTGAATGTCTCGAGCATCTGATGCCTCCTTCAAGAAAGAAGCCTTCCGCCATCCTAGCCCGGGCCAACAACACAGGACTGTAAACTACTTCACAGTCCGCCGACATCTTCGACATCGCCAGGAGCGAACCCATGAGGGCATGCGTCTGGCGCGCTGCCGGGGACTGAGTGTCCCGGATCATATCCGCTCCATCATATCCTTTCTATCACAAGGACGGAATATCGTCGGCGCGGTCGGGCACGTCCGAAACGGCTCAAGGTTGATGGAGATCGCAACAGGTGACGCGCGCTCGACCCAATGCTCAACGCATGCTGAGCCCGTCGATGCGCCAATGCATGGCCCTCCTCGCCAATCACCGCCTGCAAAGTGCGGGTGTGACTTTAGTCACAGCACCCTTCCCGCACCTGCTTTACGTATCATTGCACGGTCTGGATGATCCCGACCCCAACCAAAATGGTGGAGCTAGTCATGCAGACCTATTCGGCAGAACTGAACACGATGCGTCCTCTCGCTGACCACGAACTTGACGCTGTATCAGGCGGCTTTGTTTATATCGCTGTCGTTGTAGGCTCGTTCCTTGCTGGAACGGGAATTCGGATGGGCCTCGACAAGATCGCCGAGGGAATCGCAGAGCCGCAAGGCACGCTGAAGGGGATAAAGCCCAGGGGCGGAAAGTAAGGCTAGTCCTTCGTTTATGCAGTGGAGCGCTCCCTGTTTATGCGGCGCTCCACTCCCGCCAGAATCAGATAGGTCGGAAGCGGCAGGACGCCGGTTCTGATGTCCAGTCCCTCCCACGCTTACGCACGACCGGGCAGAATGGATTTGCTTCGCTTTTTTCAACGCGCCTGAACCAGCGGCGTTCCTTTGTCGGGGATGCCTGCGGCCAACGGTCCGCATCCGTTCCCGGTCATTTTCGGAAGTCGGCGCCTGCCTCCGTGTGGTCCGCATTACCGCGGCAAATGGACATCATCGGCTCGGCAGTCCAGGTCCGAAAAGTGCCAGACGCGTTTTGCCCGACGGCCAACACCAGACATTTTCCGCAGCGTCGTTTGACTCACCATACGTAAAAGCACCCCAGTGTTTTCCCATCGGGCAAGCGCGGGGCATCTCGCGCGATACCGCGCCTCACCGCGGAGGTCGCAGCTCGATGCCGTAGCGCGCATAGATCCGCGCGATGGTGCCGTCGGCCAAGGGCCTCGAGTCGTCGCTCCTTCCGCTGCGACCTGGCCGTTCATCCCTATGGCCAGGGAACCGTGATGGAGGGTCGGGCCTGTGCTAGAATGATCGGGCCGAGCCATCCCGGGGGAAGCCCATGAGGTGTCCGAGCTGCGGGGCCGAGACCAGGGCGGGGAACAGGTTCTGCAGCAGATGCGGAGCACCGCTTGCGCTGACCTGCGCCGCTTGTGGCTCGCTGAACGAGCCGAGCGCCAGCTTCTGTGGCCAATGTGGCGTGGGGCTTGCGCGGGAGGTTCGAGGAGGTGCCGTTGCGACGGAGGAGCCGCCGGGCCTTGAACCGGCCCCGCCGGCGGCGGAGCGCCGTCACTTGACGGTTATGTTTTGCGATATGGCCGGCTCGACGGCGCTTTCGAGTCGCCTCGATCCGGAGGACCTGAGGGAGGTTATCCGGGGGTTTCAGGACGCGTGCGTCCGGGCGATCCGTCGATTCGACGGCTTTATCGCGAAGTTCATGGGCGACGGCGTGCTGGCCTATTTCGGCTATCCAAGGGCTCATGAAGACGATGCCGAACGCGCCGTCAGAGCGGGACTCGCAGTCGTCGATGTGATCAGCCAGCTGATGTTGCCGACCAAGGCGCGACTAGAGGTCCGAGTGGGCATCGCCACCGGTCTTGTGGTGGTCGGCGAGACGTTGGGTGAAGGTTCGTCTCAGGAGCAGGTGGTCATCGGCGAGACGCCCAACCTTGCAGCCCGCCTGCAGGGTATCGCCGAGCCGAATGCCGTTGTCATCGCCGACGGAACGAGACAGCTGCTCGGCAGGATATTCGACCTCGAGGATCTCGGCCCGCGATTACTCAAGGGAATGGCCAACCCAGTTCCGTCGTGGCGGGTCGTTGGCGAACACACGGCCGAAAGTCGCTTCGAGGCCGGGCAGGCTCAGCGTGCAACCGGTTTTTTTGGCCGCGAACGTGAGGTCGACCTTCTGATGGACCGCTGGGTTCAGGCGCAAAATGGCGAAGGTCAGGTCATCCTCTTGTCCGGCGAGGCCGGAATTGGCAAGTCGCGGATCGTCGCGGCGCTGCGGGAGAAGATCGTCGACGGGGCTCATACGCGCATCGTGTATCAGTGCTCGCCTCATCATACGAATAGCCCGTTTTATCCCGTGATCTCCCAACTCGAGCGCGCGGCGGGGATTGCGCCTGACGACCCCGCCGAGACCAAGCTCGACAAGTTGGAACCGGTTCTAAAACGTTCGTTCTCGACGATCGGTCATGTTGCGCCACTCTTCGCGACGCTCTTGTCGCTGTCGTTCGAGGGCCGGTACGTGGCACCCAGCCTCACGCCGCGAGAGCAGAAGGAGCGCACTTTACTGGCGCTCATCGATCTGCTCGGCGGCCTCGCGAAGCAATGCCCCGTATTGTTCATCCTGGAAGATGCACACTGGATTGATCCGACGACGCTTGATTTGTTTACGCGGACCATTGACCGGCTGCAGCGCTGGCCGGTCCTGCTGATTGTCACGTTCCGTCCCGAGTTCGAAGTGCCGTGGGGCCACTATCCCCACGTGACAGCACTCGCTTTGAATCGGCTGGGGCAGCGCCATGTGGCAGCAATGATCGACAGATTAACGAATCGCAAGCTGGTGCCAGCCGACGTCCGGGACGAGATCATCGCGAAGACCGACGGAGTGCCGCTGTTCGTGGAAGAGCTCACTAAGGCAGTCCTGGGATCGGGGCTCCTCAAGGAAACCGCCGACCGCTATGTTCTGCACGGCCCGCTGCCTCCTCTCGCGATTCCAGGAACGTTGCACGACAGCCTGATGGCCAGGCTCGACCGCCTTGCGTCCGTGAGGGAGATCGCCCAGATCGGGGCCGCCATTGGAAGAGAGTTTTCCTACCAGCTACTGGATGCCGTTGCGCCGGTTCACGACAAGGCGCTGGAGGACGCACTCGACCAGCTCAGCAAGGCGGACCTGATTTTTCCCAGGGGAGTGCTACCCGAAGCGACCTACATCTTCAAGCACGCGCTCGTGCAGGATGCCGCCTATCGAAGCCTCCTGCGCTCAACGCGTCGACAGCTCCATGGCCGCATCGCTCAAGCGATCACGGAGCTGACGCCCCAAATCGTTGAGACCCAACCCGAACTTCTCGCCCATCACTATGCGCAGGCGGGGCTCATCGATGATGCCATTGCTTATGGCCTGAGGGCAGGACGGCGCTCTGCGGCGCGTTCCGCCAACGAAGAAGCGATCACGCATTACACCAAAGCACTGGAGTTGCTGGGGGCGAAATCGGAGGGAGCGGAGCGAGATCGGCAGGAGCTCGAGCTGCTCATCGCCCTCGGCGTGCCGACGATCGCGGCGCGCGGCTACATGGCCGCTGACGTCGAAGGCATTTACGGCCGCGCGCGCGACCTGTGCGACCGCGTGACCGAGACTCCGCACCGCTTTACCGCACTGCGCGGCCTCTGGAACAGCGCATTCCTGCGAAAACCGCTGCTGAAAGCGCAAGAGCTGAGCGCCGAACTGGTGGCCCTGGCGGATGCCCAGGGCAATGATACGCGTCGGGCGCTCGCTCATCGGGCGCAAGGCTGTACCCTGCTTCTTCGCGGCGAATTTGAGTCCGGCTGGGAAAGCTTTCGTCAGGCCATCGACCTCTGGGATGTCGACAAGGCGCACGCGGAGATCCTCATCTACGGCGAGGATCCGAGCGTGCTCTGCCAAGCCTATGGCTCGTGGCTGCTATGGTTCCTCGGCTATCCGGACAAGTCGAGCACATTGATCGGCAAGGCGTTGGCCGATGCCGAGCGGCTATCCAACCCTTTCATTTACGCCATGACCCTCGGCCTCGCATCCGCGCTACACGTTGATCGTCACGAATTTTCTCGGGGATTAGAACGCGCCGACGAGTCCTCAGCTATCTGCGCAGCGTACGGCTTCCCGCAGTGGACTGCCTACGTCATGATAACGAGAGGCCGAGCTCGCGCGGCGCTTGGTCGAGCCAATGACGGTATCGCCGAGATGGAACGGGGCTTGGCCGACTGGCAGGCACTGGGCGCCAAGCTCGCTACGACACGGACCGTGGGATTAGCGGATGCGTGTGCAAAGGCAGGCCTCATCGCGGCGGGCCTCGATTGGATCAAGGTCGCCGCGGAGCATGCTCGCACGTTTCACGAAAGGCTTCTCGAGGCCGAGATCCATAGGGCGCACGGTGAACTGCTGCTCACGAGGGGGGCGACGGGGGATGCGGAAGCGTGCCTTCGCCGCTCCATAGAGATCGCTCAACACCAAAAGGCCAAGTCTCTGGAATTGCGGACCGCCACGGTCTTGGCGCAACTCTGGCAGCAGCAGGGCCAGCGAGAGGCGGCGTACGACCTGGTCGCGCCGATATACGGCTGGTTCAGTGAGGGGTTCGACAGCCCAGACCTGCGGAATGCGAGGGCGTTGCTGGATGATCTCGCATGAACGACAGGAAGTCGTGCGGGCCGCCATCCTCGCCGGCTGGGCTGCAAGTCTGCATTGCCCCGATGAGCAGACGTCGCGCGAGATTTTCCAAGTCAGTTTACGGTCAAAATCGACACTTTGGCCCTGTGCCGACCACTTCCGGTGTACACCCGACTCCGGACATGTCGCTACACCGCTATAACTGATGCTTTGTGCCAGGAGCGGAACATGCGCTGAATGATCGCCCGTCGGTGATCTCACCGTTCAACTAACGTCGCTCATGGTATCAGCCGCTTTGTATCATGGATTCGTGTTTATCGCGCTTGAGTACCTTGGTTGCTCCACTCGCAGCACTCAGAACGTCCGAGACTGCCTCGAATGTCCGTATCACCTTCTTGTCTCGGAAATCGCACTTCCAGAGTCTCCCGGTCCGGCTGTACGCGACCGCGAAGACGACGGGGTAATCCAAAAGGGTGAGTCTCAAGGGAAATGCCCACGTGGTATAATTCCGTGTCATCGGCATGCACGCAGTAGCGGAGCGGAGGCAACGCGCGAACCGACAGGGGTCCGTGCCGCGTCTGTACCGGTTGATCGCAGCTCGCATAATGGGATTGAGTTTGGTCGCTTCTCTTGGGATCAGCACAGCCTATGCGCATGACCCGATGCGACCAGAACTCAACGTGGTTCAAACGAATGGGTTATCAGCGGCGGCCCGCCATCGCGCGAAGAGGGATGAGTACCGGATTGCCGCGCGAGTGTCGAATGGCTTGATCAATTGCGGTGTAGAATTTTTGAGATGCAACGAGGTTGCACATCGAGATGAAAGAGCTATCGCCAGTCAACGACAGCCTTCTGAGGCAGCGCCTCACCGAGCTCGACTCGATAGCGAGCTGGGAGCCGCATATTCTTTCGGGCCTTGAGAGATTTATCCGCACCGCCGGCGACTATGACCTCTTTCGCGTCAATCCTGTCCAATACGCGACTGCTACCGGCCTAAGTGAAGCCGAAGGAATTGAGCTGTTTGTGCACGCCGCGAAGGTGGGCCTGTTCGAGATGCAGTGGCTACTCACCTGCGCCTATTGCCCGCAGGTCGCAGGCAGTTTTCGAGAGCTAGACCAGGTTCATCCACGTTTCCAGTGCGAGTTCTGCAACGCGCTCAACGATGTGACGCTAGATGACTACATCCAGGTCACCTTTACGGTCTCGAATACCGTCCGCGATATCGTATTTCGTCATCCTGAGATGCTGTCCGTGGAGGACTACTACCTGCGTTATAACTTCTCCAAGGGCTTCAAGCCTCCGCACGGAATGACGCACGAGCAACTCGTCGCGGCACTCTCGCGGGGATTTGCCGACATCGAGGCTGGCCAGCAGAGGAGCTTCGAATTTGACGTGACGGCCGGCCGTTTCGAGGTGCTCGATCTCAGTCATAAGCTACTTTTGGTTTTCTTCGCGACCGGTGAACCGGCAGAACCCCAAGGGACGCAGGTCCGGCTCGAGTCGGGTCGGTTCACAGTTCCGGATCGGCCGACTGGGCCGAGAGAAATGGTACTTGGCGATGGGCGCTTTGCGTTTCGACAGACGGCCGATCTTAGACCAGGCAAGCACATCATTCAGATTGAGAACCGCACGCGCGATCGCGGCCGCTTCTGGTTCCTCCAGTACCCTTACCAGTTCGAGCCCCATCTGGTCGAGTATGAGCCGTTTCTTTCCGGTAGGCGGCTGCTGCTCACCCCGTGCTTCGGCGAACTCTACAAGACACAATTGGTGGATGAGCGGGAGAGCCTGGCAGTCTCCGACATTACCTATCTGTTCACCGATCTAAAGGATTCCACGCCGTTGTATGAAAGCGTTGGCGACGTGAATGCCTATTTTCTCGTGCGTCAGCATTTCGACATCTTGAACAAGATCATTCGGGAGCGATCTGGCATCATGGTCAAGACGATCGGGGATGCAGTCATGGCTGGCTTCGAGCGTCCGCAGGACGCCGTTCTTGCCTCCATCGAGATGGTCGAAGAACTGTCACGGTTCAACCAAACCGCTTCACGGCCGCTCGGCCTTAAGGTCGGTGTGCACAGAGGCAGAGCCATCGCCGTAAGGCTCAACGACCGGATTGACTACTTCGGGCAGGACGTGAACATCGCCGCCCGCGTGCAAGGTCTCGCCGGCGTCAACGAAGTTTGCCTGACAGAATCGGTAATGGAAGCGCCCGGCGTCAGTGACATCGTCAAAGGACGACCGGCGTCGCGCGACTACGAGAACTTGAAGGGCATCGGCCAGAAGATGGAAATTTATCGGATTGAAATCTCTCCGGCGTAGCGACGAACGACCGCTGGCCTCCGCTTCGCGATAGGCCTATATGCTGCCAGATCGACAGACCGATTGTCGGCATTAGGTTAAAGCTCAATTCGCCGCTGCGGTCATTTCCGTTCTGAACCGTCAATAACCCATGATGACGTTCAACTTTCCACACGTTAATTGAGCCACGCAATCGGTTCGACGCGATGTCTAAAAGTGCCGACTGTCTCCCGTACTAGGCGCGTGGCCCACGCAAATTCAGAGTTGCTCACGCGCTAATCAGTCCCAGGTCCGCTCAGGGTTAAAAGCGTCGTTCTAGTCGCCGCTAGTCACTTCCGATCTGCCCGACAGACGGACGATTGGGGGCTCGCCCATGGGCAATCGCGTGGGCTGGATCCTTGGGGCGGTCCAATCGCGTACCGCCCGATTTTCATGTGTGCTATCTGGTTGGGTAGCAAAATCGTAGCAGGAGAAGCCGATCATGACTGACGATCAGGTCAATCGCGTCGTTCAGCACCTTTGCGAGCAATTGCACTTGGCGCTCCGATTGAAGGACAGCGAGGCACATCCACCAAACGCCAAGGAAATTGGATTTGATCCTGCCTCTGTGAGAACAGTATTGCTGACCGGGTTGCGTTCGGCGGGTGTCACGACCCACCACGAGGCAGCCGGGGCGAGCGAAGAGCCGCCGTGGTCCTAAAAGAAAAACGCGGGGCAGAAGCCCCGCCAATGTCTCAGTTGGGAAAAACCCGGAAATCGCGGCGCGCACTGAGGAAGTTCGCTTTGCCCTCAAGAACACACATGGTCCGCCTAGCCTGTCAGGCCAGATAAGTGCCCCGACAGCCGACATGGCAGATCTAGTTTGTGAGCGGACGCGCCGAGCGAGGTTTCCTATCGGAAGATTTTCGGCAGTAAGGGCTTCGCAAGCCCATCAAGTCAAAATTTATAGCGAATGCCAAATACGTTGGCATTGTAACCTTCGCGCAGATTGCCAAGCTTTCCGTTGGCTCCAGAACGATGGTGAAGGCGATAAACAAATTCGAAGTCTGGGAACTGCTGAAGCGCAACAATTATTTCAGGACCGAAATAGAAAAGTGTGCGTGCAGAACCACTCCACGCGATTTCGCGCCCTCGCTCGTAGCCGATCGAATTGTTGGCGAAACTTAGCCCCCACGTCGTCGCTCCTGCGAGACGAACCGTATTGAAGAAAACAAAACCTTCGTGACTGATGCGCGGTCCGATCCACAACTCTTCCGAATTTACCCAAGAAGACGATTTCACGACAGGATTGCAGCACAACGCAAACGAACCGGCTCTTACCGCGCCTCCAATTTCCGCACCAAGCGTAAAGCCCAGACCCAACCGGTAAATGTCGCGAGTGTAGGCAGCGCCGGCTATATAGTTGTCATACGTTATCTCGTTTGACGGATGATCCAGATTGAACCGGAGGGTTGAGCCCAAACTCGTTGTTGAGAGACGCCCGGCAAAGAAATATACAGAGTTTGAGCGTTCTCGGGGCGTCGTGTTCGGCGCTTCAGTTTCTGTTTCAACTCGTTGGATGGCCTGCGGAAGATCCGCTGCACTGCAATCCGAGCCGGCCAGAAAAAGCAACGCAATTCCTGCCAACACGCCGTAACGCATCTAACTACAATCTATAAAAGTTTGGTCGCTGCGAGAAATAAACACTTGAAATCCGACTTTGCGAAAGCAAGAGACACGGCGCAAACCAGCGATGGGCGCAATCGGCCCAAGCCACGAACGCATTTCTCTTTGGATGACTCGCCGACCGACGGCCTTAGCTGCCTGGATGATGAACGGCCAGTTCGGAACCTTGCCGTCTTATTAGCAGCCCTTCGGTGGAGCACAGCCCGCGCCCGTCGTCAGGGCGCGATGATGGAACTTCCAATTGTTTGCAATAACGGCAAACCACGGATTTCCATCTGCAACTAGTCGGAGTTGGAGGTCAACAATCTCAAGGTTGCATCAGGAGCGACGCGCATTGCTCATTCGCTTGATTCGCAAGCGAACCGTGCATGTCCGATGTGGCTCATTTTCGGAAGTCGGCGCCTGCCTCTGCGTGGTAACAACACGCCAGTGTTTTCCCGTCGGGCAGGCGCGGGCCATCTCGCGCGATACCGCGCCTCACTGCGGAGGTCGCAGCTCGATGCCGTAGCGGGCATAGATCCGCGCGATGGTGCCGTCGGCCAGCAGGGCCTCGATCGCCGCATCGACACGCGCGCGCAGCTGGTCGTCGGGGCGAAGCAGCCCGGCGGCAATATTCCAGTTCAGGTCCTGATCGTCGCCGAACGCCGGAATCAGGCGCAACGGCTTGTCGGCGTGCTGCAGGTTGAACCAGCCGACCGTCATCGGGGTGACGGCCGCGGCCTCGATCTCGCGATTGGCGAGCGCCGCGACAATATCGTCCTCGAAGGCGAACGGTGATGTGGCGACGCCGCCCTTGGCGAGCGTCATCGAGACCACCGAGCCGACCGGGACCCCGACCCGCTGATCGGGACCGAGACCGGCAAGCGACGACGCCTCAGAATCGCCGCGCACCGCGAGCACGACGCCGCTGCGATGGTAAGGACGCGACGTCCGCACACCGCCGGCGGGCGGCGTATCCTTGCGGGCGATGACGTCGAGCACGAGGTCGCAATCGGCGCGGCGATACTGGATCGCGCTGATCACCCACTCCCGCGTCAGCTTGACCCCGAGTTGCTCGGCAATTTTTTCGCCGAGTTCAATCTGAAATCCCGGGACCGGTCCGGACTTGCTGGCAAACGGCAGCGCGTTGGGGCTGGCGCAGAGCGTCAACGCACCGCGCTCGATGACGGCTTCCAGCGAGCGGGCACCCGCCGGCGCGTTCCAGAGCATCAGCAACGCGAGACTTGCCGCATATCGGGCCAAGCGACGCGGGCCGCTCGCCACGTCGCTCGAGAGCGCGCTAGTCATCAAGCCCTCTGATGTAGGCCAGGATCGCGATGATCTGGCCGTCACTGAACACCGAACCATAGGCGGGCATGGCGCCGACCTTGCCCTTCTTGATGCGCTCGATGAGGTATTCATCGCTGCGCTCGGACTTCGACAGCTTCGGACCCCTGCCCGCATGGCGGCCGCCCTCCTGGTGACAGAAGCCGCAGGTGGTGGCGAACATTTTCCCGCCCTCGATGTCGTCAGGCGAGGCTTCGGCTTGCGGCAGCGGATTTGCAGCCTGTTGGGCAAAAGCGGCGGTCGACAGAAATGGCCAGATGATGGCCGAAACAACTAGCAACGGTATTCGCATTCCATCATCCGTACTGATCGCAAGGGCGACAACGCATTGATCGCAAGATCGGCAGGGCCTTGACCGCAAGGGCGGCAAGGCGATCCCTGCCGCCCGCGCCGCCATCACTGTCTGAGTGCGTAGACAATCAGAGCGCCGGTATTCTTCGACATGCTCTTGAAGGGCTCGCCATAGAGCGCGACGAACTCATCGGCCACCAGACTGCCCCAGCCCGCCGGTACGGCGACGTACTGCTTGCCACCGGCCATGTAGCTGATGATGCCGGCATTATGTCCCATGCCGTTGTTGCGCGACCAGAGCTCTTCGCCGGTGTCGGCATTGTAGGCGTGCACGACACCTTCGGCGTCCGGCACGAATACCAGATTGCCCGCGGTGGCCAGAACGCTGGCGAGCGGCGGTTGCTTGTAGGCGACCTCCCACTTCTTGGCGCCGGTGACCGGATCACGGGCGCTGAGATGACCACGGGCCGGCCCGTCCGGCGGCGCCACAATCTTGAACGTGGCGCCGATGTTGAGCTGGGCCATCGGCTCCAGGATCGGCGTCGTCTTCTCGACGCTCATCTCCATGCACCACTCCTGCCCGATCCGGTAGAACAGCCCGTTCTTGGGGCTGTAGGCGCCGGAGTTCCAGCTGATGCCGCCGGCGATGGCCGGGCACAGAGGCGGGTCCACCTTGCCTTCGACGAGGTCGCGGCGACCGATCAGTTCACCGGTCTTCGGATCGATGCTCTTGACGAAGTTGATGTTCTTTACCAGCGCCCAGACGTTCTCGACCTTGGCGTTGGACCGATCATAGACGAAGACGTATCCGCTCTTGTTGGCATGCACGACGAGCTTCTTGCCGCCGCGCTCCAGCATGACGAACTCGCCCACGGAAGAGTCGAAGTCCCAGGCATCGTGCGGCAGCTCCTGATGATAGAATTTGAGCTTGCCGGTATCGGGATCGAGCGCGATGACCGATGTCGTATAAAGATTGTCGCCCGGCCGCGGCCCACTCTTCTTCCAGTCCGCACCCGACCAGTCGTAGAGCGGCGCCGGGTTGGCGGTGCCCCACCACACCGAATTGGTTTCCGGGTCATAGGTTCCGGGCATCCAGCCACCGCCGCCGCCGGTCCGCCAGGAGTCACCACCCCAGGTCTTCATGGCCTCTTCGGTCCCGGCCACCGTGAAGAATTCCCATTTCTTCTGGCCGGTCTTGCCGTCCACGCCGAAGATCGGTCCGCGACCGGTCCACTCGCCGCCCTGCGCACCAATGATCACCATGTCCTTGACCACCAGCGGTGCGCCGGTGAAGCCGACGGTCACCTTCTTGGAATCCAGCAGCTTGGTGTCCCACACCGATTTGCCGGTCTTCAGATCGAGCGCGATCAGGCGCCCGTCGACGGTGCCGACATAGAGGTTGCCGCCTCCGATGGCGATGCCGCGATTGTACGGCGAGTGCGTCTGCTTGGCGACCAGTTCCTCGTCGAGCTCCGGCGCATAGGCCCAGATCGTCTTGCCGGTCGCGCCATCCAGCGCGTAGACACGGCTGTAGGAGCCCGAATAGTACAGCACCCCGTCAAGGGCCAGCGGCGTCGACTGCAGGCCGCGGGTGGCGCGTTCCGGAAAATGCATCCAGGCGACTTCGAGATTCTTGACGTTGCCGGCGTTGATCTGCTCGAGGCCGCTGTAATGGTAGGACTTGTAAGTGCCGTGATACGTCGGCCAGTCGTTCATGGCCGCCTCGGCATTCAGCGCTGCTGCGTTCTGGGCGCGCGTCGGCGAGACGGTGACAGTGACAGCGACTTGGGCAGCCACCGCCAGCGCGGCGCAGCCGACAACAGATCGTCCGTAGAAAATCATCTGCATCCTCCCTTTGTGTTTGTTCGTTGGGTCGAATTTTCGTCGCGACGCTTGCAGGATGTTCCGGTGTCAAAGCCTCTTCAGGTATCAAAGCCTCATGGGGTCGGCAGTTCGAGATGGATGGCATGGACCGGCGGGACTACCATCGCGAGACGGCAGCACTTCATGCCGCCTGACTGAGAGGCGGCAGAGGTCCGGGCGAAGGATTGTTTTCGAGGCGGGGACGATTTTCAGTGCAGCGCGGCACACGCGGTCATTGCCGGGGCTTGCCTGCCCCACACGGTCCCCGGCGACGTCGGTGCGGTGCACCATGACATGTCCCTCGATGCGCCACGCCATTAGCTGACCGGATTGTTGTTTTTTTGTGGAGCGCGGTCGGATTTGGCAACCCTAAGCTGAAAGAGACCGCACGCGAGCAGACGAGCGACAGCATTGCGCAGAACGCGTCGCGCATCGCACAAATCGAACGAGCGCGATTGAGAGATCAGCAGTGCATGAGGGGGCGCAAGACCACCTCTTCGTCACTCAAATCCCGGTCGCGGCACCAAATTCATCAGCATATTGGCGTAGCCGCCGTCGACGGTGATCTCGTCGCCATTGACGTAGGACGAGCGGTCGCTGGCCAGATAAAGGATGGCGTCCGCGATATCCTGCGGCAGGCCGACCCGCCGTAACGGCACCACGGCGGAGCGGCGTTCGGTGACGCCGGGCGTATCGTAGAACGACTGGCTCATCGGCGTGATCACCATGCCGGGGCTGACGACGTTGCTGCGGATGCCTGCCGGCCCCCATTCGCTGGCGAGCTGGCGCGAGAGCATGATGACGCCGGCCTTGCTGACACTATAGGCGCCGCTCTGGCCCTGCGCATGGCTTCCCGCGATCGACGACACGTGAACGATGCTGCCGCGCCCGGCTTTCCGCATCTGCCGGCCGAAGCTTTGCGCGCAGAGGAAGTAGCCGGTGAGATTCACCGATAGCACCGCGTTCCATTCGGCCAGCGTCAGATTCTCAAGGCCACCCGGCCGCAGCACCGCGGCGGTGTTGACGAGCACACTGCATGGCCCGAGCGATTGCTCGACCGCCTCGGACACGCCGGCAACGCTCTCGGCATTCGCGGTGTCGCAGCGCCCGACGAAATGCCCGGCGCCAAACTGGCGCAGCTCACTGCGCGTGGTTTCAAGGCCGCGCTCATCGAGGTCGATGGCGGCGACGCGGGCGCCGGCCTGCGCAAGGCTGAGCGCCGTGGCGCGGCCGATGCCGCCGCCTCCGCCCGTCACCACGCACACGCGGCCTGTCAGGCCAAGCCAATCGGGTGGATTTTGTCCGGTCATGATGGCCCTCGTTTCCTGCTGTGATTTTTTTCTATTTGCGAAATTTCCTTATGGCCGCGGCGGCATAACGTCGCCGCCGCGACCTGGTCGTAGGATGGGTAGAGCGAAGCGAAACCCATCAATCACTTGCGACTAGGTGAGATGATGGGTTTCGCTTGCGCTCTACCCATCCTACGATTCACCCCGTAATCCCCGCTGCGACCTGGCCGCGCAGCCGCTCCAGGCTGTGCAGCGTGTTGGCGCAGGCTTCGGCGACTTCGATGCCCTTGATGACGAAATGCTTGCGGAAGAAATCGTGGTGCACGGCGCTTTCGTGGAACTGCTGCGGCGTCAGCACCGCCGAGAAGATCGGCACTTCGGTCTTCAGCTGCACGTCCATCAGCGCCTTGATCACGGTGTCGGCGACGAATTCGTGGCGGTAGATGCCGCCATCGACCACCAGCCCCGCCGCCACGATCGCGGTGTAACGCCGCGTCTTGGCGAGCAACTGCGCATGCAGGGGTATCTCGAACGAGCCCGGCACCTCGAACAGATCGACCTGCGCGCGCGAGATATGCCGCGCCTCGATCTCTTCGAGGAAGGCGATGCGGCATTCCTCGACCACGTCGCGGTGCCAGGACGCCTGCACGAAGGCGACCCGCTGCGGCTTGACGAAACGCGGATGCACGGGCGCCGGCGGGCGCTCGGGCGTGTCGGGAACCCTAACCTCGGATTCCACTGTTTGGGCTTCTTGGATTTGGGCTTCAGGCTCTTGCAACATCTGATTCATGGCTTTCCTCTTTCAGGACCAGAATCAGGGCACACGGAACGACGATTGACCCACGCAAACGCGCGGGCCGCCGCAACCGTTCTCTTTCATCCGGACTTTAACCGTCGGCTTCGGAATCACACCGAATCTGCTGACCCTTCTTCCCCGTGGAAGTCCGAGAAGAAGGCGCTCGCGGGCTTGGGCTACGTCACCCTTACCGCCGGTGGGGATTTTCACCCCGCCCTGAGAACATCGGCCGCCCGGAATGGACGACCTGTCGGCAAATATGACCAAAGGCCGCGGCATCGGCAAGCTCCATCAGCACCGGGAATCTGCATGATCCCCATGACGGCGGGACAGGGCAGCCTCCGCTTCTCCCTCTCCCCGCTCTTCGCGGGGTCGAGACGAGCGAAGCTCGCTCTTAGAGGGTTGGGGTGAGGGGCTCTCTCCGCGAATGCTTGCGCCAATTGAGGGACCTGTGCCCCCTTGTATCTGCACGGGAGCAATTTTGTGCGATGGAAGCGACTTAGCGCTTTGGCCGGTGGCCGCCGGCCAAAGCGCGTGGCGATGTCGCCCGCTATCCCCCTCCGGCATCAACCGTGGGTGAGCTCTGGGATCTTCGCCATGTCACGTACGACCGAACAGTCGCTTGAAGCGCAATCGCACGAACAAGGCAGGTTACCGTGAGCAAGATCATTTGTGGAGTGGATGTTTCGAAGGCCAGGCTTGATGCCCACATCGAGCCGGGAGGCACTTTCGCCAGTTTCGACAACGACACGTTGGGAATCGCCGAACTGGCGGCCTTCTGTCGCCGGCATGCGGTGAGCCTGGTGGCGATGGAGGCGAGCGGCGGTTACGAGCGTCGGGCGTTCCTCGAGCTGTGGCAGGCAGGTCTGGGTTGTGCCCTGACCAACCCGCGAAGCGTGCGCCGCTATGCCGAGGCGATGGGGGTTCTGGAGAAGACCGACGCTTCGCGACGGCCAGGAACCTTGCTCCAACCCCGCTGCCGAGCCCGGCCCAGCAGCGTCTGAAGGCCTTGGTTGCACGGCTCAGGCAAGTCACCGACGATCTGACCGTCCAGAAGCAGCGCCGAGCGAGCCTGCTTGATAACCCCGAGATGCTGGCCAGCATCGACGAGGTGATCGCGCTGCTCAAACGCCAGTCGCGTTCGTTGGAAGGCGAGATCGCTTCAATGATCGACGACGATCCGTTGTGGGCACTGCTTGCACAGAGCTGGCGATCGGTTAAAGGCGTTGCCGGCCGCACCGTGGCCCGCCTCCACGCCGAACTGCCGGAGATCGGCACTTACTCGAACAAATCCATTGCCAAGCTCACAGGTCTCGCCCCGCTCGCCGACGACAGTGGCAAGCACAGGGGCAAGCGCCATATCCGGGGCGGCCGCGCCGGAGTGCGCTCGATTCTGTTCCTCGTCGCCGCAATCGCTGCGCGCTACGACAAATCCCTGGCCGACTTCCGTGCAAGGCTCGTCGCTGCCGGGAAGGAAAAGATGGTCATCAGAATCGCCTTGGCCCGCAAACTGCTCGTCCGCCTCAACGCCAAAGCACGCGACGCGCGTGCCGCCTACGCCAATGCAACTTGACAATCAAGATAGTCGCTCACCCGGATTGCTCCGCAATCCGACCTCTCCCCGCAAGCGGGGCGAGGTAAACGAGCGAGAGCCGGCCACTTCGCATTCAACCTCAGGCCGCCTTTTGAGCCGCCTTGATCAGGTCGAGGATCGCCTCAAGCCGTGCGGTGACATCGCTGGTTTCCAAGAGCTGCTGCCGCTGCTCGATGCTGACCGGCAGCAGCGGCGCGACGGTGTCGGCCAGCAGGCCGGGATCGCCGATGTCAGGAAGGTGGAGACGCGCCTGAAGCTGCGGCGGTACATTGGAGTAATCGACGTTGGCGAACATCCGGTAGGCGTCGAGGACGAGGCGCGACAACAGAACGGCCTTGTCGGTCTGGCCGTTGCTCTCCTCGATCGGTGCGATCTCGGCCGCCAGAAATTCTTCCGCGACGGGCTTGCGGACCGCGGCGCGTTCGAGGCCGGAGATCGCCAGCTTGAGCGTTCCGTCCGTCAGCGCCACGCGATTGATCACGTCAGCGGTAACGCCGACCGGATAGAGCGCATCCAGTTGCGGATCGTCGTCGGCCGCGCGGCGCTGCGTGACCACGAGCACGCGGCGGTCCGTCGCCAGCGCGCGCTCGATCGCGCGCCGGGTTTTTTCACGCCCGACGAAAATCGGCGCGACCATCTGCGGAAACACCACGAGGTCCCGCATCGGCACGATCGGGATAGCAGCGCCTACCGCGACGCTTGCCGGATGTATTGCCCCGGACGGAACGAGTTGAGGCAGGCTCGACTCAATTCGCGCCGCGAGATGATTCCAGTCGGGCAGGCCCAACGTCCTGGCGACAAGTTCCAGGCTTTCGCTGTGGGTGAGAGAAACCGATTTGGCCTTGAGAGCCTCGCGCAACGAATGCGCCATAGCCTTGGCATCGCGAAAATCGCGCATGGGATACGTCCTCTGCATTGGCGAACAAGATGCGTCAGGCGCTTGCGTTACTGACTCGTTCGCTGGGCAAAGGAGGCCTCGAACGGCTCGATACGTTCACCGTACCCTCGAAGGGGCGCAAGCAGCAGGTCGTATCCACCCTGTGGAAAAATATGCGCCTTGGCCGAAGCGGCTGTCAATTCAGGTTAAGAAAAAATTAACCATTGTGGCGGGCCGGTGCTCTTCCGGTGGCGGCCGACTCCAATCCACAGAATCCGATTCCGATTTGTTCTCAAATTAATAATTACGACCACGAAGAGCTGTGGACGGCCTGCGCATTGGCTGTGGACGGACTCCGGGGTCGGTTGCGCAGATTCCGCAAATCACATCACTTGAGCCGGCAAGCCTCGGGACGATCAAGAACAAGGTCAGGAACGATCAGGGGATTGCAGTCGGCCGCGACGCACCACCTCCCGCGCGCGCCGGTCCCCGTTGTGCGTATCAACTCACGTGAAATGGCAAGGTCGAGACGGAATGTCCCTCCTCGAAGGCATTATCGATTCCCCGAACAACCCGCTCGCGGTTGTCGAGGACATCGCCAGCGACAATAACTGGGCGTATGAACGTTCCGGCGAAGACGAGGTGACCATCGTCTCCAAGGGCGACTGGACCGATTATCAGCTCTCCTTTACCTGGATGGCCGAGATCGAGGCGCTGCATCTGGCCTGCGCCTTCGACATGAAGATTCCACCCGCGCGCCGGCCCAAGGTGCAGCGGCTGATCGCTGCGATCAACGAGCAATTATGGATCGGCCATTTCGACATCTGGACCCATACCGGCATGATCATGTACCGGCAGGCGCTGGTGTTGCCGAACGGGCTCACCGCCTCGACCGCGCAATGCGAAGCCATGCTGGTCGGCGCCATCCACGCCTGCGAACGCTATTACCCCGCGTTCCAGTTCGTGGTCTGGGCCGGCAAGACCGCCGCGGAAGCCATGAGCGCCGCGATGTTTGATACCGAGGGCGAGGCGTAGGCGCCTTAGCCCGAACCGCCTCCACATATTCGGTGTCGTCCCGGCGCAGGCCCTAGGGCATGCACACATCTGATGTCGGGGATTCCCGAATCGGCATTTTGTGTGATTCATATTGTGACACTTC
>NZ_JAFCLX010000085.1:0-17556 GCF_018130205.1 Bradyrhizobium sp. AUGA SZCCT0222
TTCCATGGCTTGTCCGTCTGTGCGTGCGAGCCTTGATCGGTGCGTTGGCGAGGGTCGTCTTTCGGGGTTTCTTTGCTCATGGTTCCTCCTGCTAATTTAATCGCTTAGCCGGCATCCCGTTCCAGAGTGGGGAACGAATCAGCAGCGTTTCGCTTGAAACCCGGTTCTGTAGCGTAGGAGTTGCTTTGATGCGTAGTTCCAATTGGACACCGTCGATCGTGCCCAATGGCAACGACAATACGGTGTACCTGGTGGCGGATGATTCGGTAAATCGGCCGCGCCTGGCGCGAGACCGACTATGAGACACCGACCTCAAGACGGTCATCCGGGACCTGCTCAACGGGCAATTCAGCAACCCGAATTATCGCCTTCAACACTGCCGAGCGCTGGTCGGAGGACGTTTCCGAGGACGTCGCCCATGAGCTGCGCCGACGCTGCGATCTGCAGGACCGCGATATCCCGTTTTTCCTGCAAGGCTTTACCGACCGCTTCGACCGCTACCGCGATGTGCAGCTGCCGCTGCCGATACGTCTGGTGTGACCCGTGGCCTTTCGCGCAAGAAACCGGCGGCAATCGGCGTCAAGGCGCCCTTTCCCGGATTCATCGAGCCAGCGCTTGCAACTTCGATCGGCAACGTACCGAACGGCGAACGCTGGATCCACGAGATCAAGTTCGACGGCTACCGCATTCAGGTCCACCTCGCCAACGAAGCGATCAAGGTTTTCACGCGGCGCGGCAATGACTGGGACCAACCGTTTAAGGACGATCGCCGACGCCTCCTAGCATATAAGCGCCGTAAGCTGACGCTGACCTCAGTGTTGGTAACCTGCACCATCCGTTCAGAGTGAAGCGGAACCATGGTGTAATGATCGTTTCGGCGCTAGTGCTGTCTTCGTGGACTTAATTCACACATCCCGACGGCACGCCGTAAAGGCATTCAGTATCTTGAGCGATACCCAAGGGATCGGTGACGGGCACCCAACGCGTTATCCTGTCCCGCGCGTCTCCAGCGACAGGCACGCCTTTAAGCAAGACCCGCCGGATCAGCTCGTTCAAGAAGAGACCAGCCGTGGTCAGCTCTTCGTATGCACAGTCTTTACTGGCGACGTCCGCCAAAATGCCGAGCAAAATGCCGTTCACAACGGCAGACTCGTATTTGAATGCGAGCCGCCCAATTTGTTTCAAAGTTGGCGGCGGTATTTCATCGATGGTGGGGAGCAGGCGGGCGATGAACTCGAGGTGTTCTTTGCGCCAAAGACGCCAACTACCGTCGTCGTATTGAGGGGGGAACCTCTCCTTTGGCAACGCATCGACCCGAATCTGGTCAAGCTCGATCGCAGCAGCAAGTCCGGCCAACCAATCTCGGATGTCGCAGTACGATATCTCTGGTTTCGTCATCGTAAAACTCCTCAATCACGTCTCGATTTCTGAGATGTTCAGTCCGAACGCCGGTCACTGCGTTGCGTATACTTCAAGCTTTAGCGATAGCTCCGCCCTTTCCGCCTTCAGCATGGGATGCATCCCTTCCTGAAGCCCCCGACGACCGGGAGGGCCGAAGCCCCGCGTACTCGTGTCCCTTCGGGTTTGTTGGACCCGCACGGCGTTGTCCCCGCCATGTCCGCTGAGAGATTTTTTCGGCTCTCTCGCAGAACACACCGGAACGGGTTGTCATCCCGCTGACGATGCTATCTGCCTGTCAACCGTCCCCGGGGTTGCCGGGTGTTCTGAAGGCCGCGGGAAGGAATGGGCGCACCTGAACCCGCGAATTTGTTTGTTTCCGGATTGACGCAGATCATGTAGCGCACCGGCGCGCTGCGGACCGTTTGGGGTCGTACCTAGTCGGACAAGTCGGGTCCGGCATCCGTGGCGCGTCGAGGTGCGCCGCCTGAGGTCATTCATCGCGCTCGGAAACGAGCCGCGGCGGGACAAGACCAGATCAAGACCGCCTGCATATTGCGCGGGCGACCGGCTGCGAGCTTGCTTGCGTGGAGTAGACCGAGGGTCCAAGCACCACGATGGGCGCCCTCTTACCGATCGAACGCGGTTGGTTCGATTAGCGCGCGGGCGCCGAATGCCTCCTCCTAGGCAAGCCGTGCGGACGGTCTTGGGAGCCCGTGGAGGCGTCACTGGCGGGCTTGGCTAGGGAGCTAGCCCCCGCCTCCAAAGAACGAGCTGCTGCCGCTACCGCCGACGAGGAAAAGGGTTTCCAAGGCGCAAATATCGTCCGCGTTTCGTCGACTGTTAGCCCAGCCGCCACACCCACCACCGCACGCATCGCAAATTGGCACGCGCCGGGCCGCCACACCTCGATCTAGGTGTTGGGCGAACAACCCAGCTTCAGCAACATCCGCGCCGCGTCCAGCAATGGCTGGCGGCTGCCGGTGACAAGGACCGTTCCGTCCGGAAGCACCGCGCTCGAACACCCTCTTGCATTGACCCTTTGCAAAACGATCCGGATCGTCGCTCCCCCGCCCTTATCGTCTTGTCCAAGGGCGGCTTTGCCTTCGATGTCTCGTTCCGACATAATAAATTCTCCCTTTTGTCGCGAGCCTTTTAATCATGGGGTCGAGGGTTCGAGTCCCTCCGCGCTCACCAAAGAAACCCTTCTCTCCCAGTGGTTTCTTCAATTTCCAAAAGTGTCGACCCGACCGCCTACAACTAGAAATACGAATTAATAGGCAATTAATAGGCAGCGGGCAGTTGGAGGCCTCGGCCGGTCGCAGCGGCCGATTCAGGCCTAGTTTGATTGTGTCCGGCACCGGACAGACACCGGGTATTTTTGGGCATTATGATTCGACCATCACCGTAACGCCCGTGGCATCCACCGGTGATGAGAACGTCTGGTCAGCGCTCTTGCCTGTTAGAGGAATGGAGCAGCGCCATGCAGCGACGCCGTATCCAGCACGGCACCCCACTAGATCAGCGCTTAGCAGAACAGGCAAAGCGGCTGCGTGACGAGGCGCGAGGCAGCCCACCCGGGTTTGAGCGAGAGAGACTGCTCCGCAAGGCGCGGGAGGCAGAGACCGCCGCGCGTATGCAGGATTGGCTAAGGTCACCCGGACTCCAGCCGCCGAAGTAAACGCCATGCCGCCGTGGGGATATTACGCCTACGTCATAGACGATGGCGGACATATCCGGAATCGCATTGAGGTTCATTGCGGCAATGACGAGGAAGCCAAGCGGTGCGCCGAACAACTGGTGGACGGGCACGCGATAGAGCTATGGCAAGAGGCGCGTAAGGTCGCGACATTCCAGCCCAAAAGTAAGGCCGCCTCTCTTGGCAGCCTCTTGCATTTGGTGCCTCACCGGATACTTCATCGAACACGCCGCCGATAGACCTGCCCTGCTGCAACATCGGGATCAGCGCGGCCTTGAGCCCGTAAGCTTTAGGTGACGCTCGCCCCCGTGCAGCCGCTGCCAACGCGGCTTCTGTGAATATTCTGCACTTTCGCTAGAATTATTGCAGCGGTGGTCTGGTTTGCAGTTAGTGTCTTCGTGGCTAGCTGGAGTGCCCGCCGTGAAGGACTATCAAAAACAACTAGAAAAGCTCAGGACCGACGCGGCCGAATGCAGGCTCATTTGCGACCTCGCCACCGACCTGAAAAAGCGGGAGATGTTCGACCGACTGGCCCTGCACCTGACAGCCCTTGCGGATCAGGTTGAGCAAGCCATGCTTCATTCGAAGTCAACGGGGACATAACGAAGTAAGGCCGCCTCAGTTGGCGGCCTCTTTCGTTAGATGCCTTGCCGAAACACCCGACGACAGCGGCTTGTTCCGGTTTCCCGGTTCTTAAATAAAGGGCCCGCCGCGGCTGGCCTGCCAGGCCGTGATAGCATTGTAAGCGCCAACAAGGTCTCCGTCTTTCCAACACTGCCTAGCTAAGGCTAGACTCGTGAGTTTGGGACGACCACCAACCACCACCGCGAGATTGTCGTCCGTCAGTTCGCCAAGGCTCTCGATACGCTTAATGTTGCTCATGATTTCTCCATATAGGCCAGCGTGGTCCATCCGTCGCTCGTGCGTACCACGCTCATTCAAAAGTCCCCGCAGTACCGTGAGGCAAATCACGCCAGCGATAGGCCTGCGCTGCTGCAGCATCGGGATCAGCGCGCGGCCTTGGAGCCGCTTCAGTTGTTAACGATTTCGCGATGTGAGCTGTTTTGACCGCTGACTCGGCCACCGGTCATGCAACGATGGTCCATCACCGCGCATCACGGCATCCACCGGTGATTGAGAGCGTTGCGCTCCCGCCATGGATCAGGGGGTACTTATGCCTCACCACGCCAGCCAAGCTAAACTGCTGCTACAAGATCGAATGGCGCTACACGCCCTACGACTGAACGAAGAGGCGCAAACGCTCCAGCCCGGCCCACAGCGTGATGATTTGATACAAAGGGCCCGGCATGCTGAGGCCGCCTCGCATGTGAATGACTGGCTCCTATCGGCCGGTCTTCGGCCGCCCCGCTAAAAATCCCTACGGTGAGCTGTTTTGACCAGTATGTCGGATACCGAACATGCCAGACTGGTCCAATCACCGCACCGCCCTCGGCTTACATCGGTGATGAGAGCGCCCGGTTGCGCACCCGCCTTCCTCAGATGGAGCAGTGCGCCATGAAGGATTACAGGGCAACTACCGAAAAGCTGCGAACCGATGCCGCAGAAGCAAGACTGATCCGTGATCTGGCTACGGACCCGGTCAAACGCCGCGTGTACGACGGTCTGCACGTCCGCCTTACCCTTCGGCCACAAACTAGATGCAGCGACGCTCGTTACTGCGGCTGAGAACATTCGCACTTTCAATGAGCAGGTCGAGGATGAAGATATGCTCAAGGCGCTCGGAGACGAAGTCTCGGCGGCTGAGCGCATCATCTTTCTCGGTCTGCACTACCATCAGCAAAATATGGATTTGCTCAAGGCTGCACCGCCTGCACGCGATGGGAGCACCACCGTTTACGGGACCAGCATCGGAAGATCGGGTGCCGATATCAATGTCATCCAAGATCAGATAGCCACGATGCTCTCACCGCGCGGTGGAAACGTGCATCATTACGTTGGTAACCGACTCGACTGTAGCGGCCTGTTCAGTGAGTTCGGGACCACTTGGGGCAGATAAGGGCGTGCGGCCCGAGGTAAAACAAACCGCACGCCCATCATCGCCGCGTGGTCGAGATTGGCACCGCGCCGATCATCGCCTCCATTCCGGTGCGCGCTGTTTTTCTTGTGGTAACGCCATATAGGCCGCCGCCTCTTTGAGCACTTTGACGAACGCAGCCTCCTCAGCGTGATTAGCATCACAGCAGCACCGATCCGAACTCGGTAGAGCTGCCGACACAGGCGACAATCCCGTAGGCCTGCAAACAGGAGTAAGGGAAATGAGGACCAAGACTGCGGAGCGTGAGCTTTCGGTGGACGAACTGGACGCCGTCAACGGTGGCAAGGACAATCTGGTCGTGTGCGTTAGAACGCAGAAATTTAGCCTCGGATTTATGGATATCAACATTGCGAAGTGCGCGAACGGCCAGACGATTGTCTATCCGACGTTCGACTGACGTTTTCCGCAGCTGCCGTCACGACTGTTGTCGCCCGCCAGCCCAACAGCCGCACCGGCCTGCGTGAACTCACATAAGTTCCTGGCCCGTGCTGCCATAGCCAAGATGGAACGGCCCCTCGCCGCTATTTGGCCGAGTGTTGCGCACTTTTTGTCCTGTCATGGGCTGCGAGCGCAGCCCGTCCTTTTTTTGTGACTACCATCTGGTAGCGTGGATCCTCTATGGCCTTCGCTGGGTCGGCAATTAGGTTTAAGCGGACCAAAGCCCACAGGGCTTTGCTGCCGCATGGTCCGGTGAGCGTGTAGGCCGTGCTGGTGTGCGTTCGAAATGCTTTGCCCGCTGCTGTGGCTTGCAAGGCAAGGTATTGGGCCGTGGTCAACCTATGCGCCGTCAAGACGAGGCCTATCACCAGCAGGCACGTTGCTCGACGTGCCGGGACCAGCGTGCCCAAGTAGGTCCAAGGCTGTAACGATCTGCTTGAGCAGGCGTTCGATCTCCTCGCGCTCGTTACCTGCATCTTCCGCCATGCGATCCAGCAGTTGCTGTTTGCGGGCGAGCAGATTGGTAAGGGTCGTCATGATGGACCACCAAGGTTGAGAAGCTGGGAAACCGCTGTAACAAGCTGGGCCGGAGCAAAAGGCTTAGTAAGCAGAATGCTGTTGGGAACGCCCATCGAGGGCCAGTCATCGGCTGATGCCCCGGTCATGTAGACGACGGCGAACGACGGATCGACTTCCCTAGCGGCGCGGGCGATCTCCCAACCGTCGAACCGACAATCAAGTTGATGTCGCTGACCAGCGCACGATACTTCGTCGGATTTCCCTTTAGGAGGGTCACCGCTTCCTCCCCGGAGGCGGCCCGTGCGACTTGAAAGCCCGCCGCGATCAAAGCCTCCTCGACCATGCCTAGGATTAGGCGATCGTCTTCGACCACCAGGATGATAGGTGATTCCTGCCCTTGATCTTGCACCGTGGTTTCCCCCGGCCGCGACGGCGTTGCAGCATCAGATCATGAACCGCGCGGGCATTATCGACCGCCGAAATGTTCAAGAGTGAACATGCAGTTCGCTGCCCAGAGACTGTCGTCTGCCAGCTTAGCTGAGGAAGAGTCGGTGTGCATGTGCAGTTTGTGCCAAACCGGGGTCCGTAGTTTTGCCCAGAACAAAACTCGGTGGATTTCAGACGTTTCCACAGCAATCCACGTCCCATGTTTGTTCTCGACATATCAAACTAGCCCAGTACCCCGCGCCGGTGCCGTCCACCGCCAACTTAGGTTTCCGGTAGATTAAATGCTCCGGTGTCATGACCGGGTCTGACCAGAGACGGCTCCAGTGGACCTAGACCCCCTGCTGGGGCCGTTTACTTAGAGCCGCCAACTCAGGGCCGACCTTACGTGAAGGGAGGCTGGGGCCCCTTCCTAAATGGGTCGGCTTTGTCGTCGTGACCGCTACGGTTGCTGTAGAACATCAAGGCCATGAGCCCGCAGCCGATCAGGAGGGAAAAGAAGGTCCCAAGCCCCAAGGCTATCCAACCGTGTTTGCTCATCTGAATGTCGCCAGCAGAATTCCAAGCGGTCACCGCCCAAATTCCTGTGAGGGCGAGCAGAAAGACAAGAACGGCCAAGAGAAAGATTTGGCTCACACTCATGCGCTTCATGGTTCGGCCCTTTCTCGTCCGTGTGAACGGTCTCCGCAGGCCATCGTTCCTACAAAACAGGCGACAACTGGGGGTGCCGGGAACAGTTGGGCCCCGCGACATGGATGTCCGCTCTCACCTCAAGAGCGGACATTGACTGGCCATGGCGGGAGGTCCGAAAAATCATGAGCGAACATGCACTCGCTCTTGTCTTATGTAGTTGATCGCCCCCCGTAAGCCACGACGACGAATTCAAGGTCGTCATGTGTAAATTCGGCGACCTCTTGCATACCCATCTTTATATGAGCCAGCAGCGAGGTTGTGTTGTCGCGGCGGATGAACGCAACGCCCTCTCGCTCCGGAAGCCGCGCCCGTAGTGCCGCAAACATTGCACCAGCGAACCCTCGCCCGCGTTCGCTCTCGGCGACGCAAATCGGCCCGTAATTATAAGCGTTGGGTTTGCCTGGGTAAACTTTGAGCATGGCCTGCACGAGAGGAACGTGCGCTTGCTCCGCGAAAGTGCAAAATACGAGGTAGCCCACAACCAGCCCATTGCTTCGAGCAACAATTACCTGAGCGTTGGCGACTGCCGTTTCAAACCAGTTTCGCGAAAACGGAACTGACAGAGAGCCGCCTCTGTCCGAAAGATTGCGGTCCTGCAGATCGAGAATCCCGCTAACGTCATCTAGTGTGGCGAGTGCAATTACGCGCTGTGTGTCCGTCATTGTTTGTCCTCACGGCCACCCTCGTCCTACGTTAGCCCTAGACTAGCTGAGACCCAATGGAATGCCCGTTGTATGCCTGTTCTGGGTCATTTGGCCGGACCACGGCGACTTCCGGTCTACCCCGGTGAACGGACATTCTCAGGATAGGCAGGCACGTCTCAAAGGTGCCAGACTCGGACATCGGACAGTTATTCGATCACCTCGTCGGCCCGTGCAAGCAGCTGTTCGGAAACCGCTAGTCCGATGTTCTTTGCAGCAGTGCGATTGATGACGAGCTCGAACTTAGTTGGCTGATAAAAAGGAATGTCGGCGGGTTTCGCGCCCTTCAGGATACGATCAATGACGTGGGCGGCTTGGCGAAAAATCTCCACAAGATCGATGCCATAAGCCATCAGCCCACCGGCATCGACAAACGAACGAAATGGGTAAATGGCTGGTATCCGATGGTTTGCAGCGAGTTCGCCGATCAGTTGTCGCTTTGTGATGTGTACCGGACTTCCATCGACGAAGAGGGCGTCAACGCCCGCTTGCGACATAGTGGCGAAGACATTTCGATATTCATCGTCACTGCCGCTATCGACCATAGACGGCCCCACGACGGTGATGCCTGCTTTCTCGGCCACTCCTTGCATTGCAGCACCTTCGGGACTAGTTCGCACAGCCATGATCCCGAGTTTGGATATGGTTGGAACTAGTTCCCTGAAAAGCTGAAGGCGTTTTCCCCAAAGCTCCAAACCGGCATCGACGGTGACGCCGGTGATGTTTCCACCGGGCCGCGCAATACTCGCCGCAATGCCGAAATTGACCGGATCGCTGGTCATGGCAACAATCGGAATTGTTGACGTTGCCTGTTTCAGGGCGGGACCAGCGAAACGCCGATGCAAACACAAGTTCTGGATTGCTGGCCGAGACGTCGCGAGCGAGTTTGGGATAAATCTCCGCGCGCCCTTCGCCGGTGAAACGCTCAATCACCAGGTTATTTCCCTGGACATACCCGAGCTGGCGTAGTCCCCCGAAGAACTCCCGATAGTAACGGAAGCGGCTGCGTTCGTTCAGCTCGGTTATCGGATGAGACGGATGCATTATTGCGATCCGGTACACTCTCGCCGATTGCTGTGATCTTGCGGCACGCGGCGGTATGAATACCGCACCAACGAAGGCGATGAACTCCCGTCGTCGCATTCGTCCCTCCCTTTCAAGGACCGCGCCTAGAGCGGACCTAGCCTACCAGCTTCTAAATCGGGTGAACGTGATGCAATTAGCCGCATGCAGGATCGACGACCTAGCCCGCGCTGCACCGAATTTCCGCTTCGTGTTCCGCGTCGGCTTGACCCTCCGCCGGTCACTTCCGGGCCACCTCGAACAACGGACACCAACAGACCGGCAACTTGGTCCGGTTCATGCCAATAACGGAAGTGGGAGCTGCTTCAGGCCTCCTAGGATCCAGTCAAGGGCTTCCCAAGTCCGTGTGGCGTCTTCCTCATCGCGTCGCAACTAGCAAATCGTATCGGCCCGCCGGAATCCGGCGCGCGACGCGAAGACCGGCACTGGTCACGAGCCCGCAATAGGCCGCTTCGCTTCGTTCGCGGCCGCCAGGCCCGCGCAACATGTTGAGGTCACCCAACGCCGTCGACGCGGACCTGCTGGAATAATCTCGCGGCGGCAAGAAGCGCTCGGCGATGACGATGCGGCCCGCATCTGCCAGCGCTGAACGGCAGTTTGCGAGCAGTACGACGCAGCGTTCGTCGTCCCAATTGTGAAGCACGTTCTTGAGAAGGAGCGTGTCGAAGCCTGCAGGTATGCCGGCAAAAAAATCCCCGGTGAGGAAGCTTGCGCGCGACCGCATACCGGCGGCATCTATGGCCCGCCGGGCAGCGGCCTCGCATCTCTCCAGATCGAGAATGCTGCCCGACGTTGTGGGACAGGCGCGGAGTATCTCGACGAGCAATGTTCCCGCGCCGCCGCCGACATCCAAAACCTTGCCTGCGCTATTGAAATCGCCGGCTGCGATCAGATCGCGCGCGACGAGGCGTGTCATGTTTGCCATCGCCGCGTCGAACACCAATGCGGCCTCAGGATCACGATGCATTTGCCCATATCGTCCGCCGTCGGCTCCTGCGAGTTCTGCCGCCGTTCTGCCGCTCCGCACAGATTCGGCAAGCCCCATCCACGAGTGCGACAGCATTTTCCCTTCGAACAGCGCCCAACTGCGCAGCGAATGGCTTGCGCTGTTGGCGAGGCACGCGCCCATATCCGTCAGTCGATAGCGAGTTGGGCCGACCGATTGACATATGCCGAGCGCCACCAGGGCGATCAGCAATCGCTCGGTTGACGGTGCGTGTGTCGAGCATTCATTGGCGACCTCGGTAGCGGTTCGTTCGCCGGCAGTGAGTGCCTCGACCACTCCAAGCTCAACCGCAGTGCACAATGCGGCGGTGACGCGATGTCCGCCGAGTAGGTCCAGCAAGCGATCTGCGAACACGAGGGCATTCGACACGGAGTGCCTTCCGTCCTATCTGATCGACTTCAGGTCGATCGACTTCGAGATTTCGACAACGCGCGCCGCTTGCTGCTCTACGAGTCTCCTCAGGACTTCGGGGCCGCCACCGATCACTTGCTGGCCCGCCGCCTTCAGTTTGCCGGAGATAACAGCGTCTGACAGCACCGCATTGACGTCGGCGATGACTCGCTCGCGGATGCTGGCCGGCATGTCGTTTCCCACAAACATGCCTGCGCCGCCTACAAACGAGAGCTCGTCGTAGCCTGCCTCAGCCGCGCTAGGGACCTCGGGCAGTATCGTCGTGCGTTGAGGCTCGGTGGTTGCAACAAAGCGCGCTTTTCCGGCAGCGACCGCGGGCGTCGACGTCGGAATGGCCGCAACGAAGGCATGGATGCGGCCTTCCCCGAGATCGGCTTGTGGTTGGGAGGCGTCACGATAGCCCACGTAGCTCATTTCGAGACCGCGTTGCTTGAGGAACATCGTGAACACGTAGCGCGGCAATGTTGGGCTGGAGGCCCATGCGAATTCGCCAGGTCGCGAACGGATCAGGGCTTCGAGATCGGAAAGTGTGCTCACCCCGAGACTATTCGTGACCGAAACGGCGACAACCACCGACACCGTAGGGACGAGTGGGACCAAGTCGGTTTGCGGATTGAACGGCAGGCTGTCGACTGTGAGCGGCAGGACGGAGAGCGTCCCGAACGTAGTGTAGAGCAGTGCGTGCTGATCGCGCGCGGAGACAAATGCACTTGTACCAATGATCGTTTCCCCTCCGGGCTTGTTCTCGATCACAACCGATTGTCCCCAGCGCCTGGTCAATCCATCGCCGATAATGCGCGCTGCGACGTCGATTGCGCTTCCGGCTGAAAAAGGGACGACGATTCGGACGGTGCGCTGCGGCCAGCTTTCGGCGACTGCGGACCTTGATCCGCCAACAACGACAAGGACGAGAATGATCGAGAACACGAGTTTCCGAAGCCAACTGAGCATGGGAGCATCCTCACACGGCGACTGGCGATCTCTTCTTTCGGCCCGCGCCAGGGCGGGCAAGCACTTCGTTCGCGTTGATCACGCGGATCAGCATTTGAATGAAAACATCGCGCTCGGCGACGCCGAGGCCCGAGAGGAGTTTGTCCTGGCGGCGTCGCACGATCGGCGCTAGGTGTTGGTGAAGAGCCTCTCCACGCGGTGTCAAACGCAGCTGGCGTACGCGGCGGTCCGTCTCGCTGACACGGCGAACCAGCAGGCCTTTCGCTTCGAGCTGATCCACGAGTAGTCCGGCATTGGTGCGATCGATACCAACGCGCAAGGCAAGTCCGACTTGATCGACGTCGGGCTCGCCCCACACATAGGCGAGCACCCCATACTGCAGCGGCGTGAGTTCGTTGCCTTCAAGTGACTCCGCCATCGCCGTCGTGCAAATCTGCTGAAACCGCCGGGCCAGAGGCATCGGTGCGAGCCGCAACGGGATTTGTGTCCGTTTTTCGGTGGGGGTGGGGGCGCGCGTCATGCTCGGCTCTATATGGTAAAATATTTTATCATCATATATTTGATTATACTACGCGCGTCAAGATGGATCGCAGGAATTTGGAAAAGCGTGTGAATAACGCTTGCCAGCGCCGATGTCCGTTTGGGGTCAAACTGAGAAGTCCGGGCGTTCAACCGACAGGTCGGCTTTACCCCCAACTCCGGACATGGCTTTGCACCGCGCAAACTGACGCGTTGTGCCAATAGGCGACCTGCTCGCTGGTTCCGCGACGTGGTAGTCCTTGTTAGCTACCTTCGTCTGCGGGTAAATTTGAAAGAGAAACTCATGCGCCAAGCAGTTTTGTTCGGTTCCGTGCTTCTCGCCGCTGCCACCTTCTCAAGTATTAGCAGCGCCGAGGATGTCGGCACGACAGGCGTCATTGACACATGTATCGGCAAGATTGACCTGCTCATGGGCCTACCTGCGAACGCGGAGGTCGAGCAGAAGGTGTGCGACGAGTTAGATTTTCAGCGAGCTAGTCAGGCCTATATCTGGTCGCTGCCAATCGTGGCGATGAACGAGTGGAAACGCGGTCAGGAGAGCTTCGGAGCCAAACAAGGCGATGTAGTCCTTTACAATAATTACAAGGACAAGCTCGGCATCCTGACAGCGAACTTCACAACACCCTACGTTGTTACATTTGCAAACCTCCAAGACGGCCCAGTCATTGTCGATCAGCCTGCCGGTGCACTCGGCGGCATGGTGCTCGATTTCTGGCAAAGGCCCGTCGCCGACCTTGGTCAAGCAGGCCCCGACAAGGGCGCAGGAGGAAAATATCTCGTCATTGGACCCGGCCAAAAACCGCCAGCCCAAGACGGATATTACGTGATCCAGTCCCGCACAAACAATGTTTTTATCGGCATCCGCGTCCTTGAGCCCGGCGAGGACAAGCTCAAGGCGGCGATGGATAAGTTCTCGGTCTATCCCTACACCCAGCGCGACAACCCACCTTCACACCGTTCGATCAGGCCGGACGGCAAGTCATGGAGCCAGGTACAGCCGCGCGGCATGAAATATTGGGAAAGCCTCGACCAGATGTTTCAGCAGGAGCCGGTGGAAGAACGCGACCGCATGATGACGGCCATGCTCGCGCCGCTCGGATTGGAGAAGGGCAAAAAATTCCAGCCTGACGCCCGGCAGGCAAAATTGTTGACCGAAGGAGCGCTCATCGGCGAGTTGATGTCGATGAATATTTCCTACGCCAAGCGGTTTGATAACTCTTACTACAGGTCTGACACTAAATGGGCTTACGTCATTATGTTCGATCCCGAGCAGGAGACGCCCAACTACAGCCAACTCGACGAACGTGCCGACTATTTCTATGAGGCAGTCACATCGTCAAAGCGCATGGTGAGTACGACGCCGGGCATCGGACAAGCCTACCTCGGTGCTTATAAGGATAAGGACAGCAACTGGTTTGACGGAAGCAAGAACTATAAGCTGACTGTCCCGGCCAATCCGCCAGCCAAGCAGTTCTGGTCGTTCACGATCTACGACACCTTCAACCGCGTCGGGATCGATAACAAGACACAGAACGCGGACATCTCATCGCGCGATGATTTAAAAAAGAATGCTGATGGATCGGTCGATCTCTACTTCGGCCCGCAAGCACCCGGTGGCTACGAGAAGAACTGGCTGCAAACCAATCCCGGCAAGGCCGTGGTTCGCCTATTTCCGACTTTATGGGCCGCAGGAAGCCTATCTCAACCGCAGTTGGAAGCTACCAGACATCGAGAAGATGAACTGATCGTCTGATGTCCGCTCCGGGTCAAAGGCTACAGGTCGTTTGTGGCCAGGTCCTGTGTGAAGTCCGCTTCGACCCGAAATCCGACCTGATTCCGACGCCTGATCCAGTGGCACATGCTTCTCGCCTTCTGTAACCAAGCCGAGGAGTATGGCCATGCAGGATCAAGTGAACGCCACCCCTAAGCCAAAGCGGGTGCCGTGGAACAAGGGAAAGCTCACCGGGGCAAAGCCACCGCTGCGACCCAAACACGTCTGGTCGATCCGGACGAAGCTCCAGATCGAAGGCCGCGCTCGCGACCTCGCCATGTTCAACCTGGCAATCGACAGCAAGCTTCGCGGCTGTGATGTCGTCGCCATCCGCGTCGAGGATGTAGCCGCGGGCGGATACACAGCGGATCGCGCAACGGTGCGGCAGAAGAAAACCGGGCGGCCGGTCAGGCTTGAATTGAGCGAGCAAACCCGCCAAGCAGTCGATGACTATCTAAAATCCACCGGTAAACGGCCCGGAGCGTTCTTATTCACCGGCCGTCGCGGCCCTGGCCGCAGTATGACAACCCGTCAGTATGCGCGGCTCGTATCGGACTGGATCGGAAGCGTCGGGCTGGATCCCCGACTGTTTGGCACGCACTCACTGCGACGCACAAAAGCGACCCTGATCTATCGACGGACCGGCAATCTCAGGGCTGTCCAGCTCTTGCTCGGGCACACCAAGATCGAAAGCACGGTGAGATATCTCGGCATTGAGGTCGATGACGCGCTGGCAAAGCGGAACAAGTGGATGTCTGAAATACCCGGGCAGAGCGGACATGCTCTGCCCGCCCTTCGACAGCCGGTTCGTGCCAACACCGGAAGTCGCGAATCCTATTCGATCACCTCGTCGGCGCGGACGAGCAGCGACGGCGGCATTTCAATGCCAAGCGTTTTGGCCGTCTTGAGGTTGATCACTGTCTCGAATTTTGTAGGCAACTCGATGGGCACGTCTGCTGGCTTACCGCCCTTGAGGATTCGGTCTACATGCATCGCAGCCCGTCGATACATGTCCGGGAGATTTGCGCCATATGACATCAATCCGCCAGCGAGCGGATACTCCCTGAACCCAAACATAGCGGGGAGCCTGTGTTGGGTAGTCGCGGTCACAATTTCCTTAACGCGACCGGCGAGAAATGGGTCTGTAGCCACTATTACGGCATGAGGCCGTTTGCCTGAGATGGCGCTTAATGCATTCTCCAATTCTTGCGGGGTTCGCGCCTCAAAAGGATCGATCCTAACCATAAGCGAAGGGGCAACCCGTTCCGCCTCTCGCAGAAAGTTCACATTGAATGGGTTCGCAACATTGTAAAGCAGGGCGATGTGTGAAGCCCACGGCAGTGCTTCTTTAAGTAGCTCGACGGATTTTCTGGCGTATGCCTCCTCGTGCGCTGTGGCCAGACCAGTAGCATTACCGCCCGGTCGGGCGAGACTTTGTGCTACACCTGCTCCGATTGGGTCAGTAACCCCAACAAATACGATCGGCGTGGCGCTCGTTGCTCTATTTACGATTGCTGCCGGTGTCGTACCTCCGACGACAAGAAGGGTCGCGCCTGCCGAAAGCATTTCATCTACAACGGCTGCTAGTAGGTCGTAATTGCCATCGGCGTAATGCCAGACGATGGCGATGCTTTGGCCCTCGATGTACCCGTGCTGCCGCAGGCAGTCCTCGAAGGCCGTAACATTGTCAATAGCTGCCAAAGCGGATCGGGGAATGATTATGCCGATCTTGGGAATTCTCGGTCTTTCCTGCGCGCGCGCCGCCAGTGACCACGCGGCAGCCGCCCCACCGAGATGAATGATGACATCGCGCCGTCTCATGCAGTCCTCCAATGAGGCTCAAGACCACGCTAGATCCAGGTTGAAGCATACCACATCGCGGCATGGGTAACGTCATTGGAAAAACCGAGTTTCTATCAGCGCTATTCTTTGTAGACAACTGGAACTAATCTGGTCTGGCCAGATTAGTGCCGCAAGACTCGGGAAAGATCGATGAAACGCGGCTTCTATTTCTTGCTGATGCTTGTCTGGTTACCATCAGCAGCAATGGCGCAGTCGGTTGACTGGCAGCGCTTCGTTGTTCCGGAAAGCGGCGCGGTGGTGGATATCCCGACGGCGGTTTTTTCGAAAGAGGCCGGAAAACCAGAAAGTGGATACGGGCGGCTTTTTGAGACATCGGATGGTCGCGCAAAACTGACGGTGCAGTCGATTCCTAATGTAGCGGGCGATTCACCTGCTGTCTTTTTGGCCAAAAAAAACCCGCCACCTAACATCGTCTACAAGAAAATCACACCTCGATTCTTTGCAGTGTCCAGCTTCCGCAATGACAATATCTGGTACAATCGCTGCAATTTCTCAAGCCGTCTTGTGAACTGTGTGCTGATTTCCTATCCCGCATCAGAAAAGCGTCAGTGGGATGCGATTGTAACAAGGATCAGCAATACCCTTTCCAGCCGATGATTAGTTAGGAGGCAGCCGGGTTGGATCACTCAGTTTCGTCAATTGGCTGCATATAATCGCTGGGCCAATTCACGCCTGTACGCTGCAGCATTTGATCTATCCGACCAAGCGTATCGACTTCACATCGGCGTCTTCTTTGGAAGCCTTCATGCAACCCTCAACCATCTGCTCCTGACTGACCGGCTGTGGATGAGCGGTTGACGGGTGAAGGCGATCATCCGAACCAACTTGACGAAATTCTATATGACAATCGCAAGGAACTAACTCAGGCTCGCATCGCTGAAGACAATCGGATTATTGCACTGATCGATACCTACGACGACGCCAGTTTGTCCGTTTCCCATCGTTATCGAACCACATCTGGAATGCCGCACTTTCAACCCCTCGCGGACAAGATGCTTCATCTCTTCAACCACCAAACGCATCACCGAGGCCAATGTCATGCCTGCTTAACGATCCTAACTGGCGATGAGCCGCCTTCACTCGACCTACTAGGGTTTCAACGTGGCGGTATTGCTCCATCACTGGAAAAACTACGAAGTGTGGATGCAGCCCCTTCCGAAATTGGGCTTTTGCAAATAACAGGCAATTATTGTGAGTGATCAACGGCCAAAAACACGAAATAGCTTAATCGATGAGACGCTTTCGATCGTTCAAGACTTCTCTGCCGATTCACTCAAGGCAGTGATTCCAAGCGCGGGTGTGCAGGCGGTTCTTCGTGATGCACTGTCCTTGGTATTATCACCGAAAGATAGACTTGCGATTGACCGCGCGATGATGCAACGGCGAGTGGAGAAATTCAGAGAAAACCAGCAAAAATTTCAGCGAGAACGGGAAGAATATTACAACAGAACGATGGAAGCGGCTCAAGCTACTCAATTTGCCCCGCCTAAATTTACAAGCGATTGACTTCTGATGATCCAACTGACGCAACTCTTCGAAAGCAGGACGTGACACGCGAACCTGCTACTTGATCTCGACCTTGTTTGAAACATTCTTGGCAGTTGATTGGACGATGATCGTTCACGATCCGTTACGTCGTTTCAAGTTGGGAAGGGTGTGCCAAGCTTCCGGGCTCGTTCGCGAATGTGATCGATCGACCGGCCGAAAATGGCGGCAGCGGGCGCAGCCGATGCTCCGCTTGCCACAAGCGCCTTGAGACGCTGGCTGTCATCGTCGGTCCCGGGGCTGGTTTCTTCGGGAGCACATTTCGTCTTAGGACACCAAGCAGTAGCTACAGGTAACGAGCTTTCGCGGCGGCAGCGTAAGGAATGGGAAGGGCTATCGAGCAGCGAAGCCCTATCGGATTAAATTGGACGGTTACTTGTCCGTCAAGATCTTCAGCTAAGGTGCGTTCGAGAAGCGTAGATCCAAAACCGCGTCGTG
>NZ_JAFCLX010000086.1:0-16954 GCF_018130205.1 Bradyrhizobium sp. AUGA SZCCT0222
GCAAATGCCGTAATCAGGTCCGGCCAGCCTTGGAAAGGTGCTACAGCCTCTTGACAGCTAACACGGTAGATCCCGGCGTTCGCCGGGACGACGCGGAGATTGACGCCCGCGCCTCCACCCAACCGAATCTTAACGAATCGTTGATACATCGGAGCATCGCCGCCGCCTCGCGGCCTTTCGAGGATGCCTTGCTGTGGCCGTGATGGACACCGAATCCGCCTCCGCTTCGCCTGCCGGCCCGATCGCGCGCATGCGATCGCTGCTTCGCGGTCTCTTTGGTGGTTCGGGCGAAGCTTCGCTGACAAAACGGCTGGCCGGCACGATCTTCATCATCCGCGTGATCAGTGCGGCATTGGCCTATTTCTCGCAGATCCTGCTGGCGCGCTGGATGGGCGGCTCGGATTACGGCGTCTATGTCTATGTCTGGACCTGGGTGCTGCTGCTCGGCAGCATGATGGATTTCGGCATCTCGGCGTCCGCGCAAAAGATCATTCCGGAATACCGCGCCAGCGGCCAGCACGCGCTGCTGCGCGGCTTCCTCTCCGGCAGCCGCTGGATGACGTTCGCGGTGTCGTCGCTGGTCTCGCTGGCGCTGGCGGGCGTGGTGAAAACACTGTCGCCGTGGATGGAGCCCAATACGGTTCTGCCGCTCTATATCGGCTGCCTGACCCTGCCCGCCTTCGTCGTCGCCAACACCCAGGACGGCATCGCGCGCTCGCATGACTGGATGCGCCTGGGCCTGATGCCGCAATTCATCGTGCGCCAGTCGCTGATCATCGGCCTCACCGCCGGCGCTTTTGCGCTCGGTTTCAATCTCGGCGCCACGGTGGCGATGCTGGCAAGCGCCGCCGCGGTCTGGCTCGCCATGATCGGCCAGATGGTGGTCTTGAACCGCCGGCTCGCCGGCCACGTTGAGGCCGGCGCCAAGGCCTATGATTTCCGCGGCTGGCTCGCGATCTCGCTGCCGATCCTGCTGGTCGAAAGCTTCTATCTGCTGCTCTCCTACACCGACGTGCTGATGCTGCAGCAATTCCGTTCCTCGGAGGAAGTCGGCGTCTATTTCGCGGTCGTAAAAACGCTGGCGCTGGTTTCCTTCATCCACTACGCGATGTCGGCAACGACAGCGCATCGCTTTGCGGAATATCATGCGCTCGGCGACAAGGCGCGGCTGTCGGCCTATGTGGCGCACGCCATCCAATGGACGTTCTGGCCATCGCTCGCGGCCACCATCGCGCTGCTCGCGCTGGGCAAGCCGCTGCTCTGGCTGTTCGGGCCGCAATTCGTGGTCGGCTACGACATCATGTTCATCGCCGCTGTTGGCCTCGTGGTGCGCTCCGCAATCGGCCCGGTCGAGCGGCTCTTGAACATGCTCGGCCATCAGCACATCTGCGCACTGGCCTATGCGCTCGCCTTTGTCATGAACGTGGTGCTGTGCCTGCTGCTGGTGCCGCGCTACGGCGGCCACGGCGCCGCGGCCGCAACCACGATCTCGCTGGCGTTCGAGACCGTGCTGCTGTTCTGGATCGTCCGGCAGCGGCTCGGCCTGCACGTGCTGGCGTTCGGGAAGCGTGGCTAGAATCATCGCGATTGACGGTTGCATAGCGACGCGCTCTAACCTGTCCGGATGCAGCTGTTTCATTTCAGCGAACGCGGCGACATCGAGGTGTTCGAACCCAGACCCGTGACGATTCCCTCGCAACGCCAGCGCGGACGCGAGTGGCTCAACGGGCCGCTCGTCTGGGCTATCGATGCATGGGACCAGCCGATGTATCTTTTCCCTCGTGACTGTCCGCGAATTCTTCTCTGGCCGCTCGCCAGCACGTCCTCGCAAGACCTGCACGTCCATTGGAAGGATCGTTCGTGCCGGATGGTTGCCCACATCGAACAGGCGTGGTTAGAGGGGCTCTCGCGCGCTTGCCTGTACCGGTACGAGTTTCCCGCAAACGCATTCGAGCCGCTGGATGACGCCGGAATGTGGGTCGCACGCTCTGCCGTGACGCCCATCGGCGTAGAGCGGATCGACGATCTGGCAGACGCGCTACGCCGATGCGAGGTGGAACTGCGCGTCATGCCAAGCCTCGCGCCCCTCAAGGACCTCTGGTCAACGTCCCTGCACGTCAGTGGAATCCGGCTCCGAAACGCTCAGGGCTGGTCAAGCAACGACCGCAACGAATATATCGCTGGTCCCGAGGAGTTGCAGATCGTCGATGCTGCCATGGCATCCATCGACGCTGGCGAAACGGCGACCGACGCTGAAATACGAGGGGCTTTCGACAAATTTCGATCGGCATGAATTTGAGTTGCTGTCATCACCCGCGAAAAGCCTTCGCGGGTGATCCAGTAATCGCAGTCGCCAGCTAGTCCAACAATGTCAGACACGGCGTACTGGATGCCCCGCTTTCGCGGGGCATGACAAACGCGTGCTGCGTCCTACTCCGCGGTCCAGCCGCCGTCGATCGAGAGGTTGGCGCCGGTGATCTGGGCGGCATCGTCGCCGCACAGGAACAGAGCCAGGGCCGCGACCTGCTCGGAGGTCACGAATTCCTTGGTGGGCTGGGCTTCCAGCAGCACGTCGTGGATGACCTGCTCCTTGGTGAGGTTGCGCGCCTTCATGGTGTCGGGAATCTGCTTCTCGACCAGCGGCGTCCAGACATAGCCGGGGCTGATGCAGTTGCAGGTAATCTTGTGGGTCGCGAGCTCCAGCGCCACGGTCTTGGTGAGGCCGGCGATGCCGTGCTTGGCCGACACATAGGCCGACTTGAACGGCGAGGCCACCAGCGAATGGGCGGAAGCGGTGTTGATGATGCGGCCCCAGCCGCGCTTCTTCATGCCGGGCACGGCGGCGCGGATGGCGTGAAATGCCGACGACAGGTTGATCGCGATGATCGCATCCCACTTTTCGATCGGGAATTCCTCGATCGGCGACACGAACTGGATGCCGGCATTGTTGACCAGGATATCGACCGAACCGAAGGTCTTTTCGCCGAGCGCGATCATCTCGGCGATCTCGGCGGGCTTGGTCATGTCGGCGGGCGAATGCACGGCCCGAACCTTGAAATCGGTCTCGATGCCGGAACGCTCCTTCTCGATATCGGACGGCACGCCCATGCCGTTGAGAACGATATTGGCGCCGGCGGCGGCGAAAGCGCGCGCGTAAGCCAATCCGATGCCGCTGGTCGAGCCGGTCACGACGGCGGTCTTGCCTTTCAAAATACCCATTCTGGTCACTCCTGTTTTTTGCTTTCGGGGGCGCTGGAAACGTCCCTCGTGAGATCGTAGGTCACCATGGTCTCCCCGGACTGCGGCCGTTCTAGCCATTCTTTGTGACGCATCGACAAATGCACGTCCCGGGCACCCGCGTTCCAGTGCTCGACCACGCCCACATGCGAGAAATCGTAATCCTTGGACGAGGATTCGTAGTTCTTGCTGCGGTAGATCAGGTGCACCACCGTGACGGTGTTTTCCTTGACCGCATTGCACAGTATCGCCACCGACGGATCGCTCTTGAGATCATCGGGCAATTTGGCGATCAATTCACGGAGCGCCTTGCGTGTGTTGTGCACCTGCTTGTTCTTGTCGGTGTTCATCCGGGTACGGCTGGAAAAGCGGATGTCTTTTTCACGCTCGGCGGCCTCCAGCAGCGTGGCCGGCAGATCGCCGCGCGCGCTGAACAGGTCGACCTGGAAGATCAGCAGATCGCGGTCGCTTTCCTCATCCAGCACGAAATCGAGCGGCGTGTTGGAGGCGATGCCGCCGTCCCAGTAATGCTCACCGTCGATGAGGATGGAAGGAAAACCCGGCGGCAGCGCGCCGGACGCCATGATGTGCTCCGGCCCGATCTTCTTGCCGAGCTTCTTGAATTCCACATTGTCGAAATATTTGAAATTGCCCGAGGTGACGCCGACCGCGCCGACGGAAAGCCGCATCTTCAGGTCGTTGATGCGGTCGAAGTCGACCAGGTTTTCCAGCGTCTTCTTCAGCGGTGCAGTGTCGTAATAGCTCAGCGATTGCGGGCTGCCCTGCGGCCACAGCGGCGCCGGCGGAAGCCGCGGCGTGAAGAATCCGGGCACGCCGAAGGTCGCGATCAAAGCGGCGCTGGTCTCGTTGAACAACGACCGCGCGCGGTCACCCGGCGTAATCGGATTCCACGACACCGGGGACGACACCATGTCCCAGAATTCCTTCAGGCGATCGACGCGTGTCGCAGGGTCGTTGCCGGCAATGATCGCGGCATTGATCGCACCGATCGAGATGCCCGCCACCCATTCCGGCTCGAAGCCGGAACGGCACAGCGCCTGAAAGGCGCCGGCCTGGTAGGAGCCAAGCGCACCGCCGCCTTGCAGCACCAGCACGCGCTGCGCATCCACGGGCTTCGTTGCGGGCGCGGGGTTGGATGTATCCATCGTGACCGTCAACCAGAGGGCAATAATCTTGATACCGTGGCGGCAGTTCGAGACGGCGTCAATCAGCCAAACCTAAGCTCGGCGAGACCTAAGCAAAGATCACGCCTAATTTATCGGGTTTAGGTTGACGCCAGAATGAGCGTCCAGAACACCTTGTACTTGGTGTTGGGAGCATAAATCGCCGCGATGCCCAATTTTGTGACACCGTTCTTGAGCATGTTGGCCTTATGCGGCGGCGAGTCGCGCCAGCCCGAAAACGCTTCCGCCAGCGTGTGATAGCCGGCCGACACATTTTCAACCGCGAGCTTGGCCGGATATCCGGAAGCGCCGAGGCGCTTTTCCAGCGGGCCCTTGACGTCATGATCGAGCTTGTTGCGCTTGGCCATCGCCTGCGATTGCGCTTCGGCGAGTTTCATCAGGTCAGGGTCGACAGCCACGGCGGCAAGGCCGTTGTTCTGGCGATAGAGCGAAATCATCGAGGCCGCGGCCTGCGGATCCAGCGTGGCGCCGCCATTGGCCATGCTGAGATACATGGTCGGCTGGTCCGGCGCCCTGGCGGTGTCGGCCATGCAGCCGCCCAGCAACAAAAGTCCAGCTATCGCGGCCGCGGCACGCATGAATCAACCCCCGTGATGTCACGCAGTTGTTGCATACCAACCGTGGCTGAATGGTGAACGCGGGGCTAATTTTGGTCGTCATTCCGGGGCGCGAAGCGAACCCGGAATCTCGAGATTCCGGGTCTGGTCCTTCGGACCATCCCGGAATGACGGGGGCCTAATCCTGGGCCGCAAAAATACGGTAGCGGCGGGGCTGCAGGCTGACGATTTCGCCGGCCTGGAGTTCCCGGTCGCGGGGGGCGTCGATCTCGATGATGGTCTTGCCCTCGCCGCCTGATAGCGCGACCTCGGCCCGCTGGATCGGACCAAACGAACGGACATGGCGCACGGCGCCCTCCAGCGATCCGGAACCGGCCGGCCCGATCTGCATGTCATGGCGCCGGACGAACAGTTTCGAGGCCCCGGAAGCCGCGCCATTGGCGGCGATATTGAGCGGCCGGCCGCCGAGCCGCACCGAACCGCCGCTGACATCCACCGGCAGCACGATGGATTCGCCGATGAAGCCGTGCACGAACGCGGTCGCCGGGTGATCATAGACCTCGCCGGGCGTGCCGATCTGCTCGATACGGCCCTTGTCCATGACGACGACGCGGTTGGCGACTTCGAGCGCCTCTTCCTGGTCGTGGGTGACGAAGATCGAGGTGACGTGGATTTCCGAATGCAGCGAGCGCAGCCATTGCCGCAGCTCCTTGCGCACCTTGGCGTCGAGCGCGCCAAAGGGCTCGTCGAGCAGCAGGATGCGCGGCTCGATCGCCAGCGCACGCGCCAGAGCAATGCGTTGGCGCTGGCCGCCGGACAATTGGCTGGGGTAGCGGTCGGACAGCCAGTCGAGCTGCACCAGATCCAGCAATTCCTTGACGCGGGCGCGGATGGTGGCTTCGTCCTTGCGGATGGCGCGCGGCTGTACCCGCAGGCCGAAGGCGACGTTTTCGAACACCGTCATGTGGCGGAACAGCGCGTAATGCTGGAACACGAAACCGACATGGCGCTCGCTCGCGCCGCGCGCCAGCGCGTTCTCGCCGTCGATCAACACCTCGCCGGCATCCGGCCAGTCGAGCCCGGCGATGATCCGCAGCAGCGTGGTCTTGCCCGAGCCGGAGGGGCCGAGCAGCGCCAGCAATTCGCCCTGGTCGACTTTCAGGTCGACATTGTCGAGCGCTGCGAAGCTGCCGAACTTCTTGACGATGTTTTTGACTTCAATGGTCACGCGGTTCCTGTCCTTCGTCCAGACGTCGCTCGAGAACGGTCTTCACGACCAGCGTGATCAACGCCAGCATCGCCAGCAATGACGCAATCGCGAACGACGCCACGAATTGGTATTCATTATAGAGGATTTCGACCAGCAGCGGCATGGTGTTGGTCTCGCCGCGGATATGGCCCGACACGACAGACACCGCGCCGAATTCGCCCATGGCGCGCGCGTTGCACAGCAACACGCCATACAGCAGGCCCCATTTGATATTGGGCAGGGTGACGCGGAAGAAGGTCTGCAGGCCTGACGCACCGAGCGAAATCGCCGCCTCTTCCTCCTGCGTGCCCTGCTCCTGCATCAGCGGGATCAGCGCGCGCGCCACGAAGGGGAATGTCACGAAGATGGTGGCGAGCGCGATGCCGGGCACGGCGAACAGGATGTGGATGTCATGCGCCTGCAGCCATGTGCCGAAATAGCCCTGCGCGCCGAACAGCAGCACGAAAACGAGACCCGAGATCACGGGGCTGACCGAGAACGGCAGATCGATCAGCGTGATCAGGAAGGTCTTGCCGGTGAAATCGAACTTGGCGATCGCCCAGGCCGCGATCACGCCGAACACCAGATTGAGGGTGACGGAGATCGCCGCCACCAGCAGCGTCAGCTTGATCGCCGCCAGCGCCTCCGGCTCGGCCAGCGCCGCCAGATAAGCGCCGATGCCCTTGGAAAAGGCGCTTGCGAACACCACGACCAGCGGCAGCACGACGAACACCGACAGGAAGGTGACCGCGAGGGAGATGATGATGAAACGGACCGGCCCCGGCTCGGTACGCAGATTGTCCGGCGATGTCCCGGTGCGCGGGCGCGCGCGCTCGATGCGCGAGGGCGGCGGGGAAACGGTGAGGTCCGCCGTCGGGGCATAGGCCCGCAACTCGGTCGCTGACGTCACCACACTCGATTGCGTCGACATCGGTCCCTCAATGCGCCGGAATACGGGTTTGGGCCCAGCGCTGCAGGCGATTGACCGCGAAGATGATCAGGAACGACGCCAGCAGCATGACAACCGCAATCGCGGTCGCATCGGCGTAGCGGAACTCGGAGAGCCGGATCACGATCAGGAGGGGCGCGATTTCCGACACGTTCGGCAAATTGCCGGCAATGAAGATGACGGAGCCGTATTCGCCGACCGCGCGCGCGAACGCCAGCGCAAATCCGGTCAACAGCGCCGGAATCAAACTCGGCAGGATCACCCTGAACACGGTGTGCCAGCGGTTGGCCCCGAGGCTTGCCGCCGCCTCCTCGATCTCGACGTCGAGATCGATCAGCACGGGCTGCACCGTCCGCACCACAAAGGGAATGCCGATGAACACCATCGCGATGAATATCCCGATCGGCGTGAAGGCGACCTTGATGCCGAGTTCGGCCAGGGGCGCACCGAGCCAGCCTTTTTGCGCAAACAGTTGCGTGAGCGCGACGCCGGCGACCGCGGTCGGCAGCGCAAAGGGGATGTCGACGATGGCGTCGAACAACCGGCGGCCGGGAAAGCGATAACGCACCAGCGCCCAGACGATGATGGTCCCCATCACCAGATTGACCAGGGCGGCGAGAAACGAAAGCCCGAACGAGATCTTCAGCGCATTGAGCGTACGGCGGCTGGTGATGATGCCCCAGAACTGATCGAGGCTGAGCTCGAACGTCTTGAGAAACAGGCCGGCCAGCGGCAACAGGATGATAATGGAGAGCCATGTCAGGGTCAGTCCCATGGTGAGACCAAACCCCGGCAAGCTGCTCCGCCGTGCCACCGCTATGCTCACAAGTCCCCCTGATTGCTCGGTAAATCGTCCCAGATCAGTTCTTGTAGATCTGGTCGAAGATACCGCCTTCGGCGAAATGTTCCTTCTGCGCCTTTGCCCAACCACCGAAAACGTCGTCGATCGTGAAAAGTTCGACCTTGGCGAAAGATTTTTCGTATTCCTTGGCGATCTCCGAATCGCGCGGACGGTAGGAGTTGCGTGCGGCGATTTCCTGACCTTCCTTGGTATACCAGTATTTCAGGTAGGCTTCAGCAGCCGCGCGGGTGCCTTTCTTGTCGGCCACCTTGTCGACCACGGAGACCGGCGGCTCGGCCAGGATCGACAGCGGCGGCGAGACGATCTCGAATTTGTCCTTGCCGAATTCACGCTGCGCCAGGAAAGCCTCGTTCTCCCACGCCAGCAGCACGTCGCCGACACCGCGCTCGACGAAGGTCACGGTCGAGCCCCGTGCGCCGGTATCGAGTACCGGCACGTTCTTGAAGAGGTCGCCGACGAATTTTTTGGCCTTGTCGGACGAACCGAATTTTTTCTCGGCATAGCCCCATGCCGCCAGATAGTTCCAGCGCGCTCCGCCCGACGTTTTCGGGTTCGGCGTGATGACGCTGACGCCGGGTTTAATCAAATCGTCCCAATCCTTGATGGCCTTGGGATTGCCCTTGCGCACCAGAAACACGATCGTCGACGTGTAGGGCGAGGCGTTGAGCGGCAGGCGCTTCTGCCAATCCGGCGCCACCAGGCCCTTGCCGGCGATCGCATCGATATCATAGGCCAGCGCCAGCGTGACCACGTCCGCCTGCAACCCGTCGATCACAGAACGCGCCTGCGAACCGGAGCCGCCATGCGACTGCTTGATCTCGACGCTCTTGCCGGTTTCCTTACTGTAAGCGGCAATGAACGCCTTGTTGAAATCGGCATAGAGCTCGCGCGTCGGATCGTAGGACACGTTGAGCAGCGACACATCGGCGGCGAGCGCAGAACCTGCCCAGAGCAGTCCCGCGACGAGGGGCAGAATACGACGGAACATCTCAATCTCCATTCGGCCTGATGAAGGATATCATCGCAGCACACCGGACATAACTCGCGGCGAAGTGGCCTTTAGTCAACGAAACCGCATTTCATTGTTTGCGGCGGTGCAGCGTCATTGTCCTATGAAGTCTTGATCGTGTGGATGCCGCATTCTGTCTTGGCTCTTCCGCGCCAGCGACCGGCACGCGCGTCTTCATCAGGCGAGGTCCGGCTGCTGCACGGCATGCATCCGACCGACAGGTAACCCGACGCCACCAGCGGATGCGGCGGCAATTTCGAAAGCTGGTAGATCGCCTCGATGTCTTCGCGCGCGACATTGGCGAACGGGTTGAATTTCAGCCTGGCGCCGTCGTCTTCGACAACCGCCATCTCGGCGCGCTGGCCGCCCTGGAAGCGCTTGCGGCCGTTGATCCAGGCCGAGAACGGCGCCAACGCCCGCGCCAGCGGCTCGACTTTACGGATACGGCAGCAGGCGTCGGGATCGGAGAACCACAATTCGCGGTCCGGATCCGCGCGCGACAGGGTTTCTTCCAGCGGCTTGATCGAGCGGACGTCGCGCAGGCCGAGCGTTGCGATCAACGTGTCGCGATAGGCCAGCGTCTCCTCGAACAGCCAGCCGGTGTCGAGGAAGATCACGGGAATCGCCGGATCGACGTCTGCCATCACCTTGAGCAGTGCCGCCGATTCGGTGCCGAACGACGAGACCACTGCCAACTTCTCGCGGCCGACCGTCTTCAACGCCGTTTCAATGACTTCCGCGGGCGACGAGCTGCGGAGCGCACGATCGAGCGCCTGCGCCGGCGACAGGTCCAAAGCTTTCTCTATCACTGCCTGAGGTACGAGCGCGTTCACTGGCCGGCACTCTCCGAATGACGCAGCTGCATCCGCCGATGCAGCGCGGTGAGGCGGCCGTCGCCGGTCGGCTGGTAGAACACCGAATAGCTTTTTGCGGTAGAGGCAAACGCCTCGGCGTCACTGTCCTTCCTGACCTCGAACGCGTCGAAGCCGGCGCGCAGCATGAACACGAACTGGTCGCGCAGCACCTGGCCGGTGGCACGCAATTCGCCGTCGAAGCCGTGACGCTCGCGCAGCAGGCGCGCCTGGCTGTAGGCGCGGCCGTCGCGAAACGAGGGAAACACCAGCGCCACCGCGGCCAGCCGGCCGAGATACGGCACGAGCTCGTCGAGATCGCGGTTGTTCGGCCAGATCACGCCGACCTTGCCGGCGCGCTTGAGAAGGGTTTCCGGATCCTCCAGGAACCGCGCCGCCGGAATGAGGATCGCGCCATCGCCCGGCAACTCGGCGCCGTCGGCAACATGGGCGAACAGATCGGTGGTGATTCTACCCTGCTTAACGAGTGGCATAGACCCGCTCCTTGAATGGCTCGACACCCAGGCGCTTCACCGCATCCACGAACAACTCCTCGGGGCGGTCGCGCAGTGCGAGATAGGCTTCGACAATATCCTCGATCACGTCGGCGACTTCCGCATAGGGAATCGCCGGGCCGATCAGCGTACCCATCTGCGCGCCCTCGTCGGCGCGGCCGCCGATCGTGATCTGGTAATACTCCTCGCCGTTCTTCTCGACGCCGAGAATGCCGATGTGACCGACGTGGTGATGCCCGCAGGCATTGATGCAGCCGGAGATGTTGATGTGCAGCCGGCCGATCAGCTCGGCGGTGTCGTGATTGGCGAAGCGACGGGTCAGCTCCTGCGCGATCGGGATCGAGCGCGCATTGGCCAGCGAGCAATAATCCAGCCCGGGGCAGGCGATGATGTCGGTGACCAGATTGACGTTCGGCGTAGCGAGCCCGATCCGGTCGAGCGCCTTCCAGAGCTGCGGCAGGTCGCGCTTGGCGACATGCGGCAGGCACAGATTCTGTTCGTGGCCGACGCGGATTTCGCCGAAGGAATATCGGTCGGCGAGATCGGCGACCGCGTCCATCTGGTCGGAGGTGGCGTCGCCGGGCGGTGCGCCCACCGGCTTCAGCGACAGCGTCACGATCGAATAGCCCTGGACCTTGTGCGGGAACACCGAGTTCCTGCGCCAGCGCTCGAACAGCGGATCATGTGCGGCCTGTTTCAGCTCGTCCGGCATGTGCGGCAGCTTCTCATAGGCCGGATAGGAGAAGCGCGAACGCACCTCCTCGATGACGGAATGGTCGAGCGTCAATCCGACGTCGCCCATCTGCTTCCATTCCTCGTCGACCTCGCGCGCGAACTTCTCGATGCCGAGCTCGTGCACCAGGATCTTGATGCGGGCCTTGTAGATGTTGTCGCGGCGGCCGTACTGGTTGTAGACGCGCAGGATCGCCTCGACATAGCTCAGGATGTCGCGGCCGTGCACGAACGGCTTGATGGTCTTGCCGATGAACGGCGTGCGGCCAAGGCCGCCGCCGACCAGCACCTCAAAGCCGGTTTCGCCTTCCGCGTTCTTGTACAGGCGCAGCCCGATGTCGTGCACCTTGATCGCCGCGCGGTCGTGCTCGGATGCCGTGATCGCGATCTTGAACTTGCGCGGCAGGAACGAGAATTCCGGATGCAGCGTGGTGTGCTGGCGCAGGATTTCCGACCAGATGCGGGGATCCTCGACCTCGCCCGGCGCGACGCCGGCCCACTGGTCCGAGGTGACGTTGCGCATGTTGTTGCCGGAGGTCTGCATCGCATGGATGCCGACCTCGGCAAGGTCCGCGAGCGCGTCCGGCAATTCGGCGAGCTTGATCCAGTTGAACTGGATGTTCTGCCTTGTGGTGAAATGGCCATAGCCGCGGTCGTAGCGGCGTCCGACACGGGCCAGCGCGCGCAATTGCTTGGACGACAGCGTGCCATAGGGGATCGCGACGCGGAACATGTAGGCGTGCAGTTGCAGATAGACGCCGTTCTGCAGGCGCAGCATCTTGAATTCGTCCTCGGTGAGTTCGCCGGAGAGGCGGCGCTTCACCTGGTCGCGGAATTCAGACACGCGTTCGTTGATCAGCGTGCGATCGAGTTCGTCATATGCGTACATGATGGATGCGCCTTACGCCGGAACCGGAAGCAGATCGATGGTGAGGCCTTCCGACCGGATATGTTCGCGGAGATTGCCGGGCTTGATCTCGCCGCCGTCATTGAGTTCGACCGGCGCGATATAGGGGCCGATCGCGCCGACGTCATCGGCGGTGGCTTCACCAAGCAGTGTCCGCGCCTCATCGGAGGTGCGCACGATCGCGGCGTCCGACAGGTTCGCCGACCAGCCTTGCTGCGCGGTGCGATAGATCACGACGCCATCCCAGGTGCGGTTGGCGGTGACCATCGAAGGTCCCGTGATCTTGATCTTTTGTTGTAACGGAGAAGTCATTCTGCAGCATCCCTCAATTCGGAAATCACTTGATCGAGATCTGATTGGCGCCACGGTGCGGAATGCGCGACCACGTCACCGATGATGAGGACGGCAGGACCGCCGTCGATTTGTTCGACCAGAGCCGGCAAATGTTCGAGCGTGCCGACCACCGCCTGGGCGTCCGGCCGCGTCACCCGCGCGAATACGCCGACCGGCGTTTGCGGCAAGCGTCCGGCGGCGAGCAGGCCCGCACGGATCGCGGGTGCCGCGGTCATGCCCATATAGACCACGATGGTCATCTTCTTGTCTGTCAGCACCGACCAGTCGACGGTCTCGGCGTCCCTCGCCTTGTGGGCAGTGAGGAAGGTGATGCGCAGCGCCTCGTGGCGATAGGTCAGCGGCGCTTCGAATTGGGCGGCGGCGCCCAATCCAGCGGTGATGCCCGGCACCACCGAATAGGCGACGCCGGCCGCGCGCAACACTTCGATTTCCTCGCCGCCGCGGCCGAAGATGAAGGGATCGCCGCCCTTCAGCCGCACCGCGCGCTGGCCTGACTTGGCTGCCTCGATCAGCAATTTGTTGATCGCATCCTGGCCGATACCGGGCTTGCCGACGCGGCGGCCGACCGGAATGCGCGAGGCATCGCGGCGCACGCGATCGAGAATCTCCGGCGATACCAGTTCGTCGTAGAACACGACGTCGGCGTCCTGCAGCGCGCGCAGCGCCTTGATGGTGAGCAGGTCCGGATCGCCCGGCCCGGCGCCGACCAGCGCCACCCGGCCCTCGGCCTTGCCCTGATCATTAGCGCCGGCGAAAGCGGAAGGGTTCGCGATCGCCTGCAGTTCCTTCTCGGCTTCGTCCTTGCGCCCGGCCAAGACCAGCGCGCCGATCGGGCCGTCGATCACGCGTTCCCAGAAACGGCGGCGCAACGAAAATTCGGGGATCCGCGCATGCATCGCCTTGCGAAAGCCGCCGATGAAGCTGGCGAGGTCGCCGATCCGCGCCGGCAGGACAGCCTCGATAGACTCGCGCACGCGGCGCGCCACGACCGGCGAGGTGCCGCCGGTGCCGACGGCAACGACGACGTCGCCGCGATCGACGATGGCGGGAAAGATGAAAGTCGAATGGACGAGGTCGTCCATCACATTGACGGGCAGTCCGACCGCCTTGGCGCGTGCCGACATCGCCACGCCAATGTCGCCGGCGCCGGCGCAGAGGATCGCGATCACCCCGGACAGATCGGCCGTGAGCGGATCGCCGGCATCAGGCTCGATCCGCGCCACGTCCTCAGCGGCAATGCCGGAGAGATCATGATCGCCGTCGGTCGCGAACCAGCGGACCTGCGCACCGGCAGCGGCGAGCAACCGCAATTTGGCGCGTGCGAGGTCGCCCGCTCCAACGAGCAGCACCTTGCCGCTTTGCAGATCAAGAAACACAGGCAGATAGCGCATCAGATACTCGCTTCCCCAAATTTGGGGTTGACTGAAATTATTTTCTATTTATCTCTGGATCAAGGCCAAAAAAGAGAAAATTATTCCTTCTCTTTTGCAGCGCAACTTTAGAATTTTTCCACTCTCAAGTCCAAGGCCAAGAGATGCATCTTCTCAACAAGGAATCCGGCGGACACGGGTTGCAGCCCGCGGCCTTCAACCAGACCTCATCCGCGCCCAAAATTCTGGCCCATGGGCAGCTGCCGCCGCCCTCGATGGACCATCTCGACGAGCTTGAGGCGCAGAGCATCTACATCCTTCGCGAGGCGTTCGCGCGGTTGAAGAAGCTGGCGCTGCTGTGGTCGCTGGGCAAGGATTCCAACGTCATGATCTGGCTGGCGCGCAAGGCCTTCTTCGGCCGCGTGCCGTTCCCGGCCTTGCATGTCGACACCGGCAAGAAATTTGCCGAGATGTACGCGTTCCGCGATCGCTTCGGCAAGGAATGGGAACTCGATCTCAAGATCGAACCCTGCCCGCCGATCGACGCCGTCGACCCGACATTGCCGCCGGCCGCGCGCTCCGCCGCCCGCAAGACCGAAGGCCTCAAATGGGCGCTGACCAAATACGGTTTTGACGGATTGATCGCCGGCATTCGCCGCGACGAGGAAGCCACCCGCGCCAAGGAGCGTGTGTTCTCGCCGCGCGGCCTCGAAGGCGGCTGGGATGTGCGCGATCAGCCCCCGGAATTCTGGGACCATTTCAACGCCTCGCCGCCGCAAGGCGCGCATTTGCGCATCCACCCGATCCTGCATTGGACCGAGGCCGACATCTGGGCCTACACCAAGCGCGAGAACATTCCGATCATCCCGCTGTATCTGTCGAAGGACGGCAAGCGTTATCGCTCGCTGGGCGATCAGGACATCACCAATCCGGTGGCGTCGACCGCTTCCAGCATCGATGAGATCCTGACCGAACTCGACGGCACCAAGGTGCCGGAACGTGCGGGCCGCGCGCTCGATCACGAAACCGAAGATGCATTCGAGCGGCTGCGTGTCGCCGGCTATCTCTGACGATTAGGTGTGAGTGCTGCGATGAACATGATCCTCCCTTCAAGCGTATTGGCGACACCCAACGGCACGACGCGGCCGCAGATTCGCATCGTCATCGTCGGCCATGTCGACCACGGCAAATCCACCCTCGTCGGCCGCCTGCTGCACGAAACCGGCAGCCTGCCCGAGGGCAAGCTGGAAATGCTCAAAGCCGTCAGCGCGCGGCGCGGCATGCCGTTCGAATGGTCGTTTCTCCTGGATGCGCTGCAGACCGAACGCGACCAGGGCATCACCATCGACACCACGCAGATCCGCTTCCGCACCCGCTCGCGCGACGTGGTGCTGATCGACGCGCCCGGCCACGCCGAATTCCTGCGCAACATGATCACCGGCGCCTCGCAGGCCGACGGCGCGGTGCTGATCATCGATGCGCTGGAAGGCGTGCGCGACCAGACCCGCCGGCACGGCTATCTGTTGCATCTGCTCGGCATCAAGCAGGTCGCCATCGTCGTCAACAAGATGGACCGCGTCGACTTCAGCGCGGAACGTTTCAAGGAGATCAGCGACGAAATTTCGGCGCATCTGATCGGCCTCGGCGTGACGCCATCGGCAGTGATTCCGATTTCCGCGCGCGACGGCGACGGCGTTGCCGAACGCACGTCGCGGATCTCCTGGTACCAGGGGCCGAGCGTGGTCGAGGCGCTCGATGCGCTCGAGCCGGCCCGGCCGCTGGAGCAGCTCGCGCTGCGGCTGCCGGTGCAGGCGATCTACAAATTCGACGATCGCCGCATCGTCGCCGGCCGCATCGAATCCGGCAGTCTCAGCGCCGGCGATGAGATCGTCATCATGCCCGCCGGCAAGATCGCGAAGATCAAAACCGTCGAGAGCTGGCCGGTGACCCCGGTCAACGGCAGCCACGGCGCCGGCCGGTCGGTCGGCATCACGCTCGACCGCGAATTGTTCATCGAACGCGGCGACGTCATCGCCCATGCCGGCGCGACCCCGCGCGATACGCGGCGGATTCGCGCCCGGATTTTCTGGCTGCACGACAAGCCGCTCGCCAAGGGCGAGCAGATCCTGATCCGCCTCGGCACCCGCGAAAGCCGCGCCCAGGTGGTCGCGATCGAGAAGGCGGTGGATCCCGGCGAACTCTCCAATGCGGAGACCAAGTCGATCGCGCGCAATCACGTTGGCGAAATCGACATCTCGCTGGCGCAGCCGGTTGCGGCCGACCCCTATCAGGACAATCCGCGCACCGGACGGCTGGTGATCGAGGTCAATGGCCGCATTGCCGGCGGCGGCCTCGTGCTGTCGGTCGATGCCGGACAACGCGCCGTTCCCATCGACATCGTTCCCGTTGAGTCCGCGCTGCGTCCCGAAGAGCGTTCGGCGCGCTATCACCATAACGGCGCGGTAATCTGGCTGACGGGCCTGCCCGGCTCCGGAAAATCGACGCTGGCCCGCGCGCTGGAGCGCCGGCTGTTCTCTCGCGGCGGTTCACCGATCCTGCTTGATGGCGACACCCTGCGTGCCGGCCTCAACAACGATCTCGGCTTTTCGCCGCAGGACCGCAGCGAAAACATTCGCCGCCTCGCGGAAGTCGCCACCCATCTGGCGCGCAACGGCCACGTCGCGATCGTCGCCGCGGTTTCGCCCGCGATTGCGGATCGCGCAGTGGCGCGCCGCATCGCCGATACCGCCTTCCGCGAAATCCACGTCGCCGCTCCTGCCGAGGTGTGCGAGAGCCGCGATCCCAAAGGCCACTATGCCAAGGCCCGTGCTGGCACGCTCCCCTCGTTCACCGGGATCACCAACGACTATCAGCCGCCGGCCAGTTGCGAGTTGACGATCGACACCTCAACCCGGACAGTGGCCGATGCCACCGACGCGATCGAACGGATGCTGGCCGAGACCGGCGTTTTGTTCGACGAACTGGTGGATCTGGCGGCCAATATCTAAAGCGTTTTCAAGCGAATCCTGCCCCGGACTTGATCCGGGGTGGGCACCGGTTCGCGTCAAGAAAACGCGTCCAATCAAGAATCTAGTGTCCCGAATCTGAAGTTCAGCGGACTCCAAATCGACTCGAAGATGGCGGACTCTCCGCATTT
>NZ_JAFCLX010000087.1:0-16003 GCF_018130205.1 Bradyrhizobium sp. AUGA SZCCT0222
AGCCGAAGTGTCACAATATGAATCACACAAAATGCCGATTCGGGAATCCCCGACATCAGATGTGTGCATGCCCTAGGGCCTTCGCCGGGACGACGATGGTTGGAACACCGTTGCCGAAAACCACCCTACCCGATCGGCTTCAGCCCCGCTTCGATCGCCGCCCGGCGCGGTTCGAGGAACGGCGGCAGCGCCAGTTTCTCGCCGAGCGTTTCCATCGGCTCGTCGGTCGCAAAGCCGGGACCGTCGGTTGCGATCTCGAACAGGATGCCGTTGGGCTCGCGAAAATAAAGGCTGCGAAAATAAAACCGGTCGACCTCACCGCTGTTGGGCACCCGCAACTCGTTCAGCCGCTGCGTCCAGGCGTGATACTGCGTCTCATCAGGCGTGCGGAACGCGACGTGGTGCACGCCGCCCGCGCCCTGCCCTGCCATCGGCGACGCCTTGTCCTCCAGCACATGCAATTCGGCGCCGGGATTGTTCACGTCTCTTGCCTCGCCCATCGCGAAAACGTGAATCTGCGCGCCGTGCGCGGCATAGTCGCGCACGCGGCGCATGTTCATGACCTCGGTCAGCACGAACGCGGTGCGGGACAGATCGTGCACGGTGAGCACGATCGGGCCGAGGCCGCGGATCTGATGCTCCGCCGGAACCGTACTGCGCTCCCAGGGCGAGGAAGTGCCCGCCCCGCCGTCGTCGATCAGCACCAGCCGTTGCCCTTCACCGTCCTCGAACGGCAAGGTCAGCCGACCGTCGACCTCGATGACATCGAAGGTCACGCCGCCGGCCGCCTTCAGGCGATCGCGCCAGAACCCGAGCGTCTTTTCACCGGCGACCCGCAGGCCGGTGCGCGAGATCGAATTGGTGCCGCGCCGCTCGGGCGCCGCCGGAAAATCGAAGAAAGTGAGGTCCGTTCCCGGATTGGCTTTGCCGTCGGCATAGAACAGATGGTAGGCGCTGACGTCGTCCTGGTTGACCGTCTTCTTGACCAGCCGCATGCCGAGCAGGCCGGTGTAGAAGGCCAGATTGTCGCGCGGCTTCGCCGAAATCGCGGTCAAATGGTGAATTCCGGTAAGCTGCATGGCATCATCCTTATCGCGAGGAAAAACAAGCGCGGCGATTTGGGTCTTCGGGATCATGTAGGATATGATCATGTAGGATATGATCATGTAGGATATGATCATGTAGGATATAGTGTGATTATTCGCCAGCGGCCCTGTCGCCGGCCTGTTCAGGGACAATTTCCATGACCGAACACCTCATAGTGTCTGACGAAGACGCGACGCGCGTGATCACGATGCGGCGGCCCGAAAAGAAGAACGCGATCACCCAGGACATGTATCGCGCGATGAGCGATGCGATCGACAAGGCGCAGGACAATCCGGCCATCCGCTGCATCATCATCACCGGCGGCTCCGGCGTGTTCACCGCCGGCAACGATCTGGAGGATTTCCTGAAGGACGGCACCTCTAATGCCGATGTGCCGCGCGCCTCCAACGCCGCAAAGTTTCTCTATTCGCTGGCGCACAACACCAAGCCGATCATCGCCGCCGTCGACGGCATCGCGATCGGCATCGGCACCACCATGCTGTTCCATTGCGACCACGTGCTCGCCAGCAATACCGCGACGTTCTCGACGCCATTCATCAATCTCGGGCTGGTGCCGGAAGGCGCCTCCAGCCTCTTGGTGCCGCGCGCCATGGGCCACCAGCGCGCATTCGCGATGCTGGTGATGGGACGCAAATTCAGCGCCGACGATGCGCACGCCGCCGGCTTCGTCAACGTCGTGGTGGCGCCGGGGCATACCGAGGCCGAAGCGCGCAAGGTGGCGCGCGAAATCTGCGCGCTGCCGGCCGAGGCGGTGGCGATCTCGCGCAAATTGCTAAAACTGCCGCCGGAAGACCTGACCCGCCGGATCGACCAGGAAGGCCATCTGTTCGGCGAACGGATGCGCTCCAAGGAAGCGATATCAGCGTTCAAGGCCTTCATGGAACGCAAGAAGGGGTAGGCGAACGGCGTGATACTCACCCGCCGTCATTGCGAGCGCAGCGAAGCAATCCATCGCGCCGCCCAAAGAAAGAATGGATTGCTTCGTCGCTACGCTCCTCGCAATGACGGGGAATTAGAAAACCGCCCTCGCATGTTAGCTCCATGAAAAATCTCCTTCGTCACATCCTTGCGTCGGCGATCATGCTGGCTCCCGCCGCCTCCCATGCCCAAACCCCCGCCCCCGTCGACTTGCGCATTCTCGCAATCAATGATTTTCACGGCTATCTCCGCCCGCCGCAGCTCGGGATCCGGATCGCCGATCCCGAGGACAAGACCAAAAAGACCTTCGTCGCCGCCGGCGGCGCCGAACACATGGCAACGTTGGTCAGGGACCTTCGCGACGGCCACAAGAACTCGATCTTCGTCGCGGCCGGCGATCTGATCGGCGCCAGTCCGTTCCTGTCGGCGATGTTCCATGACGAGCCCACCATCGAGGCGCTGTCGATGATGGGGCTGGACATATCCTCGGTCGGCAATCACGAGTTCGACGAGGGCAAGGCCGAACTGCTGCGCATGCAGAACGGCGGCTGCCATCCGGTCGACAAGTGCCAGGGACCGCATCCCTTCCTCGGCGCCAAGTTCCGCTATCTCGCCGCCAGCACCTTCGAGAAGGCGACCGGAAAAACCGTGCTTCCGGCCTATGAGATCAAGACGTTCGAGGGCATTCCAGTGGCCTTCATCGGCCTCACCCTGAAGGGCACGCCCAATGTCATCTCGCCGGAGAGCGCCGCCGGCCTCGAATTCCGCGACGAGGCCGAGACGGTGAATGCGCTGATCCCCGAACTGAAGGCGCGCGGCGTCGAGGCCATCGTGGTGCTGATCCATGAAGGCGGCCTGCCGACCGGCGACTACAATGAGTGCCCGGGCATATCAGGCCCGATCGTCGATATCGTCAGGAAGTTCGACAAAGCGGTCGACATCGTCGTCTCCGGCCACACCCATCAGGCCTATGTCTGCGAGATCGACGGCAGGCTGGTCACGTCGGGCGACAAATACGGCACCATCGTTACCGCGATCGACGTCAAGCTCGATCCCAAGAGCCGCGACATCGTCAGTGCCAGAGCCAACAACACCATCGTCCGCATCGAGGCCTACGCGAAGAATCCCGAGCAGACCGCGCTGATCGAGGCCTATGACCGGGTTGCAGCGCCGATCGCCAACCGTCCGGCCGGGTCGATCACGGAAACGCTGTCGCGTGTGCCCAACTCGGCAGGCGAGAGCCCGCTCGGTGATGTCATCGCCGACGCGCAACTCGCCGCGACCAGTGCGCCTGCGAACGGCGGCGCGGTGATGGCGTTCACCAATCCTGGCGGCGTGCGCATCGACATCACGCGCAAGGAAGATGGCGCGGTGACCTATGCCGACCTGTTCGCGAGCCAGCCGTTCCGCAATCAACTGGTGACGCTGACGCTGACCGGAAAGCAGATCAAGGACGTGCTGGAGCAGCAATGGTTCGATCCGAAACGGCCGCGGATCCTGCAGGTCTCGAAGGGCTTCAGCTACGCATGGGACAACACCAGGCCGGACGGCGAGCGAATCATCCCTGAGCGGATGGCGCTGAACGGCGCACCGATCGAACCCGCCGGGAACTATCGCGTGACCGTCAACAATTTCCTCGCCGTCGGCGGCGACGGCTTTACGATCCTGACGCAAGGAACCGCCCCGCGAATCGGCGTCTACGACATCGATGCGTTGAACAGCTATTTCCTGGCCAACAGTCCGGTCGCGCCCGGCGCCGTCAATCGCATCGCCCGAATCAACTGAGCCAGCCCGCCGTCCCCGCGGGGAGGAACCATGGCCCTTTCCGAGCGGCCGCCGAGCGCCTAGATTGTGCGTTCGCGGCCCGCCCGCACGCCAGGATTTCGCATGACGCTGTTACTGACGCATTCCGCCTGTCTCGACCATCTGACGCCGCCGGGACATCCCGAGCGTCCCGACCGGCTGCGCGCGGTCGCCGAGGTGCTGGCTGAGGATCGCTTCAAGGCGCTGGTGCGCGGCGAAGCGCCGGAAGGCAGTCTCGATTCCGTGACGCTGTGCCATGGCGAGCATTATGTCGGCGAGCTCCGCCACATCGCGCCCACCAGCGGTCTCATTTACATCGACGGCGACACCTCGATGTCGCCGGGGACCTGGGAAGCCGTCATGCGCGGCGTCGGCGGCGCGGTGGCCGCGACCGACGCTGTCATGTCCGGCGCCCATCACAACGCGTTCGTCGCGGTCCGCCCGCCCGGCCATCATGCTGAAGTGAGCAAGCCGATGGGCTTCTGCTTCTTCGACAATGCCGCGATCGCCGCCCGCCACGCCCAGCGGAAATACGGCATCGCGCGCGCGGCGGTGGTCGATTTCGACGTCCATCACGGCAACGGCACGCAGGATATTTTCTGGTCCGATCCGACCGTGATGTATTGCTCGACGCACCAGATGCCGCTGTTTCCCGGCACCGGTGCCTCCGGCGAGCGCGGCGAGCACGACACCATCGTCAACGCGCCGCTGGCGTCGGAGGACGGCAGCGTCAAGTTCCGCATGGCGTTCGAAAACCTGATCCTGCCGCAGCTGCAAAAATTCAGCCCCGAACTCATCATCATCTCCGCCGGCTTCGACGCGCATTTCCGCGATCCCCTGGCCTCGCTCAACGTGAAGGCGGAGGATTTCGGCTGGGTCACGCGCAAGCTGATGGATGTCGCCGATAGCACCGCCGGTGGCCGCGTGGTCTCGGTACTGGAGGGCGGCTACGACCTGCAGGGGTTGAAAGAGTCGGTGGCGGCCCATGTCACCGCATTGATGGGCACGTAAATCCCCGCCACAATACGCCCGCAAAACTTCGTTTGATTCTGCGCTTGGGCAAGCATGATCCGGATAAGTGGGAACCGGTTCTCCGAAAAATCATGCTCCAACAAGAGATCGCATCCGGGAACACAATATGGCTGAAAACACCCAAGTGGACGTCAAAAAGCTGAGCTTCGAGCGTGCGATCGAGGAACTTGAATCGATCGTCAAGCGGCTCGAGGACGGCAAGGTGCCGCTTGAGGAATCGGTTGCGATCTACGAGCGCGGCGAGGCCCTGAAGCGGCGCTGCGAGGAACTGCTGCGGCAAGCCGAGGCCCGCGTCGACAAGATCACCACCGACGCCAGCGGACAGGTGACGGGCACCGAGCCGCTCGACGTTCAATAATCGAGAACATTAGGCGAATTTGACACCCGCCATCCCGCAAGGGCCCGAAATAGCGACCGAATTAGCTACCTAATCAGCCGCCGAATTAGTTCTTGGCGCGCAAAACGGCCTGATATAGTCCGGCCAGCACCCGGGGACAGTTCGTGCGCGTTCAGCACCGCCATATCATCTACATACAGGGGTACGATCCGCGCGGATTGGCGCAGTACTACCGCATGTTCCGTACCGAACTGCGGAAATTCGGCCGGCTGTACCAGCTTTCCGCCACCATCAGCCGGCCCAAGGTTGCAGCCGACGACGAGATGGCGTCCTGGACCATCGAGACCAAGGCGGACGACTGGCAGACCCGTACCAGCTACGACTTCCTGCGCTTCGAGGACTTCATCCAGCGCGACCTCGCCTCGCCGATCTGGCGCACGGTTTTCAACGCAGTCTGGATCTATTGGCGGCTGGTGTTCAACGGCACGCTCGCGCGTTTCACTCGCGCGAACTGGCGTTTCGCGGCCTTCATCACCTACCCGCATTTCGTGCTGCTGCTGGAAGCCCTGGGCTCGGCCGGCATCGCCTTCGTATTCATGAAGGGCCTCGATGCGCTGGGTATCCCGGCGCCCTTCAGCATTGCCGCTTCTGTCGCGATATTCGTGGCACTGCTCGGCACCATGCTGAAATACACCGAAAGCAGCACTTACGTGCTCTATCTGCTGTCCGACTGGATCTGGACCTGGGACTTTGCGCACCGCGCCCGCCCCGACTGGGACCAGCGCCTCGACCGCTTCGCGCAGCACCTCGTCAATGTGGCGCATTCAAGCGACGCCGAAGAGATCGTCGTTGTCGGCCACAGTTCCGGATCATTCCTGGGCACCGAAATGCTGGCGCGCGCGCTTAAGCTCGATCCCGCACTGGGACGTCACGGTCCGCGCATCGTGCTGCTGACGATCGGCGGCAATTTACCAATCGTCGGCTTCCACGCAGCGGCGAAGGATTTCCGCGAGCATCTGCGCCAGCTCGCCGTCGAGCCGTCGATCGACTGGATCGACTGCCAGGCACGCAAGGACGTGATGAACTTCTACCAGTTCGATCCGATCAAGAGCCACGGCATCGAGGTCGGGAACATCAGGCGCAATCCCACCATCGTGGCGGTGCGTTTCCGCGACATCGTCCGGGCCGACAATTACGAGACCTTCCGCTGGCAGTTCTTCAAGGTCCATTTCCAGTTCGTGATGGCCAACGAGCAGCCCGACGCCTACGATTTCTTCATGATCGTCTGCGGACCGATCCCCCTGAGCGCGCGCATGGCCGTTCCGGATGCCGCGCTGGCGGTTGCAACCGGCGACCCCGCCGCGCGCGAATGGGCCTGGAAACGGATCGAAACCGCCAAGACCGGCGCGCTGGATGCCGACGATTTAGGCGGCATGGAACCTTCCGCCCGCCGGAGCGGTTAAAAAAATCGAGGTTTTTGAACCAAACGGCCGGGAACCCGGACCTAGCAGCGGGTTGGCTTTGGCCGCCGCTTTGGTGTAAAGCTTGCAATTCTATGGGCTGTGGAGAGCGGGTCTGCCGGTCATTTCCGACGGAAGCAAGTTCTTCAAATGGCTGAAGAAACTGACCGGGAAGGGTTAAACGGACCAGCGTGATGTAGATCACATGGCTCGATCCGGAGTGTGTCTTGGCTTTCAAATCAGAAATCGGCCTGCCGAGATGGCACCCGGGGTCTGGATTTTCGCTGCGCGGTTAACGCGCAACCCATCTCGCGTCGGACCATTCGCTCCGACATGCAAAATTGGAATATCGCTGTGACCGAATTTAGTAAGACGCCTCTTCTCGATACCATCCGCACGCCCGATGACCTTCGCAAGCTCAAGATCGAGCAAGTCCAGCAGGTTGCCGACGAGCTTCGCCAGGAAACCATCGATGCGGTTTCGGTGACCGGCGGGCACTTCGGCGCCGGCCTCGGCGTCGTCGAACTGACCACCGCCATCCATTACGTCTTCGATACGCCCCGCGACCGTCTGATCTGGGACGTCGGCCACCAGGCCTATCCGCACAAGATCCTCACCGGCCGCCGTGATCGCATCCGCACGCTGCGCACCGCCGGCGGTCTGTCCGGCTTCACCAAGCGCAGCGAGAGCGACTACGATCCGTTCGGCGCCGCGCACTCCTCGACCTCGATTTCGGCCGGCCTCGGCATGGCCGTGGCGCGCGACCTCTCCGGCGGCAAGAACAACATCATCTCCGTGATCGGTGACGGCTCGATGTCAGCGGGCATGGCCTATGAGGCGATGAACAATGCGGGCGCCATGAACTCGCGCCTGATCGTGATCCTCAACGACAACGACATGTCGATTGCACCCCCGGTTGGCGCGATGAGCGCGTATCTGTCGCGGCTCTACTCGGGCAAGACCTACCGCACGCTGCGCGAGGCGGCAAAGCAGATCAACAAGCGCCTGCCGAAGATCATCGCCAACCGCGCCAACCGCGTCGAGGAATATTCCCGCGGCTTCATGATGGACGGCGGCACGCTGTTCGAGGAACTCGGTTTCTACTATGTCGGCCCGATTGACGGTCACAACCTCGACCATCTGCTGCCGGTGCTGAAGAACGTCCGCGACATGGAGACCGGCCCGATCCTTGTTCATGTCGTGACGCAGAAAGGCAAGGGCTATGGCCCGGCCGAAGCCTCCGCCGACAAATACCACGCCGTCGTCAAGTTCGACGTTGCCACCGGCGCGCAGGCCAAGGCCAAGCCGAACGCGCCCGCCTACCAGAACGTATTCGGCCAGAGCCTCGTCAAGGAAGCCGAGAAGGACGACAAGATCGTCGCCATCACCGCGGCTATGCCGTCGGGCACCGGCGTCGATATCTTCAACAAGGCCTTCCCCAACCGCACGTTCGACGTCGGTATCGCCGAGCAGCACGCGGTGACGTTCGCGGCCGGCCTCGCCACCGAAGGCTACAAGCCGTTCTGCGCGATCTACTCGACCTTCCTGCAGCGCGGCTATGACCAGGTGGTCCACGACGTGGCGATCCAGAGCCTGCCGGTTCGTTTCGCGATCGATCGCGCCGGTCTTGTCGGCGCCGACGGCGCCACCCATGCCGGCTCGTTCGACAACGCCTATCTCGGCTGTCTGCCGAACTTCGTGATCATGGCCGCTTCCGATGAAGCCGAACTGGTTCACATGGTCGCCACGCAGGTCGCGATCAACGACCGTCCGAGCGCGGTGCGCTATCCGCGCGGCGAAGGTCGCGGCGTCGAGATGCCCGAAGTCGGCATTCCCCTCGAAATCGGCAAGGGCCGCATCGTCCGCCAGGGCAGCAAAATCGCGTTGTTGTCGTTCGGCACGCGCATGGCCGAATGCGAAAAGGCCGCCGACGAACTCGCAGCCCACGGCCTTTCCACCACGATTGCCGACGCCCGCTTCATGAAGCCGCTGGACGTCGATCTGGTGCTGAAGCTGGCGCGCGAACACGAAGTGCTGCTCACGATCGAGGAAGGCTCGATCGGCGGCTTCGGCTCGCACGTCATGCAGACGTTGTCCGACAACGGTATGCTCGACGGCGGACTGCGGATGCGCGCGATGATCCTCCCCGACGAGTTCATCGACCATGACTCGCCGAACGCGATGTATGCCTATGCCGGCCTCGACGCCAAGGGCATCGTGGCCAAGGTGTTCGAGGCGCTCGGCAAGGATTACAAGGCCGAGACGGTCAAGCTCGCCTGAGATTGCATGGCGTTTTCGGGCGAAAGCCTGCCCCGGATTTGATCCGGGGTGGGAACCGGGTCGCGTCAAGAAAACGCGTCTGAAATGACCGGTGATCCCATGAAGATCTATCTGGCAGGCCCCGATGTATTCCTGCCAGACGCGATCGAGATCGGACGGCGCAAGGCCGAAATCTGCGCACGCCATGGCCTGACCGGACTTTATCCGCTCGACAATATCGTCGACCTGTCGGCCAGTTCGGCGTCGCTTACGATCTTCAAGGGCAATGAAGCGATGATGGATGCGGCGGATGCCATTATTGCCAATTTGACGCCATTTCGGGGCCCAAGTGCCGACGCTGGTACGGTCTATGAACTTGGCTATGCGGCGGGCCGCGGCAAGTTCTGTCTCGCCTACAGCAACGACCCGACTGCCTATCGCGATCGCGTCGCGCGAATTTGCGACGTGACGACATCTGCCGACGGGCGGCTCGTCGACCCGGAGGGGCTTACCGTGGAAGATTTCGGCTGGCCGGATAATCTCATGATGATTCACGCGCTCGATCTGCACGGTTGCCCGCTGGTGACACCGCGTCAGCTATCTGCGGATATCTGGCACGACCTCACCGCGTTCGAGGCCTGCGTCGGCTTGGCGGTGGATCACGTCAAAGGCAAATCGAGCTGAAATTGGCTGACACGCACGACAACAAGACTGCTTCCCGCAAGCGCGCGGACGTGCTGCTGGTCGAACGCGGCCTGTTCGAAAGCCGGGCTCGCGCCCGCGCCGCGATCGAGGCCGGCGGCGTAACGGCCGACGGCAAACCGGTCGCAAAGGCGTCCGACCTGATCGCCGCCGACGCGAATCTGGCCGCCCAACCCGCGCATCCCTATGTTTCGCGCGGCGGCGTCAAGCTGGCGGGCGCGCTGGAACAATATCCGATCGAAATCGAAGACCATGTCTGCCTCGACGTCGGCGCATCGACCGGCGGCTTCACCGAGGTGTTGCTCGCGAACGGCGCCAGCCTCGTGTTCGCGATCGATGTCGGCCACGGCCAGTTGCATCCCTCGCTGCAGGGCCATCCCAAGCTCGTGTCGATGGAAGCGACCGATATTCGCGCCTTCGAAGGCAAGCGCCTGCCCGCACGACCCGACATCGTCGTGATCGACGTCAGCTTCATCTCGCTGAAAGCCGTGCTGCCGGTGGCGCTGTCGCTGGCGGCCGCCCCCATGCATCTGCTGGCGTTGATCAAGCCGCAGTTCGAGGCGGCACGAAAGCACTCCAAGCGCGGCATCATCCGCAATGCGATGGTGCATCAGGAAATTTGTGACGACATCGCGGCATTCGCGACCTCGCAGGGCTGCACCGACATCCAGATATTTCCATCCTCGATCACCGGCGGCGACGGCAACATCGAATTCTTCCTCGGTGCGCGCCGTGGCTGAAGCCGAACACCTTGTAATCGACCATGTTGGCCATCGCGGTGACGGCGTCGTCACGGCCGGCGGCATCAGCGTCTATGTGCCCTACGCGCTCGGCGCCGAAACGGTCGAGGTCGAGCACGTGCCCGGTCATCCCGACCGCCGGCGGCTGATCAAGGTCGAACGCGCCAGCGCGGAGCGCATAGCACCCTTCTGTCCGCATTTCGGTGTCTGCGGCGGCTGCGCCATCCAGCATTGGGACGCCGAGCACTATCGCGCCTGGAAACGGGAAATCGTGGTCACGACGCTGGCGCAGGCCGGGATTGCTTGCGACGTCGCGCCCCTGATCGACGCCCATGGCCTTGGCCGACGCCGCATCACCCTGCACGCGCGGATGGGTACGCATGAAGTGCTCAAGGTTGGTTTTGCAGCGGCCGGTTCGCACGACATCATCCCGATCGACCGTTGCCCGATCCTCGACCCGCATCTGAACGGCGCGCTTGAGGCTGCCTGGGCGATCGCTGAACCGCTGATCTCGGTTGGAAAGCCGCTCGACATTCAGATCACGGCCACCAGCAGCGGCCTCGATGTCGACGTGCGTGGCTCCGGCGCGCTCGCGACAGCGCTGATCGCAAGATTGTCTGATGTCGCCGAGCGGCACAAACTGGCGCGGCTGACGCGCCATGGCGAACTGGTGCTGATGCGAACGCCGCCGGTCGTCAGCATCGGTGCCGCCCAGGTAGCCCTGCCGCCCGGATCGTTCCTGCAGGCGACCGTGGCCGGCGAAGAAGCGCTCGCAGCATTGGTCACCAACCACTGCAAGCGCGCCAAGCATATCGCCGACCTGTTTTGCGGCGTCGGCCCGTTCGCGCTTCGCCTCGCCACCAAATCGCGGATCGCCGCCTTCGACAGCGATGCAAATGCGGTGACCGCCTTGCAGAAGGCCGCGACATCGACGTCGGGCCTGAAGCCGGTCAAGGCCGAGGCGCGCGATCTGTTCCGCCGGCCGCTGATGCCGCAGGAGCTGCGCGATTACGATGCGATCGTGTTCGATCCGCCGCGGCAGGGCGCGCAGGCGCAGGTGACGCAACTCGCGGCGAGCAAAATCCCGACAGTGGTAGCGGTGTCCTGCAACGTCACGACCTTCGCCCGCGACGCCAAAATCCTGATCGACGGCGGCTATACGATCGAGGGCGTAACCCCGGTCGACCAGTTTCGTCACACGCCGCATATCGAACTGGTGGCGCGCTTCGTGCGCAAGCGCTGAACCAGCAGCCGGGAACCTACCGCCCCCAGCGGTCCTGCCAGATCTTCTCACCGATCAGGCAATTGACCCGCGGCTCCTTCTCCTTGGCTGCAACCGGCACCACCGGGCGTTCCGGCGTGCGGCCCGCGATTTCGAGCAATAGTTTGGTCCGGATCGCTTCCTTGAATTTCTCGCGCTCCTTGATCGTCACCACGAACGAGCCGGGACCACCGATCACGCAATCCTCGTAGTAGGCATCCAGATTGTCGATATCCATGGTGGAATAAGACGGCTCCTTCACCATGATCGGCAGACCATTGATGACGACCCCCTTTTCCAGTGCGGCATCGCGGGCGACGACGACGGGACCGCCGTTGTTGTTCGGACCGTCGCCGGAAATATCGATCACGCGCCGCAACCCGCGATGCGGATTCTCGTCGAACAGCGGCATCGCGAAATTGATCGCACCCGATATCGAGGTGCGCGACGCCCGGCGGATCGGGGTTTTCATGATCTCGTTGGCAACGGCATCCGCCGTTTCCGGACCATCGATCAATCGCCACGGAATGATGATCTTCTGGTCCGTGGAAGCCGCCCACTCGAAATAGGTCACCGAGATCTTGCCGTGCGGGCCGCTCTTGAGCGCCTGCAGGAACTCCTTGGAGACGATGGCCTGGGCGTAACCCTCGCGCTGGATCGCCAGCTCATCCATGTCCATCGAATAGGAGACGTCGACGGCAAGAACCAGTTCGACATCGACGGTCGGCGTGGCTCCCTTGTCCGCCAATTGACGGCTCGGTGCAAAGCCAGGTGGATGGCCAAGTTGGCTCCTTGTGCCCGGCGCGGCGACCCCCGCGACGTCGCCACCGGCGAGTACGCCTGCCACAAGCACAGCTCCGATCGAGACATACCAGCGCATCGCTGCCCTCCCGTCGACTGGTGACAATGGTGACACGCAAATTGCGCCGCGCAAAGGGCAGATATCATCTGTCCTTCACATTTGGGTTAGCTCTCCACTGCCTCGATTCGAGGCAAGCGTTGCCGCGCCTCGATTCGCGATGGCGTTTTGACGGATCAGCCACCGAGCGGAGCAATGCTGTGATGTCCGATTTGAACAAACTCGGCATTCACCGCGACAGAAGGGGCGTGCGGCGACCAGGCCGCGGATGGCATGGACATGGGCATACCCCCGAAACGTCCCGAAATTGCGCGCCGGCGAATGTCGCCGCGCGCGGTCGTGCCGTCGGTCCTGCTGTTTTCCACGTTCGCCGTCGCGGCGGCGCTGTTGCTGCCACCGAAATTGTCGGGCGCGGCGCAGCCCGAGGCTGCGCAAGCGGAACCAGCGCTGAATTCGGCCAATGCCGGCGAACTCTGTCTGCGCCTTTCCGAGAATCCCAAGGGCTATATGAGCGACGAGGCGCTGCGCCGCCGCTGGACCTTGCGGAGCGAAAGCTGCACCCTGGCATTCGTCAATCAGCCCGAAAATACCCATTTCAAGGTCGCGGTGGCGCGATCGTTGCCCTACGCAAGGAAGGGCGAGGCGCTGGCCCTGCTGCGCGAGGCCGCCGCACAAGGCAACGCCGAGGCCTATTACGAACTCTATGAGCATCACAAATCCTGGGACCGCGGCGACCTCGACAAGGTGCCGATGGTGACGCGCGCCGAGGCCGATCAGGCGCTGCACAAGGCAGCCGAACTCGGACATCCCTTTTCCACGCAGATGCTGGCGATCCTGCTCAACCGGGGTTCGACGGTGAAACGCGATCCGGTTGCCGCGCGGTATTGGGCCGAGCGCGCGGTCGCCAACCCGGCGAAGGACGCCCGCAAGGAAGACCTTCTGGCGCTGCTCGGCCGATTGCTGGTGACGTCGGACCGGCCGGACGAACGCGCCCGCGGCATCGACATCCTCGAGCGAATGGCAGCGGCCGGCGTGTTCGGCGCCAAGCGGGAGTTGGCGATCGCCATCCGCAAGGACGATCCGGTTCGCGCGCGCACGCTGCTCGAAGAGTCGCTGCGGCCCGATCCCGGCGGTGCGCCGCCACCGCTGGCCGAAATGCTGATCGCCGGTGAAGGCGGCCCCGCCGACCCCAAGCGCGCCCTCGCTTTGCTCACGGCACGCACCGACACGACAGGCGTCAAGGGCGTGCTGGGACGGCTCTATCTCGAAGGCAAAGTGGTGCCCCGCGACGTCCAGCAGGCGGCAAACCTGCTCGACCAGGCCGGCGTGTGGGACCTTGACGCGCGCACCGAGGTGGTACGGATCCTCGCAGGCAATCCCGAGGTCCGGATCAAGAATCCCAAGCATCTGCTCTATTATGCGACCGAGGCCGCGGAACTCGACGAACCCGGCGCGATGGCCGCGCTGATCGACCTGAAGCTGTCGAAAAACGCCCAGTTTCAGGACCGGCCCGGAGCCTGTAAACTGATCGAGACGGCCGTCAGCCGCGGCGATCAGAACATGACGCAGCGCCTGGCGGATTGCCGCGCCGGCTAACAGCGCGCCCGTCGGAGCGTTCTCATTTTTTGACGCGTTTTCTTTACGCGAACCGGTATCCACTTCGCTTGAAAACGCTTTCGCCGCTTCGGAGCCGCCACAGGAATGATCGATACCGTCGCCAAGCCAAAAACAAAGGTCAAAACCAAGACCGAACGGCCTCGCCTGCACAAGGTCATCCTCGTCAACGACGATTACACCCCGCGCGAATTCGTGGTTACGGTGCTGAAGGCCGAATTCCGCATGACCGAGGATCAGGCCCACAAGGTCATGATCACCGCGCACCGCCGCGGGGTGTGCGTGGTCGCCGTCTTCACCAAGGACGTCGCCGAGACCAAGGCGACGCGCGCCACCGACGCCGGCCGCGCCAAGGGCTATCCGCTGCTGTTCACCACCGAGCCCGAGGAATAGCGGGACAGGTTGACCGCGGCTAGGCCGGCGAGGTTTCGTCGGCCAGGCCAAAGACGCGCTCCGCCTTCGAGAATCCGGCAATCGGAAACTCGCCAAGATCGCTCCACCCTCCCCGGCAGATGCCGGCGAATCCTTCTGACGCCACCACCGTGCGCTGCAGACGGCTGGCGATTTTTTCCAGCCGCGCCGCCAGGTTCACGGCAGGACCGATGCAGGTGAAGTCGAGCCGGTTGCCGCCGCCGATATTGCCGTAGAGGATCCGCCCGACATGCAGGGCGACACCGAAACGAAAACGTTCGACGGCGTCTCCGATCGGATACCGCATTGCCATGACGCTGACGCGGGACTCACGGGCGGCTTCAAGCACGCGCGAACAAACCTGCTGTTCGTCACCGACATATTCGTCGATCGGAAACACGGCCAGCAATCCGTCGCCCATATACTTCAGGACCTCGCCGCCATGGGAGCGGATCGCGGTGACCTGGCAGTCAAAATACTGGTTCAGGATGTCGACGACGGTCTCGGACGGCAGCCGGTCGGACAGTGCAGTGAAGCCGCGCAGATCAGACAGCCAGATCGCGGCATTCATCGATTCGGTATGACCCCGGCGAATCTGTCCGCCCAGGATCCGTTCACCGGCGCGATTGCCGACATAGGTATCGAGCAGGCTCGACGCCGTACGGCGCAAACTGATGATCTCGATCACCCGCGCCAGCGGCGTTGTTATTTGGCGTAACGCGGACAGCTGTTCTTCGGTGAAGCCCCCCGGTTGCTTTGTGGTCCAACTCGACGCGTGCACCGCACCGTCCGTGAACAACAGCGGCAGCGCGATATAATCCGTGACGCCTTCGGCGCGCATGTCCTCGACGATCGGAAAGCGCCTGCTCTGCAGGTCATCGACACGGGCGCGAACCTCCAGCCCCTGCTGAAACACATGGATCAGGGGACTGTTGTGAAAAGCCGGCGAGTCGAGAATCTTGAAATCGACCGTTCCGAACTCGACCTCCGCGCCGAGCCGCCAGATGAAGTTGCGGCCGAAGATATCGGGATGCAGGGTTCGAACGAAGAAGCCGACGCGCCAGAGCGGCAGTCCGGCCTCCACCAGCCGCTCGCAGACTTCAGCCATCAGCCGCGGCGAGTTGACCACGGACCTTGCGCCGTCGATCAGCCAGTTGGTGATTTGGTGCAGCTCGGAAGCGTTCATGGCGCGGGCATTTGTCGCGCAAGTTCGGCGCGCGTCAAGGCTGATATCGCAACCCGCCGGGGTCTATCCGCGTCATTGCGAGCGCAGCGAAGCAATCCATAGCGGCCCCAGCGGAAGGATGGATTGCTTCGTCGCTTCGCTCCTCGCAATGACGGAGACCTGGGACGGAGACTTGGCATGAGTTCGCGTTCTCGCGGCGCGGTGCGCCCGAAGTGATGAAAGCATTGCCCTCGAAGACAGAGGGCGCAGGGAATGCCGGATGCGCGCTGCACCCGCGGTCTCATGTGCGATTGTGCATAAGAATGCTGCACATG